>CAZLDK010000038.1:0-17035 GCA_964558285.1 uncultured Spirochaetaceae bacterium | reverse complement strand
TCGCAATGCAGCGGGCGCAGATGACCCGGGCCATCCTCCTGCGGATGATCAAGATGGCAGAGCTCCGAGACCCCAAAGAGACCGGCCCCCACGTTAACCGGGTGGCAGGCTACGCCATCGAGATCTACGAGCGCTGGGCCAAGGAACACGAAATCTCGGACGAAGAGATCGAGAAGACCCGAGATACTCTACGGATGGCTGCGATGCTCCACGACGTGGGCAAGGTGGCGATCTCGGACCTGATCCTGAAAAAGCCGGATCGCTTTACCAACGAAGAGTACGAGGTGATGAAGAGCCACACCATTCTCGGGGCCCGGCTCTTTATCAACAAGCAGTCAGAGTTCGACGAGCTCGCCCAAGAGGTCGCACTGAACCACCACGAAAACTGGGACGGGACCGGCTACCCGGGCCACGTAGACATCGAGACCGGAGAGCCGATAAAGCAGGATGGAAACAGCAGGGCCCTCGGTAAACGGGGGGACGAGATTCCCCTCTTCGGAAGGATCGTGTCGATTTCCGACGTCTACGACGCCCTTCGGTCCCAGCGCATCTACAAGAAGGCCTGGACCGAAGACGACGCCGTTAACGAGATGACCAAGCTCGCCGGGACGAAGTTCGACCCGGAGCTTGTCGACATCTTTCTGAAGGTGCTGCCGAACATCAAGACGATAACCGACAAGTACTCAGACGAGCACCTGTCGGCGACCAGCAACAACTAGGCGTCCTTGTACGCCGTCGCCAGATCCTCCATCACCTTCTTTCCATCCCCGAAGAGCATCAGCGTGTTGTCCGCGGCAAAGAGCGGGTTTGGTATCCCGGCGAACCCAGGGCTCAGGCTCCGTTTTATGACGACGACCGTCTTCGCCTGATCGACGTTTAGGATCGGCATGCCGGAAATCGGAGATCCGCTCGCCTCCCGGGCTAAGGGGTTTACCACGTCATTGGCCCCGAGAACGATCACCACGTCGGTCTGGGGGAAGGAGGGGTTTATCTGGTCCATCTCCTTGAGCTTGTCGTAGGAGATGTTCTCTTCTGCCAGGAGGACGTTCATGTGCCCCGGCATACGCCCGGCTACGGGGTGGATCCCGAACTCGACTTCGATGCCGTCGGCCTCCATCAGCTCGGTGACAAGACGCACCGGCGTCTGAGCCCGGGCGACGGCCATGCCGTACCCCGGGACGAAGGCTACCCGCTGAGCGCTCTTGAGTATCATCGCGACTTCCTCGGCGGAGGTCGACGTTACCCTGCCGGAGTAGATATCGCCCTGATCCTCCTGCTCCACAGCGGCACCAACCCCGCCGAAGAGGACGTTGGCGAGGGAGCGGTTCATCGCTTTACACATAATCTGGGTCAGGATGATGCCGCTCGCCCCGACGAGGGACCCGGAAATGATCAGGATATTGTTCGAGAGGACGAAACCGGTGGCAGCGGCGGCGATCCCGGAATAGGAGTTAAGGAGTGCGATGACGATGGGCATGTCCGCGCCCCCGATGGGGATGACCAGCAGGATGCCGAGGGCCGCAGCGAGGCCGACGAGAATCCAGTAGTAGTCGAAGAGGGCTGGGTTCATAACCAGGTAGACCCCGACTGCGATGGATCCACCGAAGAAGAGGATCTTGACGATCTGCTCCCCCTTGTACCGGACCGGCTTCTCGGTGACGATGCCTTGGAGCTTTCCGAAGGCGATAAAGCTTCCGAAGAAGGTGACCGACCCGATGAGCCCCGAGGCGACGGTCGCGATAAGAAACTGGAGGCTGTTCGACGCTCCGGTCGTTCCGGCGACGACAACCGCCTGGTAGAGAATGGCCCCGGCGACCAGAGCCGATGCGACACCACCGAGACCGTTGAAGAGTCCCACCAACTGCGGCATCGCCGTCATTTGGATGGTCAGAGCTAGAATGATGCCGATGATGGTCCCGGCGAGGACGCCGACGGCTATCAACTCGAAGCTCAAGATCGACTGGTCGAAGAGCGTAACGACGATGGCGATGAGCATACCGAGGGCCCCGAGGAGGTTCCCTCGGACGGCGCTTCGGGGATGGGTGAGCCCCTTCAGACCCAGGATGAAGAAGACCGCGGCAACGAGATACGCGGCGTTGAGAATTACGGCTTGGTCCATTAGGCGTCCCTCTTCTTGAACTTCTTGAGCATCCGGTGAGTCACCAAGAAACCTCCGACGACGTTGATCGTCGCGCTGATGAGCGCCACGAGACCGAGGACGATCGTCAGCGTCTGTTGACCGCTTCCGACGGCCAAGAGGGCTCCGATAATGGTTATGCCGGAGATCGCGTTGGACCCGGACATGAGGGGGGTATGGAGAATCGGCGGTACCTTGGTTATGACTTCGAAGCCGACGAAAATTGCCAGGACGAAGACGGTAAGAATGTTGATAAAACTTATGGTTTCAGCCATCAGGTGCTCCTTTTAATTCCCATGTGCTCCGCGGCCGCTTCCGAGGTCGGCTCGCCGTTTCGAAGAAGGGTGATCGCCTCGGCGATCTCGTCTCCTTCGGGGGGGGCGAAGACGCCGTCGGTGGTTCCGTGGAGGACGAGCTCGACGACGTTCTTCGAATAGAGCTGACTCGCGTGAAAGGGCATCGACGAGGGAAGGTTTACCGGCCCAATAACCGTGGTGCCGGCGTGTACGACGTTCATTCCCGCTTCGGTGACCTCGCAGTTGCCCCCGCGCTCGGCGGCAAGGTCGACGACGACCGATCCGAGGGGCATCGCCTCGACCATCTCTTTAGTGACCAGAATCGGGGCCTTCTTCCCCGGGATAGCGGCGGTGGTTATAACCAGGTCCGTCTCGGCGACGATACTCGTCATAAGCTCTCGCTGCTTGCGGTAGAACTCCTCGTCCATCGCCTTGGCGTATCCGCCGGTGCCTTCGGAATCCGCTGTGTCGAGCTCCATCTCGACAAACCGGGCGCCGAGGCTCTCGACCTGCTCCTTGACCGCCGGGCGGATGTCGTAGGCGCTGACCACCGCGCCGAGGCGCTTTGCCGTAGCGATCGCCTGGAGGCCGGCAACGCCGACGCCGACGATAAAGACCTTCGCCGGAACCACGGTCCCCGCGGCGGTCATCATCATCGGGAAGATCTTCGGGAGCGCTTCGGCCCCGAGAATGACGGCCTTGTATCCGGCGAGGTTCGCCATCGACGAGAGGGCGTCCATGCTCTGGGCCCGGGTAATCCGCGGGATGAGCTCCATCGACAGGATGGTTGCCTTCCGGGCGGCCAGCTTCTTAAAGCTCTCGTGGGGGGCGTAGGCGTCGAGGTGGCCGACGACGACGGCTCCCTCCTTGATAAGCTCCGCCATCTCGGTGCCGGCGGAGTCCGCAGCTGCGGCGCTTCGGACCGTCAGTACCAGATCTCCCCGGGAGAGTAGCTCCCGGCCGTCGGCGACGACTTCGGCGCCCTTTTCGGTGTACTCCTGGTCCGCGTGCCCCGAGGGAACGCCGGCCCCGGCCTCGACGAGAACCGAAAAGCCGGCCTTCGTCAGGGTGGGTACGTGTGCCGGGACGAGTGCGACCCGCTGCTCCCCGGGATACTTCTCTTTTGGAACGACGACAGTCATTCTTTCTCCTTTGTCTACGATGGTATCGCCGCAAAGGTAGCGGGAACCGCCGTCTAAGGCAATCCCTGGGTGTCCGAGTCAGGAATCCTCCACAGCGGCGATAAAAAACCACAAAACAATCAAATAGGCGAAAGTGTCGATTACTTGCGCCGAACCGGGGCAATCGAGTAGAATCGCCCCCAAAGATGGCGATCCCACAGAAGTCCAAGAGAGCGCTCCTCCCCCATATCGTCATTCTCGGGAGTGTCGGGTTCGTCTTTCTCGTCTACCCCGCTATTGCCCGGTTAGGTGAAATCGGCGTCGCGAGCAGCCGGTGGATCCGTCTTTCTTTGGGCACCGCACTCCTCGCCGCCGCGGTCCTCGGGGTAGTGGCCCCTGCGGTCAGGCGTCGGTTTGTCGTGGTGGCGGAGCTCTCGGGCTCGGTCTACACCGTCTACTTTCTCTACCTTCTCGGTGCTGCGGAGTTCAGCTCCGTCTACTTCGGCTTGCTGCTCTGCGCCATCGCCGGTGTGTCCTACATGGCCCGGCATGCCGGCTTCTTCGTCGCCTACGCGGCGCTTACCACCTTCTCGACGGCTGTCTTGACGCTCCAGGCGCCGGAGCTGGGAGCGCCGGGGTTTCTTTTCCCCTTCTTGGTGGCGCTTCTGCTGGGGATGGGCTACCTATCGCTCCGGGAGCGAAACCAGGCCTTGGGAGCCCTCCAAGAGGAAAAGGAGAGCTACCGGTCGGTGGTAGAGGATCAGACGGAGCTTATCTGCCGCTACCTGACTACCGGGGAGACGCTCTTTATCAACACTGCCTTTGCCGACTTTCTCGGGACCGACCCGGATTCGTTTGTCGGGACGGACATGCTGGAGGTGCTTTCCGAGACCGACCGCAGCACACTGGTTCGTCGTCTCGGGGAAACCCCCGTCGGCGGGACCGTGGATTTCGAGGGAACCGTCGAGGTGCCCGGGAAGGGCCCCCGGAGCCTTCGGTGGTGTAACCGGATTATCAGCCGGGGAACCCAGGGAACAGTCGTGCAGGCGGTCGGCAGAGATACTACCGCAGACGAGGAAGCGGCGCTGGAGCGGAGCCGCTTCATCGCGGCTATAGAATACTCGCCCCTCGGAATCGGAGTTTCCGACGAGAACAGCCGGCTGCAGTTTATGAACCAGGCTATGGAGAACATGTTCGGCTATTCGGTGGACGAGATTCGCGACTTAGGGGGCCCGGCGTCCCTGGTGTTGAACCCCGAAGAGCTCGAGCCGGTCCTCGAGGCCTTCGAGGCGGGGCGGAGTTTCTCCGGTCCGATGACCTTCCGTCGCCGGGACGGATCGACCCTCGAGCACTACGTAAACATGGCGCCGATCCAGGTCGACGGGGTCTACCGAGGGGTGGTGTCGACCCATACCGACGCGATGGAGCGACAGAAGGCTCTCGGCGCCCTCCACGAGAGCGAGGAACGCTTTCGGCAGGTGGCTGAGCATATTCGAGAGGCGGTCTTCTTACGGGACCAGGGCCGGACACTCTACGCAAACCCCGCCTTCGAAGAGCTCTTTAAGCGGAGCCGACGGGATATCTACGGAACAGCCGACGGTTACGCCGAATGGATCCATCCCGACGACCGGAGCTATTTTACCGAGGAGACCGGCCGAAACGACCAAGCTGTGGTCGATTTGACCTACCGCATCCTGACCCCCGATTCCGCGGTCAAATGGGTGCGCCACCGTACCTTCCCTGTCGCAAACAGCTCGGGGAGCCACGGCAGGACGGTAACGGTGATCTCGGACATTACCGAGAGCAAAGTGCTCGAGCGAAGCCTGACCCTCTTTAAGCGGGGTATCGAGCAGACCAACGACGCGGTCGCGATAACCAACGGCCAGGGGGAGATTACCTTTGTAAACCGGGCCATGGAGGACCTGACCGGGTACACTTTCGAAGAGCTCCAGGGGATCGGCGAGATCTCATACTTCTACGCAGACCAAGAGCAGGCTAGCGCCGATGCGCAGCGCCTCTTCCGGGAGGGCTCCGTGGTAACCGAACAGCTCCTCCGGGACCGGAGGGGCCGGGAGCACGCCGTCCTCGTCCGAGGAAACAGTATCGTCGATGCCGACGGCGTGCTCCTCGGGACTATTCTTATCCACTTCAACCTCGACGAGGCCAGACGCTACGAAGCGCAGCTTATTCGAGCAAAACAGAGGGCCGAGGAGGCGAACCGGGCAAAGAGCGTCTTTCTTGCGAACATGAGCCACGAGATCCGTACTCCGATAAACGGGGTCCTCGGGCTCCTCCGGCTCCTCCCGGAGGCCGACGCCGAGACCCAGAGGACCTACTACCGGCTGATCGAGGAGTCCTCCTCTTCGTTGGTGCAGCTAATCGACGACATTCTCGATTTGTCCCGGATTGAGGCGGACCGGCTGACGCTGATGCCCCAGGCCTTCTCGATCCCGGAGCTACTCCGGCACGTAAGCTCCTTCTTCGCCGCCGACGTGGAGCAGAAGGGTCTCTCCTTCTCGGTCGAGATCGAAGAGGGGCTGCCGGAGACCATCGTTACCGACCGCGTTCGTCTGCAGCAGGTCCTGACCAACCTGATAGGCAACGCGGTGAAGTACACCGAAGAGGGCGGCGTAGCGGTCCGCGTCTTTCGTGGTCCTGAAGGGGCGGACTCGGCGGTTACCATCGGCTTCGCGGTCAAGGATACCGGAATCGGGATCTCGGAGCAGAACCGGGAAAGACTCTTCGAGTTCTTCGAACAGGTCGAGGAGGGTTATGCCCGGCGGTACGGCGGTGCCGGGGTTGGGCTCGCGGTCAGCAAACGCCTGGTCGAGATGATGGGAGGAGAGATTACCGTCGAGAGCAGCCCTGGGGATGGAAGCACCTTTACGTTTACCCTGGACGCTGTTATGGATAGAAGAAGCGAGGCCCGGCACGAGGACAAGCAGATGACTCTAGAGCTAAGAGGGGGTTTAAGAATTCTCCTCGCAGAGGACAACGAAATAAACCTTCTTGCGATGCGGGTCCAGCTCGAACGAGGGGGACATCAGGTAACCGTCGCCCGGGACGGGTTGGAGGCCTTGGAGCATTACAAGGCGGAAACCTTCGACGTGGCACTCCTCGATGTACAGATGCCGAACATGGACGGGGTCGAGGTGGTCAGGCGCATCCGGGAAGCCGAGGGGACGGGCACCCGTCTACCGGTCTTCGCGGTTACCGCCTACGCAATGGACGAACAGAAGGTGCGGTTTATGGAGGCCGGCTTCGACGAAGTAATCGTGAAGCCGGTTGCTCCCGACGCCCTCTCGGGCTATCTGGCACGTCTCTGGGAGAAGCGCGGAGACTACGAAACCTTGTAGCTCGTAACGATAATCTCCCAGATCCGTTGGAGGGAACGGTCCCCGGGCTGAGAAATCCCCGTGTCGGTCAGAAAGTCCTGTCGCTCGCGTTCCATCCAGGTGAATAGTCTTCGAGCCCCGGCCAGAGCGTCTGCCGCTCCGTGGGAAATGCGGGTGAGGTTGCGCATCTCCTCCCGGGAGAAGAAAATCCGTTTGCCCCGGGCGCCGATAAAGAAGCTCGAGGGACCATTCTGGTCGACGTAGGCGTCTGCCGGCGTTTCGCCGGTTTTTTTTCCCGCGGCTCCCTTCTTTGCCGCGGCCCCTTTCGCCGGCTTCTGCTCCTGGCTCCGGTCGATGGCTTCTTTCATCTTGCTCCGGGCGGCGTCTAGCTCTTGGGCGTAGGCCAGAATCTCCGCCTGCCGCTTGAGCATGGCCAAGGCCTCGTCCCCCATCTTGTCCATGAGGGCGATTATTTCCTTGCCGGTGGCGCTCTTTGCCCCGGTGGGGGTTCTCCCGGCCGCGGGTTTTTTCGCTGCCGCGGGTTTTTTCGCAGCCGCCGGCTTTTTCCCGGCCGCGGGCTTCTTCTCTGCAGTCGTCTTCTTCGCCGGAGCCGCCTTATCGGCGGCCTTCTTCTGGGTAGCCATTACAGGAACGCCACGCCGTATCCTACGAAGAGCCTAACCGCCTGCGGCTTGGTGTTGTCGTCTCCGGTGTCGTCCCAGGACGTGACTCCAAGGCTATAGCGCAGGTCCGTAGTCAGGACTCCGCGAAGAATCTGGAAGTCCATGCCGACCCCGACGTCGGCGCCGAAGGCCATGGGTTTTTGGTCCGTTAGCTCCGTCTCATCGCCGTCTTGGACCCGCTTAAACTCACCGACTTTAAACTGGGCGTTGGGCCCGGCGAAGGCCGCGAGGGTCAGGGGCCCGAGGTTGAACTGCCGCCGGACGAGGATGGGGACCTCGATGGTCCGTCGAACGACGCGAAACCAGTCGTCCCCGGAACCCGAGCTCCCGCTGTATTTCTGCCCTCCGGAGGTGAAAAGAACCTCCGGCTGGAGGGACCACCGGCGCACCAGGCCGAAGCGGCCGAAGACACCGATCGAGCCACCAAGCGATAACGCGCGAGAACCGTCGTTCTCGTCCAGCAGGTCCGAATAGTCGCTGCCCCAGGCGTCGAAGTGGCCGACGCCGCCCTTGAGACCAAGGGTCAGCTCCAGGGCAAAGGCCCCGGTTGCAGCCACGCACAAAACAATCAATAGCGCGATAAGTCGCTTCATTTCTTTCTCCTCTTACGTCTAAAGTGTAGCCCACGGGGGAACAAAATCAACGTGCCGGGTAGTGGCGCTCGACAAGCTCCGAGACAATGCGCCCCGAGAGAAGGACCAGCGGCATGCCGCCACCGGGGTGGGTGCTCCCGCCGCAGAGAAAGAGGCCCGGGTAGCGCCGGGAGCGGTTTCGGTGCCGGGAGAAGGCTGCCGCCGCGCTGTTGGAGGAGATTCCGTAGAGGCTCCCGCCGTGGCTGTCGGTCTTAGCCTCGATGTCTGCCGGGGTCATGACCCCTTCGACGTCGATAGCGGCTTCGACGTCGAATCCGAGTGCCCGGCTGACTCTCCGGAGAATCGCCTCCCGTACCCGGGGAACCTCCCGGGTCCAGTTCTGCCCCCGGCTCTGGGGCGCGTTGATAAGGACAAACCAGTTCTCGCCCCCCGGGGGTGCGTCCTCGGGGTCGACCTTGGAGGTTATGTTGAGGTAGACGGTGGGGTCCTCCGGGAGCCGCAGGTCGTCGAAGATCTCGGCGAACTCCCGGGGGTAGTCGTCGCTAAAGAAGATGTTGTGGAGGCCGAGCGCCTTGGAGGGACGGGAGATGCCCCAGTAGTGGACCAGGCCGCTGGAGGAGGGCTCCAACCGGCGGTAGCGGCGGTAGTCCCGGGCGTCGGTGTCGAATAGGAGCCGCTCGTAGGTGGCGATGGCGTCGGCGTCGGAGACGACGATATCGTAGGGCAGGGTCTCGCCGTGAACCTCGAGCCCCCGGATGACTCGGTCCTCCCGAAAGAGAATCCGGTCGACCGGCGTCGAGTAGAAGCGCCGGACGCCGAGCTCCCCGGCGAGACGGTCGAGGGCCTCGGGAATGGAGTAGATGCCCCCCCGGACGGCGTAGGCGCCGCCGTAGTACTCGACGCTCGGGACGATGTTCAAGGTTGCCGGGGTCCGGTAGGGGCTCGAGCCGTTGTAGGTGGCGTAGCGGTTAAAGAGCTGCCGGGCCTTCTCGGTCCGGAAGTGGCGCCTCCCGGCTCCGGCCATCGTCCGGAAGGGGTCGATACCCCCGATCCGGAAGAGGGAGCGCCAAAAGAGCCCGGTGCCCAGGGTAGAGGCCTCGTGGAGGCTTTTGGTAAGGAAGAGCTCCCCGGCGATAGCTTCGATTCTCCGGCAGTAGGAGAGGTGGCGGAGGACGTTCTCCCCCGGCTCCCCGATAACCCGCTCCATCTCGTCGGCGAAGCGGTCGATGTCGGCGTAGGCTCGCAGGGGCCCGGCGTCGCTCCAGAAGTAGGTGCAGATGGTCTCCAGGGGGATCAGCGTCAGGTAGTCGGAGAGGGAGCGGTCGGCGGCGGCAAAGAGCTCTTCGAAGACCCAGGGCATGGTTACCAGGGAGGGCCCCGTGTCGAAACGGTAGCCGGAGAGCTTCTCGACGAAGGCCTTTCCCCCGGGGCCCGGCTGCTTGTCGTAGATATCGACCTCGTAGCCCCGGACGGCCAGGCGAAGGGCCGTCGCGAGGCCCCCGAGACCGGCGCCGACGATGCCGACCCGCTTCATCTGCTGTCCCATCGTGCTTCGAGGTAAGGGTCCCGGGGCACCCAGACGTAACGGTCTATTTTGAGGCGCAGGATGCGCCGGAGCGACTCGTCGATGCGCACTTCTGAAAGCTCCCCGGATTCGACCGCGGCCACGAGGCTCTCTACCGTCGCTCCCGGGTCCCGGGGCATCAGGAGAAGGTCGGTCCCCGCCAGAATAGCCCGAAGGGCCACCGATTTCTCTCCGTCGAGGGCCCCCATGGTCAGAGCGTCGGTGATGACAACCCCGGAGAATCCGAGGCGGCCCCGAAGAAGGTCGGTGACTACGCATTCCGAGAGCCCCGCGGGTCCGTCGTCGCAGAGGCCGAAGGTGACGTGGGAGGTCATTATGCCGTCGATTCCCGCCTCTACCGCCGCTTTGAAGGGCACGAGGTCCCGACGCCAGAGCTCGTCGGCGTCGGCGGCCGAGTAGACCGGCCCGACGTGGGTGTCCCCCTGGGTGGCACCGGCCCCGGGAAAGTGCTTGGCGACCGCCGCCACGTCTTGGGATTGGAGACCCGTTGCAAAGGCTGTGACGGCGGAGGCGACGCGGTACGGATTCGCGCCGTAGCTCCGGTCGGCGCCCGTCGGCGAGACGTCGGCCACCGGGGCCAGGTTCATCGTAATACCGAGGGAGCGTAGCTCCTGCCCGAGCAGCACTCCGAGACCCCTGACCTCCCCGGGGCCCTCGAGGGCACCGACGACCCGGGGTGCCGGGAGAGCCGATGTCCCGATTCCGGCATTCGCGAGTCGAGACACCGCTCCGCCCTCTTCGTCGACCATGACCCAGGCCGGAATATCGGGAAGGGCCGACAGCGTAGCTGTAAGCCCCCGGAGCTGGTCGATGCTCCGGAGGTTGTTCCCGAATAGGATGAAGCCCCCGAAATCGCTTCGGCTGTAGTAGAATGAGAAGTAGCGTCGCAGATAGTCGACGGTTAGATCCCGGTCCGTCTCGAGGGGAGGCACCTCGAGAACGATTAGTTGCGCAACCTTGGCGTCGAGGTCCATCTCCGAGAGGGCTCTCTCGATAGCGGCCTCCCGGCGGGTCTCGTAGGGTTCCGGGGTTCGCTGGATTTCCTCGGGCGTCTGCGCTATGTTCTGCGCCGTAGAACAGGCCGATAATGCGAAGAGAGAGCCGAGGAGGGCCGGAAAAAGCCACCTGTTTTTTCTCCGGGGCCCTGTTGACAAATTGGTGTTATTTTTAGTATTGTAAGTGGAGTCCATTCACCCTGGTCCAAATAAAATAATAGTATGAAGCTGGTATTAGCGGAAAGTAGAACAAGCCTAGTCACGCGGCCCTTCGGCCTTACCGAAGAGCTCCGTCGGGAGTTGTTACGAAAAGGAATACACCTCCTTATTGCCTTGGTTCCCCTTTTGGCGGGGTTACTCGGGCGTGGTGTGACACTCGGCCTCCTCGGAGCGGGCACCCTCGTCTATACCGTAGCCGAAACCTTGCGAACTCAGGGGCACAACGTCTTTCTTATCTCCCGGATTACCGAAGAAGCCGCTCGCACCCGGGACAAGGGACACTTTGTCCTCGGCCCGGTTACCTTAGGTCTCGGGGCGATGGTTTCCCTTCTGATCTACCCGGACCCGGCGGCGACCATCGCCATCTATGCCCTGGCTTTCGGCGATTCCGCTGCGAGCATTATCGGCAAGTTCGCCGGGATGCGACAGATTCGCGGGACCCAGGGGAAGACCCTCGAAGGCGCCTTCGGCTGTTTTGTCGCGGTTCTGTTGGTCGCCACCCGCTTCGGTCTGAATACGGGAGCCGCCGTCTCGGTAGCCCTCGTGGCCGCCTTTACCGAGCTCTTGCCCCTCCGGGACCTCGACAATCTCGCAATGCCTCTTACCGCGGGCCTGACCGTCGTTCTCGTCCTCGCCTAGAATTCTCTACTGCCACAGCACCAGTTTTCTCGTTCGATAGACGGCGAGAGCCGTTCCAACGGCCAGAAGGCCAACGCCGAGGTAGGTCAAACCCGGTGTCGGCAGGAGGAAGACCAACTCCCGACCGACGACCAGGAAAAGGTAGGCGACGGAGAGCAGCCAGAGCCGGCTCTCCGGCCTCTGGAGGGCACCGAGGACGCCGTTGGCCACGACGATCAACCCGATGATGGTACCGACGAGCTGAAGGCTACTCTGGCTCCCGGCGCTGTGAACCAGGTTGGGCTCGATGGCGAGGGAGTCGACGGGGAGCATGTAGACCAGGGACGCGGTAGCAACTCCCATAACCAGGGCAACGGACCCCGTCTTCGGGTAGTCGACGCCGCTGTGGTAGAGAGAAGACGCCAGAAGCGTGAAGAGTCCGAAAAAATGCCCGAATCGGATAGTCCGCGAGAGGATGACCAGGCGCATCGGCGTCATTCCCTGGGGCAGAGTATAGAGGTACCCGACTTTCCCCAAGTCGAGAATAAGCGCTACCAGAAAAAAGGCTAAGAAGAGCATGGTGGAAGAAGAGCTCCGGCGAAAGAGCCGGAGAACCACAATCTGTCCGCAGAAGCTTAAGATTCCGAGGGCGGCCAGTGCTCCGAGACGCCAGTGGATGGCTCCCGTCCCGACGGAGATCTCCCAGAAGTAGAGCCGGCTTACCGGAAGAATGCCCATCGCCGTCAGATCCGGATCCATCTGGAGAACCAGGTAGGCGACTCCGAAGAAGACGAGGAGAACGATGCCCGAGACAGCCGCAAGAGCGGTAAGAAGCGCGTTTCGTACCGATATTGTCACTAGGACTTGAGTATATCAATTCGTGAAAAAGAACTACAGGATTGGGGAAATCGTTCGATATTAAACGTAGCAGGGAGGGAATTCTGCATGAATAAGAAGTGGGTGACTACGGCATGCGTGTTTCTCATTGCCTCGGCAGCCTTCGCCGGTGACGTCGCCCAGTTTGTAAACCTTGGATTCTCCGAAGATTCCGATATCTTTATGTTCGGGCAGTACGGAATTCTCGACGAGAGCTCCAGACCCTACGCAGAAATCTACCTCGTCGATGTCCCCGGCAACGACTTCCTCCGAAACGGCGTACACCGCAGGGTCTTCGAGACGCCGGTGTCGCTGGGGCACGACGGCAGCGCGGCCCTCCATCGGCTTGTCCGGGAGCAGGCGGCCCTGATCGGTGACCACCGGGTGGATCACCTTAACCAGGGACGACTGGTCTACGTGCTGATCGACGGGGCAACACCAGCCTCGAGTCTTTCCTTTCGGGACTTTCAGCGGGACGTCCGCTACGACATCGAGCTCCGGCAGAACGCCCGGGGGAGCGGAACCGACGTGTCGGCGGCCTTCCATATCGAGCTCCGGGTCGACCACGGCGACGGCCGGGTGAAGACCCGCCGGATCGGTCTTCCGGGTTTCTATCGGGAGGGAGTGGAAAGCTACCTGATCCGGCAGGTTCTCCTGTCCCCGGACGAGTCGGGCATTGTCTTTGTCGTAGAGATGCGGAGGCCGACCGAAAACGGTCGAGCGGTTCGCTACATGGTAGAGACCGCCTCTCTCGACTAGCGGTTGACGCTCCCCTAACCCCCTTCTAAGATCCCACACATGGCAGAACGCATTACACCTCGGTCGGAGAGCTACGCCGACTGGTATATCGACATCGTTTTGCAGGCTCAGCTTGCAGACTACAGTCCCGTAAAGGGGACCATGGTTATCCGCCCCCGGGGCTACGCCCTCTGGGAGCGCATTCAACGGGGCTTGGACGATATGTTCAAGGAGACCGGCCATGTGAACGCCTATTTCCCCCTCCTGATCCCGGAAAGCTTTATCAAGAAAGAAGCGGAACACGTCGAGGGGTTCGCCCCGGAGCTCGCGGTCGTTACCCACGGTGGCGGGGAGCTCCTGGAGGAACCGCTTGTCATTCGTCCGACCTCGGAAACGATCATCTGGAGCATGTACAAGAAGTGGATCCAGTCCTACCGGGATCTGCCGATTTTGATAAACCAATGGGCAAACGTAATGCGGTGGGAAAAGCGGACCCGGCTCTTCCTGCGGACCACCGAGTTCCTCTGGCAAGAGGGGCACACCGCCCACGCCACCGCCGAGGAGGCACAGGAGGAGACCCTGCGAATGCTCGACGTCTACCGCCGCTTTGCCGAGGACTCCATGGCGATTCCGGTCCTGACCGGCGTCAAAACCGAGAGCGAGAAGTTCGCCGGAGCCATCAATACCTACGCTATCGAAGCGATGATGCAGGACAAGAAGGCGCTCCAGGCGGGGACCTCGCACTTTCTCGGGCAGAACTTCGCCAAGGCCTTTGACGTGCAGTTCCAGAACACCGAGGGGAGCCTGGAATACGTCTGGGCCACCTCCTGGGGGTCCTCGACCCGGCTCATCGGGGCGCTGATTATGGCGCACAGCGACGACAACGGCCTCGTCATCCCGCCGAAGCTCGCCCCGACGGAGGTCGTCATCGTCCCGATTTTCAAGAACCAGAACAAGGCCGATGTCCTCGCCTACGCCGGGAAGCTCAAAGAGGAGCTTGCCGGAAGCTACCGGGTGATCCTGGACGACGACGAGAACAACTCGCCGGGGTGGAAGTTTAGCCAATGGGAGATGGTCGGGGTCCCGGTTCGAATAGAGTGCGGACCGAAGGACATGGAGAAGAATCAAGTGGTGGTCGTCCGGCGGGACAACCGGGAAAAGGCCTTTATTCCCCGGGAAGAGGCGGCCGAGACCGTCGGAAGGACCCTCGAGAGCATTCAACAGAACCTCTACCAGAAGGCCCTCGCCTTCCGGGAGGAGAACACCAAAGCCATCGGGGACTACGAGGAGCTCAAGGCGTTCTTCGCCGCCGACGGCGGCTTTGCCCGGGTTCCCTGGTGCGGGTCGTCGGAGTCGGAAGCCAAGGTCAAAGCGGAGACCAAGGCGACCATCCGGGTCCTTCCCTTCGGAAACGAAGAGGAGGCAAAGGGTAAAACCTGCGCCATCACCGGAGAGCCGGCGAAGCACATCGCCATCTTTGCTAAGAGCTACTAATCGATCCGTGGTATAGTTAGGGTGATGGGGCACACTGCCAGGACAGTCGGAGCACTACTCTTCGTTGCCTCTTGTCTTTCAACTCCCGAAGCCGGGGCCCTGGAGTTTCAGACCCTCGACGTGAACTTCGGTCAACTCTGGATCGGAAACGCCTACAAGGAAAACGCCGCCGGAGATCCCATCCAGGGGAGCGATGTGAGCCCCTTGAACCTCGCCGGCGGGGTCGGGACCTTGGTGGAAGTTGTCCCGGGCATGACACTCAACCCGGCTGTCGATTTCTTCTGGCAGGAGTACCTTTTAACAGAGTCCGGGAAAGGGGTGCCGACGCAGATCGAAACCGGCACCGCGGCCGGCCCCATCGCAGGCAGCCTTGGCATTATTCTCTCGGTGCCCTACGTCCATTCGATAAGCCTCTCCGAGGAGTTGGAGCTGTTTCTCGGCGCCTCGCCGAGCTTTCTCCTGCGGTTTCCGCTACGCCCGGTTGAAGGATCGGATACCGGAGAGCTCTCGAGCTACTTTTATTCCTCCGGGCGCTTCTTCTACCCGGAGCTTCAGACCAAGCTCTTCTACACCCTGACCGACACCGTTTCCCTCGGCTTCTCGCTACGCATCTTCGTCCCGATACACAACGTATGGGACGAGTTCGACGTCGCCTTCTGGGACGAGCTGATGATCTTCCCGCACATTGCGGTCCGGATCCACTCCCAAAACTGACCTTTAGGCAAACTCCTCGATATCTACCCGGCGGCGTCCCCGCTCGTAGAGCCCCACCATCTGCACCACGAAGGCGACGAGCACCGTATCCAGAAGTGTCCCGAGGCTGATCAGTATGAGGAAGATCGGCTGGAGAATGAGGTAGACCTCCTCCATCCCCTGGCCGTAGGCGGAGCTCATCGCGGCGAGGGCCACCGGTACCGCCGTCCCGGGGACCGCTCCGAGGAGAAAGGAGAGGCCGAAGGCGACCCCGAGGATCCAGAGTACCTGGAGGAAGGTGATCTCCAGGGCCGTGTAGGAGCGCAGGACCACGACGAAGGCCGCGGCGGAGACCATGGCGCTCCCTCCCCGGCCGATGGTCGCCGCGAGGGGAAGGATGCTCCCGGCCACCCGGCGCCGGATGCCGCCGTTTTCGCTTACGGCCCGGATAAGGGTCGGAAGGGCAAAATAGCTGTCCCCGGAGATTCCCCCGGCGATGGCCGGGGCCGTCATCCCGAAGAGCCAGATGTAGGGGTTTTCCCGTCCACCGAAGAAGTAGAGCACGAGGGGGAGTATCCCGAAGATGATAAGGATTGCGTTAAAGACCAGGGTGATGAGGAGCTGGGAGTAGATACCGAGATCCGCGACGCCCCGGATTTGGAGGAGGGACGCTGCCCCGAGGGCGATTAGGCCGACCGCGAGGTAGTCGACCACAACCTTGTTGATACGGTAGAAGATCCGGCAGACAGCGTCGATAAAGGTGAAGACCGGGCTCTTCTCCTCGGGGTCGCCGGTCATGCCGAGACCGAGGAGGAGTCCAAGGACCCAGAAGGGCAAGAGAAAGGAGCCCTCGGAGGAAAAGATCCGGAAGAGGTTCCGGGGAAAGGTCTGCAAGACCAACTCGAAGAGCGAAGGGAACTCCCGGCCCACGGCCTCCTGGAAGATTGGAGGAATGCGGCTCGGTGATATTACGAGGACGCTAAGGGTCCCGAGGACGATGGCGCCGGCCGTCGCGGCGACGACGAAGAGGAGCGCCCGCAGGTGGGCCGTGGCGACCCGGCGCGTTTGCCGGAGCTCGTAGGTCCCCGAAGCGCCGCCGAAGATGACCAGGGGCACCAAGAGGTAGCGGCCGAGGTTGATGACGATGGTGGAAAAACCGGAGAAGAAGCGAGCCGTGTCGCCGCCGGATTCCGGGAGATAGAGTCCGAGAACAACTCCAATTATCGCGCCGAGGAGAAAGCGCAGCCATAGTTTCATGGGCGCCACCTTAGACCAGCAGCCCGGCGACGGTCAATCGAGGCGCCGGCGGCTATTTTCGGCCGGAAAAGAGACCGGACTTGCCCCCGAGGCGCCGGAACTTCTTCTGGGGCTTGGGGTCCTGGGCGGCGATCTCTTCGAGAACCTGCCGGGCTATCTCCGCCTCCTGTTCGGGGCCGGCGAGAAAGCCCCGGAGAACGACGGATTCCCGCTGGTAGAGGTTCAGGAGTGACTCGAAGAGGCTTTCAAGAGCGGTCTCGAGGGCCCGGGCCATCGGGGAGGCTTCGTAACCCGAGGAGCCGATAACGACCGAAAGACCTCCCCGCCCCCGCTCGACAAATGTCCCGAGAAGCTCCCGGGCCAAGAAGACCGGCCCCTTTACGTAGGTGTCGATC
>CAZLDK010000037.1:0-17106 GCA_964558285.1 uncultured Spirochaetaceae bacterium | reverse complement strand
CGTTCTGATAGAGAATTGTCGCCTCGATAAGGCGGTCCTCGAGGGCGTCCTTCTCCGGCTCTGCCTTAAGGCCGTCCCGCTCCCAGGACTCGATAAGCAGCTCCAGTCCGGAACGGAGGGTGTACTTCGGTTTGAACTCCGGCACGACGGACCGGATCTTGGTGTTGTCGAAGAGACCCGGAAACCGCTTTTCGAAATAGAGGTGATGACAGAGATCCGGCAACGCCTCGTAGAGGGTCTTCGCGGGTATGTAAATCAATTCGACCGGCTTTCCGAGAATATCGCCCATACTCAGGTAGAGGTCCTGCCAGAGCGTTCGCTCCTCGCTGCAGATGTGGTATGCCTCGCCGTAAGCAGCGCTGTTACCCACCAACCCGACGATACCCACGGCCACGTCAGGGGCGAAGGAGAAGCTGAATGGAGTGGTGCCGTCCCCGGACATGACCAGCGGCTTCCCGAGGCGAATGCGCTCGACGATGTTGTAGTTCTGCCGGAGTATACCGACATTGCGAGCGCCGTCTCCGAAGGTCAGGGAGGGGCGAAAGATGGTTATCGCCGGCGTGGCGCCTTGGGAGGCACCGGTCCACCCCGGAAGCGTCGCAAGATAGCGCTCCATCTTTGCCTTGTGGAAGGAGTAGGGAAAGATCGGATCGTCGTAGAGCTCTTCGTTTAGCTCCTGGATCGGCATGCTCTTCGGCGGGCGTTTGTAGGCGGCGATAGAGGAGCAGAAGAGAAGCTGGTCCGCCTTATCCCCGAATACCCCGACGGTATGCCGGGCGTCGGACTCGTTAAAGGCTATCATGTCGATGACGGCCCCGAAGCGCTTTCCTTCCATGGCGCGTCCAAAGGCTTCTTCGTCCGACTTGTCCGCGACGATCGTCGACACGCCGTCGGGCAAGGGAACCTTTCGGCTACCCCGGTTAACTACGGTTACCCTGTGCCCCTTGGCCACGAGCTCTTCCACGATACATCGACTTATGACGCCTGTGCCGCCGAGTACTGCTACATCCATTGTCCTCTCCTTGCGTTTATGGACATATCATACCCGGTCTCGATCTTCTTCGAAACAGATCTGTGGCAAAACGATACAGAGAAGGCGCCGGAACGGTGCCGGATGGGTCGTTTCGTTCACAGGTCACGAGCCGCTGGGGAGTTCCGGCATAGGAGACAATTAGACGTTCTTGTAACTTGTTTTATTGAAACAACTTGAATGAGCCCTTTCTGGTGATGCTTGGCACACCTTATGCATATTTGCTTATAGAACACTAGAAGAGGAGGTGCAGCCATGAACTTGGTACGCAGAAACAGAGATCGGGACTACGGGCTTTCCACCTTCGACCAACTACAGCGAGAGATCAACCGTCTCTTCGATTTGGATTGGCCCGACGGAGAAAGCGGAGTTCTTGACCGGGGGTTTACCCCTCGAGTCGACGTGGAGGAACGGGAGAACGACGTCGTCGTTACCTGCGAGGTTCCCGGCGTCGACAAGAAGGACCTCGACATCAGCGTCAGCGGCAATCTTCTCTCTATTCAGGGCGAGAAGCGCTACGACCACGAAGAGAAAGAGAAGAAGTACTACCGCCGCGAGAGCATCGCCGGGAGCTTCCAGCGGACCGTGCCGCTCCCGGAAACAGTGGACGCCGAGCATATCGACGCTCAGCTGAAGAACGGGATCCTGACGCTGACCCTTCCCAAGAAGGCGGAAGCCAAGCCCCGACGAATCGAAGTGAAGACCGGCTAACGAATGCGCCGCCGACCGGACCTCCGGCACGGCGGCGTACTCGCGTTGAAGGGCCCTGTCTAATCGCCTACACTCGATAGAGAGACAGAGCACAACAAGGAGAGCTAGATGGGAGTACTCGAGGGAAAGCACGCCGTCGTTACCGGCGGAGGAACCGGAATCGGCAGGGCGATCGCGAAGCGGTTCCGGGAAGAGGGGGCGACGGTTGTCATCTGCGGACGCCGGGAAGAGGTGCTCACGGAGGCGGTATCGGCGATCTCTCCCGACGGCTCGGGGGTGTCGTATGTCGTCGCCGACGTTACTAAGGACGACGACATCAACAAGCTGGTAGATACGGCAAAGAAGGCCGGGGGTATCGACATCCTTGTGAACAACGCGGCCTTTATGCGGTTCGGGGCTCTCGCCGATACCGACGAAGAAACCTTCGAGGAGCTCCTCCGGGTCAACGTCTTGGGTGTCTGGAAGGTCATGAACCAGGTCTATCCCGTCATGGAGGCCGCCGGGGGCGGATCGATCATCAATCTTTCGTCGATCGCCGGTCACAAGGCCTTTCCCGGAACCGGCGCCTACTGCACCAGCAAGGCGGCGGTCATCATGCTGAGCCAGGTCGCGGCGATGGAGTACGCCGGGGCGAAGGTGCGAGTCAACATTATCTCCCCGGGACTGGTGGAAGACACCGAGCTGGCCCTTCCGATCTTCGGTGAGGAAAAGGTCGAGGACTTCTACGCCAAGCTGAGGCCCCTCCATCCTCTCGGTCGGAGCGGCCGATCCGGAGACATCGCCGAAGCGGCGCTGTTTTTTGCGCAAGACGGCAGCGAGTGGATTAGCGGTGTCATGTTGCCCGTCGACGGCGCCCGGCATCTGGCGACGAATCGTCCGCAGACGTAACCCCGGGCACGGAAATGCGCACGACGGCGCCGCCTCCCGACGCGTTCGCCAGGCTGATGCCCCAGCCGTGGCTTCGGACGATCGAGGCGGCGGTTGCGAGACCTAAGCCGAAGCCCGGCTCGTTCCGGGCGTGAGAGCCCCGGGCAAAGGGTTCGAGGAGGTGATGAGGGTCCTCTTCGCCGAAACCGGGGCCGGAATCCCGGAACTCGATGGCGATATCCCCGGCCTCCTCTCTCCTCGCCAGGAGCGCCAAGGTGTCGCCTTCGGAGGTAAAGCGCAGCGCGTTGTGGAAGAGATTCTCGAAAACCCTCAGGAGGAGACTCCGGTCCCCTTGGACAACGGCGTCGGCCTCGACGTCGACCTGGGCAGAGAAATGCCGCCGGGCCACGTCGGAGTCTTGACGAAACCCCGAGGCGAGCTCCTCGAGGAAGCTTTTTAGGCCGAAGGGCTCGTTTGACATTCGCCATTCCCCCGTCTCGAGGCGGACAAACTCTATAAGCTCGACGATCCGGGCTTCGAGAAGATCGGTCTTATTCCGGATGGCGGCAAGACCGCGGAGCTTCTGTTCCTCGTTGTTGATCAGCCCGTCCTGCATCGCCTCGACGTAACCCCGGATCGTGGTCAGAGGGGTTGCCAGGTCGTGGGAGACGGCCATGAGGAAACGGGAGCGACGTTCTTGTTCCTCCCGGAGATGCCGCCGCATCGTGTCGAGATCTATCGCAAGCTGGTTGATCTCGTCGGGATGATCGCCTCCGGCGCGCCCCCGGGACTGTCTCGGGGGCGCGATGCGAAAATCCAGGTCCCCGCCGCTTATCCGCCGCGTCGCCTTCTGGAGCGAGAGGATGTCACGTTGCAGGGTGGAGACCGATAGGATGCCGACGACGGCGCCGAGGAACAGGAGGCCGAAGAAGGCGAGGGCGACGATAAACATCCGGCGGCTTCGGCGGAATAGGTCCTCCCGGGTAAGAGCGGGAAAGGCCTGGACGATGCGGTAGAGCCCTCGTTCGGTCTCCATCGCTTCGATGACGAGGCTCAGTCCCCTCTCGAACATCTCGGAGGCCCCGGGTCCCTCACCCGTCTCCGGATCCCGGGGAGGCGGCTCGAAGGGGGCCCCCACCGGCGCCTCGGCGACCGTCGAGAGAACGATCTCCCCTCCCGGTCCACCGACGATTACGTGGAATTCTTCCGGCGCCGAGAGATCGGGGTAGCTGTTCTGCTCGATCGCCGGGCGAAGGATCTCGTCGACCCACCGGCGCTGGTCCATGGCGAGACGTATTACGGCACTCTCCTCGGAAAAGACGACGAAGCCAACGCCGAGAAGCGCGGCAACCATCGTTGGAACCACCAAGAGGACCGCGATGTAGAGCTGAAACTGTCGCTTTATGGTCACGCGAGCTCCTCGGTCCTGAAGGCGTAGCCGTAACCGTGCACCGTCTGCACGTATTTCGGCTCCGACGGGTCCTCCTCGATCTTCTTTCTGAGCCGCTGGATGTGAACCGCCACCGTCGCGATATCCCCGTACTCGTTGCCCCAGACCTGGGAGTAGATCTCCTCCGGGGTGCTCGGCCGGCCGCCCCGCCGGGCAAGATAGGTCAGAAGCTCGAGCTCCTTCGGCGCCAGGGAGACCCGTTCCGCGTCTCGCTTCAGGGAGAAGTTCTCCGGGTCGAGAAGGTAGGGGCCGAAACGGAAGAGCTCCGCCGGGGGACTCGCCCCGGCCGGCCGCCGCTCTTGCCCTCGGCTCCGGCGAATCCGGGCGCGAATCCGGGCCACCAAGACCTTCGGGCTGAAGGGCTTGGTCACGAAGTCGTCGGCGCCGATCCCGAGGCCGTAGACGATGTCGACGTCGTCCCTCCGGGCGGAGAGAATGACGACGGGAACCTCCGAGGCTTTACGAATATCGGCGAGAACCTCGAATCCGTCCATCCCCGGGAGGTTTATATCCAAGACAACCAGATCCCAAGGTGCCCCGGAAAACGCCTCGAGGCCGGCCTCGCCGGTGCCGCAGATTGCGGTTTCGATTCCGTCTTGCTCCAGGTACATCTTGACCAGCTCGGCGATGTCCTGGTCGTCTTCTATCAGAAGCACCCGGGCTGTCACGCGTCTGCGGTTCCCGGTTCTACCGGGTCTATGTGGTGGATCCGGGTGCGTCCTTCGATAAGCGAATAGAGTACCGGCACTAGAAACAGTGTAACCGCCGTCGAAGAGAGAAGCCCACCGACGATCGTCATTCCGACCGGTTGTGTTATCGACGCCCCCTCCCCGGGAAAGAAGGCGAGGGGAACCATTCCGAGGATAGTCGTAAAGGTCGTCATCAGGACCGGGCGCAGGCGGCTCCTCCCGGCGTCGATGCAGGCTTGGCGGACCTCCACACCCCGGGCCCGGAGAAGGTTGGTGTAGTCGACAAGAACGATGCCGTTGTTCACGACGATTCCCGCGAGCATTACCAGCCCCACAAGGGAAAACATGCTCAGGGGCTCCCCGAGGAGAAAATAGAGCCACAGAACGCCGATGCCCATCATCGGGATGGTAAAGAAGATGATGAACGGTGCCTTGAAGGACTCGAATTGGCTCGCCATGACGGCGAAGACCAATCCCACCGCAACGGCGAGGACCAGTAGAAACTGGGTGCCTGTCTCTTGAATTGCAGAGACCTCTCCGGAGAAGCGAACCGTCGTCCCCTCGGGGACCGGAATCGAATCCCTAAGCGCCGCCTCGAGGACAGGTTCGATCGCCGCCGCCTCGGTCCCCGGTGCGAGGCCGGCGGTTACGTGGACCGTCCGCTGCTCGTTCTCCCGCTCGATGGTCACGGGGCCGGTTCCCCGGACGTAGGAGGCAAAGTTGGAGACCGGCACCACGTCTCCGGTGGAGCTCCGGAGGAAGATACTCTCCAGATCCGGGGTGTCTTCCCTGTCCTCTGGTCGGAGTGCCGCCCGGATAGGCATTTCATCCCCGCCGCTTCGAAAGAACCCGGCGGTAGTACCGTCGATGTTGGCCCTCACTTCGGCGCCGATTTCCGACACCGTAAAGCCGAAGTCGTAGGCCCGGTCTCGGTCGATAACCAGTTGCAATTCCGGAAGCGCCGCCTCTGCGCTCACTTCCGGCTCGGTGATCTCGGGAAACCGTTCCACGATAAGCCGCTGGACCGAGTAGGCGACGTCCACCGCCGTGTCGTAGTCCTCCGACTCTACTACCACATCGATAGGACTGCCCCCGGACAGACCCTGTCCCTGGTTTTGGCTAAACCGAATCTCCACCCCCGGAAAGCGATCGCTCTCCCGGCGCAGCACCGTCTCGACGTCCCGGGGATCCGAGGGGCGGTCGCCGAGAGCCGGGAAGGTCACCGTTATTTGGCCCTGGTTGGTTCCCCCCGCGGAAAAGCGACCGCCGCTCCCGACATTCAAAAGGAGGTTATCTATTCCTTCGACTTCCTTCCGGACAATCTCCTCCATCTCGAGCATAACCGCTTCGGTAGTGGTCAGGCGGGTGCCTTCCCGGAGCGTCAGAAAGACGTCGATCTGGTCCTCCGCCGATGGGGGCGAGAAGATAAGGCCGACCCGGGGAAAGAGGGAGAGGGAGACGATCAAGAGGGCAAGAGCGACTGTGATTGTCGCCCCGCGATAGCTCAACACGGTATCGAGAGCCCTGGCGTAGCCGTTCTCCAGGCGCGAAAAGAAACGGCCCAGGCCATCGTCGACGGGTTTGAGAAAGCGAAGATGACGAAACCGTTGGCTCGGGAGCCGGAGGGGCAAGTAGGTGCTGGCAAGTACCGGTACCAACAGAATCGCAACCGCAAGGGAGGCAACGATGGCGACGACGACTGTAAACGCGATATTCCCGAAGAAGACGCCGAAGAACTCCAACTGTCGTCGAAAGAGAAGGATCGGCAAAAAGACGCTGATTGTCGTCAGGGCGCTCGCGGTGATCGCGGTAATCATCTCCTTGGTCCCCACCCGGGCCGCGTCCGCCGGTGACATCCCCGAGAGGCGGTGGTTATAGATATGCTCGAGGATAACAATAGAGGAGTCGACGATCATCCCTAGCCCCAGGATCAGACCAGACATGGTCAACAGGTTTAGGGTGACCCCACCGAAGTACATCGCGAGGAGGGTAATTACGAGAGAAAGGGGAATCGATATGGCGATGATGAACGTCGTCCGCATGTTTCGCAGAAAGAACAGGAGCACCAGCACGGCGAAGAAGGCTCCCGTCAAGAGCGACCCGGTTACCTGCTCCAGGGAGCTCCGGACGAGGGTCGTGTCGTCGGAGACGACTTCGAGCGTTACGTCTCCCGGGAGGCTGGGGTTTATCCGGTCGATCTCCGCCTTTACCAGGTCTCCGACCTCTACCGTGTTGGTTCCGCTTTCCTTCCGGATGGCCAAGTAGACCCCGGGTTCGCCGTTTACGTAGACGATTCGGCTCGGTTCCTCGTAGCCACGGTAGACCTCCGCAATCTCCGAGAGGCGCACCGGCCGGAGGCCCCTGTTCTCCGAGGCCAGGGTCGAACTCCGGGGAACGTAGGCCACCACTGTGTTCGCTACGTCGTCGATACTCTCGTACTGCCCCGTCGTTCGAACGTAGAGGAGGCGGGAGCCCTCTTCGATGGTGCCTCCCCCGGTATCCCTCGACTGGACCCCGATCCTTCGTGCGACGTCGCCGACGGTAATACCAAAAGCGGCGAGGCGGGTTTGGATCAAGTCGACCCGGACCACCTCATCTCGGCCGCCCCGGAGGGCCGCCTCACCGACGCCCTCGAGGCGCTCGAGGCGGGACTGAACGAGCTCTTCCGCTAGGGCCCGAAGCTCCTCCGGGGACCGGTCGCCTCTTAGCGCGACGTCTAGGATAGGGAGGGCCGAGGGGTCAAACTTGAAGATGCGGGGATCCTCGGCGTTCTCCGGGAGGACGTCCCGGACCAACTCCAGCTGATCGCGGACGTCGTTGGTCGCCTCTGCGAGGTCGATGTCCCAATAGAGTTCGAGGATGACGACGCTACTCCCCTCGGAAGAGGTGGAGCTTATCGTGTCGATTCCGCTGACGTTGGCGAGGGCCCCTTCGACCCTGCGGGTCACGTTCTCTTCGATTTCCCGGGGACCGGCGCCGTCGTAGGAGGTGATGACGGCGAGAACCGGGAACTCGACCTCGGGAAAGAGATCGATGGGAATGTTTCCGGCGGTAAAAATGCCGACTCCCGCGGCGACGAGAAAGATTACCAGCATCGTTACCGGCTTGCGGACGATAATGTCTACGAAGTTCACGCCCCGTCCTCCTCGTCTCCGGAGATGACCCTGATCGGTGATCCGTCTTCCAGGAGACTCTGTCCTTCGACGACGACCCGCTGTCCGGGGGAGAGCCCGGCGAGAATCTCTATCCTACCTTCGGACGAAATACCCGTCTCGACGGGAACCAGACGGGCGGTCTCATCCTCGACGACGAAGACCGATTCCCGGTTGGCCCGGGTAACGACGCTGTCCACCGGCACGGTCAGTGCCTCGGTACGCCGGTCGGTTACGAGCGTTACCTCGGCGAACATTCCCGCCTGAACGGCATCCCAGGGCGACTCCAAGACGAAGGCCGTCTCCTTGGAACGCGAAGAGGCGTCGAGGACCGGGCTTAGCCGGGCGACTCGCGCCTGCCGCGGGCTGTCCGGAAAGGCGGAGAAGACTACGGCTCCGGTGGAGCCCCGAGCGACGGTCCCGACGAAGCGCTCCGGCACGTCCACGACGATCTCCAGGGTGTCGAGGGTTCCGATCCGAAGGATCGGGGTCGTCTGACCGACG
Source organism: uncultured Spirochaetaceae bacterium (assembly GCA_964558285.1). GTDB lineage: Bacteria > Spirochaetota > Spirochaetia > DSM-27196 > PWMO01 > CAYPUT01. Next base: position 8,703 of record CAZLDK010000037.1, on the reverse strand, counting down.
GTCGCCCCCACGTCGACATAGAGGTTCGTCACCGTGCCGGAGATCGGTGCGGTTACCGGGCTCCCCTGGAACCGAGTCCCGGGCCGGGAGGGGTCGACGTATGCCAGGACGGCTCCCGACGAGACCCGGTCCCCGACGTTAACGCTAAGGTCTCGGACAGTACCCGCCACCTCCGGCAGCGCGTCGACGCTGACCCGGGGTATTACCTCGCCGTTCAGCTTCGTCTTTGCCTCGATGGTTTCTCTCTCGACGGCGGCGATTCGTACGGCGTAGCGCTGGGGCGGCTGCTCCGCCGCTTCCCCGGGGCCTCCGCCCCCTCGGGGTACCGACAGGACGGCGAAGGCGACGGCTGTGACGCTTACGGCGACGACCGCCAATGATATGAGTCGAGTTCTTTTCATTCTGTGTTTCCTTTCTCCGGCGTCCGGATCTGCCGGTTCGTCGCGTACTCGAGGTCGATAATGGTCGAGAGGTGGGTATACTGCTCGCTCAAGAGGCTGCTCCTGGCGTCTCGGAGACTCTCCTCCGCTTCGAGGAGGTCGACGAAGGGGACGGCGCCTTCGGAGTAGGCCTCCTCGGTCAGGACGTAGACCTCTTCCGCGAGGGCTAGCGAAAGCTCGAGGGAATCCAGGGCAACGCGGGAGCTTTCGAGGGCTCGAAGGAGAGAGTCAACCTCGTTCCGGGCGCTCTCGATAGCGTCCCGGCGTTGTAGACGCAGGGCTTCGGCGCTCCGGCGCCCGGTTTGCACCGCCACCGAAGAGGAGGAGAACGGCAGGTAGTCGTCGAGGCCGAGTGAGAGGGTGACGCCGACACTTCCGCGGTCGACCCATTCGTCGTTTACCGTGTTGTCCGGGTTAAAGGGGTCAGCGAGGGCCGGATTCCATCCCGCCGAAAGGGTCAACGTCGGCGTTCGCGCGTTCAGGGCGTTCGCCCGGTTGATACTCTCTTGGAGGGCGACTTGCGCCTCCAGGGTCTGGATATCCAAGCGCCGGCCTAAGGCGTCTTCCGGATCCACCGAGCCGATGCTCCCTGCCTCCCTCTCCGGAATTCGGATGGTTCCCATCAGGGCAATCTCGGCGTTTTGCTCGATGCCTAGGAGGCGTTTGAAGCTCTCTCCGGCGTCGGCAAGGGAAGCCATCCGACGCTCGCGGTTCAGGATTGCTCGTTGAAGGGAGACCTGGGCCTGCCGGAGGGTCAGCTCCGGGGCGAATCCGTTCTCGTAATCCGCCCGAGCCTGGGCCAGACCCGCTTCGGCGGTCTCGACGCTCGCCGTAGCCACCACCAGTTGCTCTTCGAGGAGAATCAAGCGGTAGAAGGTCTTCCGGATCTGTTGCTCCACCGCGGCAGCAGCCTCCGCGTAACCCGCTACGCCGGCCCGGTACTCCATACGGGCGGTCCGGATACCCTCTGTTGCCGCTAAGGAGAGGGCGAGGCGCCCCTCGACGCTCCCGACGGCGGTCAGGTTGTAGTCTTCCCCCGGAGGAAACACGGTGATCGGCTCGTTGGAGCGCTGGAGCCCTGCGGCGGCGGTCACGTCGGGTACCAAGACGTTCCAGGCGGTGTCGGCTCGGCGGCGGCTCCCGGCGAGCTCCTGCCGGTTAGCCGCCAACCCAAGGTTGTGCTCCAGCGCTCGGTCCACGGCGCTCTCTTCGGTAAGGACCACCGGATCGGCGTGGACCGGGAGGAGCGGGAGTAGCACGAGAGCGACGACACCGAGGGGAAAAAGAGATCGTTTCATCTGTCAAAACGTAGTGAAAAAGCGGCTCCGGTGACATAAATCCGAGGTAAGAGGGGCATAAACGAACCGTTTATCTCTCTGTGTGGTATCTCTATGCGCCATTTTCCGCAAAATATGCCGCTTTGCCCTGGCCCAAGGCGGGCAATTTGTATTACTTTTCCTTAGCTTTTTTCGAGTCTTTTTAAGGAGGAATTATGAAAAGAGTATTGTTACTTGTTCTGGTCCTATCCCTCGTTGCAACCGGGCTTTTTGCCGGCGGTGACCAGGAAGGTGCCGCGCGTCAGCAGTTCGTGACCATCGGTACCGGTGGCGTTACGGGTGTCTACTACCCGACCGGCGGTGCGATTAGCCGGATGGTCAACGCCAAGTCCGACGAATACAACATCCGAGCGACCGTTGAGTCGACTGGTGGATCGGTATTCAACATCAACGCGGTTTTGACCGGCGACCTGGAGTTTGGTATCGCCCAGTCCGACCGGCAGTACCAGGCGTACAACGGCCTCGCCGAGTGGGAATCCCAGGGTGCTCAAGAGGGTCTCCGAAGTGTCTTCTCGGTCCATCCCGAGTCGATTACGCTGATCGCCTCCGTCGAGAGCGGTATTCAGAGTATCCAAGACCTCGAGGGTATGCGGGTAAACATCGGTAACCCTGGTTCCGGTCAGCTCCAGAACTCCCGGGACGTGATGAACGCCTTCGGTCTCTCGGAATCCGACATTCAGGCGGAGCAGGTCGGTGCGGTTGAGGCCCCGGGACTTCTCCAGGACGGCCGGATCGACGCCTTCTTCTACACCGTCGGCCACCCCAACGGAAACATCACCGAGGCAACCTCGGGTCGAATCGAGGTCCGCATCGTCGACATCGACGGTCCGGAAGTCGACGACCTGCTCGACGAGTATAGCTACTACGCCCGGGCGGCGATCCCCGCGTCCCTCTACCCGGCGGCCGCCAACACCTCCGACGCGACCACCGTCGGCGTAAAGGCTACCTTCGTGACCTCCGCGGACGTTTCCGACGATGTCGTCTACGCGATCACCAAGGAAGTCTTCGAGAACCTCGAGGACTTCAAGTCGTTGCACCCGGCGTACCAGGTGTTGACCAAGGAGAACATGCTCGAAGGCTTGTCGGCCCCCTTGCACCCCGGTGCAGTTCGCTACTACGAGGAAGCGGGCATGATCGACATGATCAACCCGGCTCTTCTGCCCTAGTTGCGACCGATTTACATGTACGTACGGAGGCTGCCTCGTTGTGGGGCGGCCTCCTAATTTATTAGAGAACCATGAAAATATCTTCGTTAGTTAGAAAACCAATCCACGAGATAGTGGACGCAACCGACCATACTCGGACCGAGCGGAAGATCGACAGCATCGTGATCGGCCTTCTCTCCATGGCCTGGGCCCTCTTTCAGCTCTCTCTGCCGCGGTTCGTCCTTCTCGATAGCGTGTCGATTCGTGCGATCCACCTCGCCTTCGCAATCGCCCTGGTCTACCTGAGCTTCCCGATGCTCAAGAAGACCGCGAAGACTATTCCGGGGTTTCACTCCCACTACCGGATCCCCATCCTGGACTATTTCCTCGCCGTTATCGCGGCCGCGGCCGTTCTCTACATAGTCTTGGATTGGGAAGGAGTCTCGATGCGCTCCGGCCGTCCCCTTCCGCGGGACATCATCGCCGGGTTCATCATTATTCTGGTTCTATTGGAGGCCGCCCGGAGGAGCATCGGGCTGCCGATGGTCATCATAGCTCTTATCTTTAGCGTCTACGCCTTTCTCGGGCCCTACCTGCCGGGCTTCTTGGCCTACCGGGGGGTTTCGGTAACCAAGTACGTAAGCCAGATAGCCCTCTCGACGGAGGGCATCTACGGCATACCCCTCGACGTTTCGGCGACGACTGTTTTTCTCTTCGTTCTCTTCGGGTCGATGCTCGAGCGCCTCGGCGCCGGCCAATTCTTTAACGACGTCGCTATCGCGCTCCTTGGGCGTTTCAAGGGCGGACCCGCAAAGGCATCCGTCGTCTCGAGCGGTCTGACAGGGATGGTGTCCGGGTCGAGTATCGCGAACGTCGTAACCACGGGGACCTTCACCATCCCCTTGATGAAGAAGGTCGGATACCCCGGGCACATGGCGGCGGCGACGGAGGTCGCGGCGAGCACCAACGGGCAGCTGATGCCGCCCATCATGGGGGCCGCGGCCTTTATAATCGCCGAGTATCTCGGCATCGGTTATCTGGACGTTGTCCGGGCAGCCTTCCTGCCGGGTGTCGTTTCCTACATCGCGCTGTTCTACATCACTCACCTCGAAGCTTCCAAGCTCGGAATGAGGGGCTTGCCGAGGGAAGAGATCCCGGGGTTTTGGGAGATCTTTAAGAACGGGTTTCATCACCTCATCCCTGTGCTCGTCTTGATACATCAGCTTGCCGTCCTGCGAAGATCGCCGAACCTGTCGGTCTTCAACGCCATCCTGGTTATGGTGGGCATTCTTCTCGTGCGGATTATCTACTACACGATCATCAACCAAGAGCCCCTCGGGCACTCCCTCCTCGCGGGTCTCTCGCGAACCGTCGAGGGCATGGTTAGCGGCGTCCGAAACATGATCCCCGTGGCGATGGCGACGGCCACCGCGGGCATCATCGTCGGTATCGTCAACATGGGAATCGGCAGCATGATCGTTCAGATCGTCGAACGCCTGGCGATGGGTAACGTCTTCCTCTTGCTCCTTATTACCGCCATCGTCAGCCTGATAATCGGAATGGGTCTGCCGACGACCGCTACGTACATCGTAATGGCTTCGATTACGGCACCGGTCATCATCAGCCTCGGGGGCGGCATGGGGCTCATCATTCCGGCTATCTCCGCTCATCTGTTTGTCTTCTACTTCGGGATACTCGCGGACGACACACCCCCGGTGGGGCTTGCGGCCTACGCCGCCGCTGCAATCGCCGAGTCCGATCCGATACAGACGGGGATCAAGGGCTTCATCTACGATTTGCGGACCGCCGTCATTCCGTTTATGTTCGTCTTGAACGCCGAGCTGCTCCTGATAAACGTCGCCGGATTCTTCCAGGTGTCGATGGTCTTTCTCGCCGCCACCTTGGGAACTCTGGCCTTTACGAACGCGGTCCAAGGCTGGTTTATTACCCGAAATCGGTGGTACGAGATACCGATCTTTGCCATAATATCGCTGATGTTTTATCTTCCGGGCCGCGTTTCGGTCTGGATCGGTATGGGGCGGGACGTTAGGTATTGGCTGTATCTCGTGGCCCTTGCGGTTTATGGCGGGGTGATGCTCTTGCAACGTCTCCGGAGTAGAGAGAGTGTCACAGACGCCACTACAGGCTGATGTACCACAGGCTGATGCAAAAGATGCGCCGCAGATCTGGGTCCGACCAACCCTCCGTGGGCTCTCGATTTCTCCGACCCTCCGCATCAACGAAGAGGTGGCGGAGTACCGGAGGCAAGGGCGGGATGTCTATCACATGGGTTTCGGGCAGTCTCCCTTCCCGGTACACCCCGCCATTCGTGAACGGGTCTCGGCCTTCTCGAACAAGAACTCCTACCTACCGTCCCTCGGCCTACCGGAGCTTCGGGAAAAGGCCGCAGCCTACCTTCGTCGAAAGCTCTCCCTCGACGAGACGGACCACTCCGTTATCGTCGGTCCGGGTAGCAAGGAGCTTATCTTCGACGTCCAGCTCGCCGTCTACGGAGACCTCCTTTTTCCGGCACCGTCCTGGGTCAGCTACATTCCGCAAACCTACATCACCCGAGACGAAGTGGTCCGGATCCATCTCGACCCCGGTGAGGAGTACAAGCTTTCGGCGGGGCGGCTCGACGACGCCGCTACCCAGGCGAAAGAGCGGGGCTACAAGCCGACGAAGCTCATCCTGAACTACCCGAACAATCCAACGGGGCTTACCTACACCGCCGAAGAGCTCTCCGATCTCGCAGACGTTGCCCGGAAACACGGGCTCTTGGTTATCTCCGACGAAATCTACGCCCTTGTCAGCTTCGCCCAGGAGCACGTCAGCATCGCCCGGTACTACCCAGAGGGAACCATCGTGACGACGGGTCTCTCGAAGCATCTCTCCCTCGGGGGGTTCCGTCTTGGAATCGCGCTTTTACCTCCGACCTTGGATCACATCCTCGGGACCCTGCGGTCCATCGCCAGCGAAACCTTTTCCGGCGTCTCCTCGCCGATCCAGTACGCGGTCCTCGCCGCCTTCGAGGAGTCGGAGGAGATCGAAGCCTACATACGCCGGTGTACGGAGATTCACGAGACCGTGACAAAATACGTCTGGCGTCGGATCCGGGAGTGTGGCGTCGACTACCCAAAGCCCGCCGGGGCCTTTTATCTCTACCCAGACTTTTCCGTTTTTCGCGACGAGCTTGCCTCTCGCGGCGTGTCGACCAGCGAGGATCTCTCCGCCCGATTGCTTTCCGAGGTTTCCGTCGCGACCCTCCCGGGGACGGCCTTCGGAGACCTGCCGGAGAACCTCAGGGTTCGGCTGTCTACGGTAGACTACGACGGCGCCCGGGCCCTCGAAGCCTACGAAGAGTACGCGAAGCGGGCGGAGTCGGATCCGGCGGGATGGACCGACGCACAGACCGACGAGTTCGTTCAGTTCGCGTGCCCCAACGTGGCGGAAGCGTGTCGCCGGATTCAGCGCTTCTTCGGGGTCTGATGTTTTTGCGATGTCTGAGGTAGCGCGCTCTTTCGGACGACGCCTTTATTCCCTAAGGAAGATGGAGGGGCTTACCCAAGCCCGCCTCGCGGCCCTCCTCGAAGTAACCCCGGAGTACGTCAGTAATCTTGAACGGGGAAGTTCTACGCCGTCTTTCGAACTTCTCGGCCGCCTGGCCGGTGTGCTCCGAACCGAAATAGCGAACCTGTTTCTTTTCGCTCCCGACGCTCCGGACGCTTCCGTCTTGGAGGAACCCGAAACCGCCCCTCCGGACTGGACACGTTACCTAACCGCCGCCGGCAGTTGGGTCTACGACGTGGTCAACGACGATCTCTGGTGGAGTCCTTCGATCTACCGCCTCCTCGGCCTCCGGTACAAGGAAGACATGCCGACGACGGAGCGATATCGTGACTTCGTGCATCCCGACGACGTCGACCGGGTCGAGGAGGAGTGGCGCCGCGTGCTCGAGACCGGGAAGCCGTCTCGGGACGAGGGGCGTATCGTACGGTCCGACGGAACCCTACGTCACCTCGTCATCTACATGGAAACAGAGGTAGACCAGGCGGGGAAACCGCTTCGCGTCATCGGCCAGGTCGTAGATATCACCGAGCAGAAACGCCTCGAGTCCTCGCTAAGCGCCCGACACCACAGTTTGGAGGAACGGGTCAGGGAGCAGGCTCAGGGTCTCGACCGAACCGTCTTGCGTTTGAAAGCGGTTATCCAGGAGAAAGAGACGATGCTTCGGCGGCTCGACGAAAGCGAGTCCCGGTTTCGTTCCCTCGTCGAGAACATGAACGAGGTCTTCTGGATAAACGATCGCACCACCAACAAGCTACTCTATATGAGCCCGGCCTTCGAGCGGGTATACGGCAGCAGTGTCGAGGTGCTGAGGAACGATGTGCGAAATTTCGTGAGCCTGGTGCACCCCGAGGACCGAGAATCGGCCATAGCGGCGTTTCACCATGCCCGGGAGCGCGGCGGGCACTACGAGGATTACTACCGTATCCTGTCTCCAGACGGCGAGGTACGGTGGATTCACTCCCGGGGCCGCCCTTTCGCCGACAACCCGCGGTTATTCGCCGGCATGGCGGAAGACGTTACCGAGCTAAAAACGCCCCAGGGCCTCGATTGAACCTGCTCCGAGTGGTTGGCACTATCGCGTCAACCGGCAATAGTGGAGGCATGACTAGTATCGATAACAACCGATTGAACAAACGATGGGACCTTGTGGCCATCGGTATTGTTGCGTATATCTGCCTCGGAGCCGTCTACTCCTGGTCCGTCTTTCGGGAGCCCCTCGAAGCAGTTTTGGGAGTATCTCCGGCTCGAAGCGGTATCCCTTATACGGTCTTTCTCGCCTCCTTTGCCTTCTCGATGCCCCTCGGAGGGGTGCTGGTGAGCCGCATCGGCCCACGGCCGACCCTTCTCATCGGTGGCTTCTTGCTGGGGATCGGCTGGATAAGCTCCGGGCTCGCAGAGCAACTTATTGTTGTCATTATGACTTTTGGTCTTTTGGGCGGCCTGGGAGTTGGCTTGGGCTACGGGGTTCCCTTGGCGGTCGTCGGTCGCTGGTTTCCCGGACGCCGAGGGCTGGCTATGGGCCTCGTCCTAACCGGTTTCGGAGCTTCCCCCTTCTTGACTGCACCCCTGGCGGACTTTCTCATCCGCTCCTTTGGCGTGGGAAACGCGATGGTCGCCTTCGGAGTGGTTTTTGTCTGTGTCGTTGCGTTGCTGTCGGCATTCTTCGTTATGCCCGGCGGGGAGGTATCCCGCGTCGTCGGTGCTTCATCCCCGTCGCATCATACTCTCCGACAGATGCTCGGGGCATCTCGGTTCTACGCATTTTGGGCCTGCTACGTCATCGGGACCCTGTCGGGACTCACGGCCATCGGAATGACCGCGTCCTTCGGCCGTGAGGTCGTCGCCCTTCCGGCTTCCGCCGCCGCCGCCGCGGTTGCCGCCTTCGGTATCCTCAACGGCGTGGGTCGTCCGCTGTTCGGAAGCCTTCACGACCGTCTCGGCACCCGGCCTACGGTGGTAATCTCGTTCCTTCTGATTGCTGCCGGCGCATCGCTCCTACTCTTGGCTCGGGCTGGGGCGCCTGTACCCTTTTACCTGGGCTTCGGAACTCTCTGGATGATGCTCGGAGGCTGGCTGGCGATTGCCCCTGCAGCCACTTCGCGCCTCTTCGGCTCGACGCACTACGCGGGCAATTACGGTGTGATGTACACAGCCTACGGTGTCGGGGCCCTGGCCGGGGGAAGCGCTTCGAGCGCCCTCTACACCCGGTTT
>CAZLDK010000036.1:0-17552 GCA_964558285.1 uncultured Spirochaetaceae bacterium | reverse complement strand
CGGGTCCGGTTGATCAACACTTCGGGCCAGGAAACGGACGTTCCTGCCGGTGGAGAGGGAGAAGCCTCCGAGACCGGCGAAGTCGCCTCCGGGAGCGATCTCCGGGAGCGCAACTCCGGGGTCCAAGTCCAAGTAGTCGACTTCGGGGACGCTGGGGCCGGATTCCTCGGCCGGGAAGACGAAGTCGGAACCGGAGCTCTTCGAGTTCAATGGAGTGTTCAGTAGTCATGAAAAAGACACGCATTATCCCAGTAAGATTTGCCCAGGTCGGCCTCCTCTTGGGCTTGGTTCTCGTACTCGCGGGCTGTTTCGCCCCCCTCGGGCAAAGCAGCGAAGGCTCCCTGGCGATCAACGCCAGCCTGCCCGGCTCGATCTTTACCCAGGCCACCAACTCCTACGTCGCCCGGGTCTACGTAGCCAACCTCGACTACGAGGACCTCATCAGGCGCTTCTCAGCCTATCAGGACTTTCTTGATGAGAATGACCCTCCTGGTTCCGCCTGGGTAGACTTCTACAACGGCCTCGAGGAAGAAAAAGAGGACATCGACATCGACATGGCCCTGAAGGCCGTCATGAGCTTCGGTGGAAACCCCTACGTCGATATCGCCATAAGCTCTCCCAACGACTTCGGATCCGTATCGGGAGAGAGCGGCTCCTTCACGATCGCCGGGCTTCCCGCCGGGCGTTCCTACGCCGTCTACATGGATATCTACGTAGCGGGTCAGGAGGACGACGAGGACGCCAGCTCGGTGGCGGAAAGTGAGTTCTTCACGAGCGGAACCACTCCCTACGACGCGATGTTCCCCACGGGCGGCACGGGGGATGACGGCATCCCAAGCAGCAATACGCTTGCCGCCGCACAAACGGCCTTCAACAACGTATTGAACGAATACACCGACACGACGACTCATCCCATCGTCTCCGCCTTCGTCGAAGAGGGCAAGACCGCTACGATCACCCTGACGCTACGGTAGGGGGCGATTCGCAGGGCCCTTAGAACCCCACGCCGGCTCCGGCCGGCGCCGGGCCTACCGGCCCGCCCTTGCCCCGAAAAGTTGCCGGTGGTAACATCCCAGGATGGCCACCGGCACCGACCCAGTCGAATCACGAGACAAACGGTACCACCACGGGAACCTTCGGCAGGCGGCGGTCGCCGCCGCGTTGGGGTTGGTGCAAGACGACGGCGAGGCGGGGCTCTCCCTTCGGGGGCTTGCGCGACTCCTGGGGGTCTCTTCCGCTGCCCTCTACCGCCACTTTGTCGATCGGGAGGCGCTCCTAGACGCCGTTGCCGCCGAAGGGGAGCGGCAGCTGGCGGAGCTCCTCGAGGAGTCGGTCAACTGGGCGGTTACCCCGAAGAACGGCGAGGACGCGACGGGACGCCTGGAAACGGTAATCCATCATCATCTGGGTTTCGCCGCCCGGTGCCCGGAGCTCTTCCACCTGATTCTCCGAAGGACACCCGCGGCCGGCCGCCCGAGCAGGGAGTTCCTCCGTCGGGCACTTCAAGACGTGGCGGCACGGAATCGAAAGGTCCGCCCCCCGGGAGATGGCGAGATCGCCCTCGCTCACTCACTCCTCGATGGCCTGGCGCTCAGCGCCGCGGGGGGCTCTTCGCCCGGGAGCGCCGTCGTCCCCGACGAAGGGCTCGTCTGCCGCAGGCTCCTCAAGATGCTCGGCTAGGCGCTCGACTTCGGCACCCGGGCTCGCAGCACCCGGATCCACCTTTCGGGGCCCACCGGCTGTTCGGTGAACCCACCGAACAGCTCCGATTCCAGCCCCCGGCCGGAGAGGTAGCCGACGACTTCGCTATCCCGCAGGAGGAGGAGCCGGTTCGAGGTCTCCGCTACGGTCTTACCGGCTTCGGCGACGCGAATGTCGAACCGAACCCTATCCTCGGAGACCCGGGTGTGGGAGCGGTACATTTCGACGCTACCGGCGGTAAGCGGCGGCAGGTTCCGAGTCTCGCCTAAGGCAAGCCCGGACAGCTCGACCCACTGGAGCACCAGCGTGCCCCCACCGGGTCCGGCCGCCAACCGGCCAAGGGCGTCGTCGAGAAAGGACGCGACGGCGCCGAGGCTCGGCAGGTGCACCACCGAGTTTCCGATACAGTAGATAAGACCCCAGGGACCGGTGCCGAGGGTACCGAGGTCCCGCATGTCTCCGGGAACGAAGCGCTCCGGCCTACCGCTTCGACTCCGGGCGACGGATAGCAGGTCCGGGGATGCGTCGAGGCCCCAGGCGTCCGCACCCCGGTCCAAAAGCGCTTCGGTGTAGAGGCCGGTGCCGCAGGCGATGTCCGCGAACCGAGCACCCGGCTCTGCCCCGCTCTCGACGAGAAAACTCACCGCATCCGGATCCGGGGGGAACAAGGCGTCGTAGTACGGGGCAAGGACGTTGTAGAATCTCTCGGATGTAGTGGACATCGCCATACTTCTAGCACATGGGGTAGCATGAAAACAACCGATATAATTGGGTAGAGGACGGATACATGGCGCAGCAGCCCCGGAAAGAGAAAATCCTACTCGTAGAGGACGAGGCAATCGTTGCCCTCGCCGAAAAGCGCCTGCTGGAGGAAAGCGGCTATTCGGTGCTTCGGGCCGAGTCCGGGGAAGACGCAGTCACCCTTGCTGTCGAGGACTCTTCGGTGGCCCTGGTGTTGATGGATATCGACCTCGGCGACGGCATCGACGGAACCGAGGCGGCCCGACAGATTCTTTCCAAGCGGGAGCTTCCGGTGGTCTTTCTGACCGGCCATCAGGAGAAGGAGATGGTCGAGAGGGTAAAGGGCATTACCAGATACGGCTATGTTCTCAAGACCGCCGGGGAGTTCGTCCTCCTCGAGTCGATATCGATGGCCTTCGAGCTCTTCGAGGCGCACCGGCAGAGCTCGGAGAACGCCCACTGGCTCCGAACTACCATCGACGCGTTACCGGATGAATTCTGGGCCATCGACCGCGACCGTGTCTACGTAATGCAGAACGCGGAAAGCCGGCGGAGGGTCGGCTCCCTCCTCGGCAAGAGCGCGGACTCGGTGGACGCTCCCCGGGAGACGCAGGAGCAGTGGCTTCTGAACGAAGAACACGCCTTTCGAGGCGAACGGGTCCGGGCGGAGCACCGTTACTACTCGGGCGGAACCGAACAGATCGGAGAGACTATTCTGGTGCCCCTGGAGACGACGGGGCCTGTTTCCCACGTGATCGGACTTACCCGGGATGTCACCGAGGTGCGACACGCTCAGGAGTCCTTGCGCTCCCGGGAACAGTTTCTCGACAAGCTCATAGAAACCAGCCCGGTGGGTATCGTGGTTTTGGATACCGCGGGGGAAATTTTCTTTGCCAACGAGCAGGCGGAAAAGATCCTCGGACTCTCCCGGGACATGATGGAAGCGCGGCTCTACGACGACGACGCGTGGGTCGCGACGGATACGGAGGGAGAACCTCTGCCACCCGAGGAACACCCCTTCGCCCGTGTCGTGCGGACCCGCCGGCCGGTGCACGGCGCACGTCTTAGCATCGCCTGGCCCGGGGGTGAGAGGCGCTTCTTGGCGGTAAACGCGGCGCCGATGCTCGACGAAAGGGGGCGGGTCCGCCGGGTAATCGCCGCCATTCACGACGTGACCGGCGAAAAGGAGAGCGAAGAACGCTACCGGCGCCTCTTCGACGAAGCACCGATAGGCATCTTCCGAACCGACTCTTCCGGGAGAGCCCTCGACGCGAATCCGGCGATGGCGAGGATGTTGGGGTGCGAGACTCCGGAGGAGGCGGTGGCCTGCTTTTCGGATCTCGGCTCACAACTCTACGTCGACCCGGGGCGTCGGGACGAGTTTATCCGGCGAATCTCCGGGACCGGATCCGTCGAGGGCTTCGTCTACCATGCCCGGCGAAAGGACGGGAGCACCACCTGGATTTCCATGGACGCCCGGGTGACCGAACGCTTTGAAGACGGATCCTTCATCATCAGCGGGTACGCCACCGAGGTCCCGGAGCCCGACGCCTAGGAGGCCCGTTGACGGAGACAATCCTTATTAATATATTCCATTAATCATATGTTTGTAACGGATTGGCCGGGGGAGAGCTATGTATTTTAGACATTTCTTCGAGAGCGGACTCGCGCAGAATAGCTACATCGTGGGGTGCCAAGCGACGGGAGAGGCAATCGTTATCGACCCCGGCCGGGAAGTCGCACCCTACCTGACGACCGCAGCCGCCGAAGGTCTCCGGATAACCAAGGTTACGGAAACCCATATCCATGCCGACTACTTGAGCGGCAGCCGGGAGCTCGCGGCGGCCACCGGAGCCGAGCTATTGCTGAGCGACGAGGGGGGCCCCGACTGGCTCTACGGCTTCGACCACACCGGACTCCGGGACGGCGATCACATACGGGTCGGAAACCTCAAGCTTGCCGTCCTGCACACCCCGGGCCACACACCGGAGCACATCTCTTTTCTGCTCTACGACATCCCTGCGACCGAAGAGCCGGTGATGCTCTTTACCGGCGACTTTCTCTTCGTCGGGGACGTCGGACGTCCGGACCTATTGGAGGAGGCCGCCGGGGTGGCCGGAAGCACGGAGATCGGCGCCGGGCAGATGTTCGAGAGTCTCAAGCTGCTCAACACCCTCCCGGATTACGTTCAAGTCTGGCCCGGGCACGGCGCCGGCTCTGCCTGCGGTAAGGCCCTCGGGGCGGTTCCTACCACGACCATCGGCTACGAGCGGCAGCGCAACTGGGCCCTCCGTATCGAAGACAAGGAGCGGTTCGTCTCGGAGCTCTTGGAGGGCCAGCCGGAGCCACCGACCTACTTCGCGACGATGAAGACGCTCAACCGGAGCGGCCCGGCGATACTCGGGAGGCTCCCCGACCCCCCGGAGATTAGCGCCGAAAAATTGGAGGAGCTACGGGGCCAAGGGGCGCAGATCGTCGACGCCCGGAGCCGCCAAGCCTACGTCGGGGGACACATTCCCGGCTCCTTTGGCATCCCCGACGATTCGGGGCTCTCGAACTGGGCCGGCTGGCTTCTGAGCTACGACCAGCCGATCGTCCTGATCGCCGACAGTGCCTCCGTACCGTCGCTGGTGCTCAAGCTTATCAGAATCGGTCTGGACAACATCGTCGGCTATCTCGCCGACTTCGACTCCTGGGTCGACGCCGGTTACCCCGTGGCCACCACCAGCCAAATCGACGCCGAGACGCTCGGTCGGGTAAGAGACCGGCATTTTATCCTCGACGTCCGGGCACAATCGGAGTTCGAAGAGGGGCACATCGCCGGAGCCCACAACGTCCACGTCGGGCACATCCGGAAGCGGGCCGACGAGATACCGAAGGACCAGAGCATCGTTGTCCACTGCCTCGGCGGCTACCGCTCAATTATCGCGTTGAGCGTCTTGGAACAGCTCGGGTACACCGATGTGACGAATCTGATGGGGGGCTACGCCGCCTGGGAGCGGGTAGAGAGGAAGCAGCAGCGGGTCTAAGCGCCGCCGCCGGCAGCCGTGGCCGGGGGCGCTACCGGGCCGCGGCACGGCCTAGGGAGTGGCCCGCGCCGATTCCGGAATCGTCAGGCGAACTCGAGCCAGAGTACCGCCTCCTTTCGCATCTTCGACGGTAGCGGTTCCGAAGTGCTGCGCCACTAGAGCACCGATCATCGTGTAACCGAAGCTGTCGAAGCCCCCCGGATTAATGCTCCCGTCCGGAAGGCGAAGCGCCGGGGGCATCCCGGGTCCGTTGTCCTCTACTTCGATCTCCACCATCCCCTCGTCTACCCTCAGCGCGACTCGCAGGTGCGGCTTACGGCCACCGGCGAAGGCGTACTTCAACGAATTATTGACCAGCTCGTTGACGATGATGCCGATGGGAACCGAAATTCTTCTGGGAAGCTGTCGCTCCTCTATCTCCGTTTCCAGGTCGATCTGCCCCTGGCTCGCCCCGGAGAGGAGGTCCGAGACGATGCTCAGGAGGGTCGGACGGATCTGAATCGACTCGTAATTGTCGCTCCGGTAGAGCCGCTCGTAGATCCGGCCCATCAAGGTTATCCGGCTCGCAGCTTCGGAGAGCTCGGCTGCGGTCTCGGGGCTCGAAGTGCGGCCGGCTTGTAGCGACAAAAGCGAGCGGACCAGGAGCATGTCGTTCTTGATCCGATGGTGGACTTCTTTGAGAAGGAGCTCCCGATCCTCGAGGAGACCGCTGACCTGTCGGTGACGCTCGGCCAAGGCGTGCTCCGCCGCCACCAGATCCGTAACGTCTTGGAAAATGCAGTGGGTTCGAAGGGGTGTCCGGTCGTGATCGTAGGCGATCCGTCCCGAGAACCGAGTCTCGACGGTCGTGCCGTCGGCTTTGACCAGGGTAAACTCCACGCCCTTCACCCGGCCGGACTCGAGAAAGGCCGGAAACCGCCGGGCAAAGAGGTCGACGGACCCGGGAGCGAGAAACTCCGAGAAGTGACGCCCGACGGTTTCCTCCCGGGAGTAACCGAGAACTCTACACCACTCGTCGTTTACGTCGAGAAACCTGCCGGCGGGGTCGAGCGATTGATAGGGCTGTGGGGCAAAACGAAAGAGCTCCTCGAACATCTGCTGGGAGGAGAGCTCGCGGCGCCGGCCCTCCTCCTCCTCGGACACATCCCTCCCGGAGAGTACGACAGCTTCGACCGAGCCGTCGGCGCCGGCGACCGGGGAAGCATCGAGGTAAAACCATCTTGACCCGCCCTCCGAGGAGGGGTAGGGGACGACCGTCCGAACGGGCGATCCTGAGGCGAAGACGTCCGGCGCCGGGCACCAGGGACAGGGTGATTCCAAGCCGTGGAAGCAGCGGTAGCACTTCTGCCCAAGGGCATCTTTCGCGCCCCCGATAAGTGATGCGACGGAACCGTTCGCCGTCTGGACGGTATACTCGGCGTCTATGGCGATTACCGCATCGGAAAGCGATTCCACAAGGTCTCGGTACTTCCGCGCGCTCAACAGAACGCCCTTCCGACTTCGGTCCAACCGCAAGGCGGCGGTTACCGCCTGGATTATCCCGAACTCGCCGGCGATCTTCGGGACGAATCCGTAGTGGTCGATCGTCGACAGCGGGTCGGTAAGCTCCGAGTCGGTGTGGGCGGAGAGAAATAGCAGGGGAACGTCGTAATCTTTCAGGATACGTCGGGCCGTCTCGATGCCGTTGGGTCCGTCGCCGAGGTCGAGATCCATCAGCACCAGGGAGATGGCCGGCTCTTCCGCCATTCGACGGAGGGCGTCCTCTCCGGTGTAGCAGATAGACGAGGAGATATCACGCTCTTCGAGCATGCTCTGCACGTCGAAGGCATAGACTATTTCGTCTTCGACGATAAGTACTTCGGCCTTTGCAGTCGATACGGCCATCCGGGCCTCCCGATTGGTTCTCTATCCGGCTGTTTCACTATTCTACCATGGAACGGCGACACTTTTTGTCCTATGATGGCGCATCGTGAACACGAAGCTCCGAATTCTCTTTCTCCTTGCCGTACTGTCCTCGGCCGCTGCGGCGGCTCCTCCGAATCTGGCCGCCGAACCGGTGACGGTGAAGGTTTTCCATAGCCGCGACTGCCCCTACTGCATCCTCGCCCTGGAGTTTCTCAGAGAGATCCAGGACGCCTGCCCCGAGGTCGAGATCCAAACCCACGAGGTCTATCAGGAGAAGGAGTATTGGCAGCAGTACACCCGGGAGTACGGCCTCCCGGAAGGGGTCTATCCGCTGACGGTGATCGACGGAACCGGCTTCGTCGGATTTCTCCGGGGCGACGGCCCCTTGGAGCGGGATCCCTCCGGAAAGGCGTATCTCGGCTACAGCGCACACATTGCTCGGGCTATCAGGGGTGCCGGGGCGACCTGCGACCTAACCGCCTTCGTCGGTTCCCGGGAAGGGTCGGAGCTGGGAGCTATTACGGACTCGGGTTCCGGCTTGCGGTCCGGGACGTCCTTCCCGTGGTTCCTCTTGGCTATTCCCCTCTACGCGGCGACCTACCTCCTCCTCCGGACAAAGCTCGCCGACGAGCGTAGCAGGGCCTGGTGGATCGGTGGCTTATTGATTCTCTGCCTCGGAACTCTCGGCTACCTTGTCTGGTCGCTTCCCGAGTCGGCGATTCGCGGTTTCGCCGACTCCCTACCCTTTCCCGGGTTCGTCGCCATCGTCGCGTTTGCCGACGGGTTCAACCCCTGTGCCTTTACCGTGCTCATAATTCTGCTCTCGCTTCTGACCCACCTCCGACGACGGGAAGCGATGGTAGCGATTGCCGGGACCTTTGTGGTGACGAGCGCGGTAGTCTACGGCGTCTTCATACTCGGCTTTGCGCTTCTCGGCGGGTGGTTTCTCGGTAGCTACGGTCCGGTCGTGCTCCGGGTGCTGGGAGCGATGGTGCTCCTCGCCGGAGCGATCAACATGGCCGACGGCTTGGGGCTTCCTATCCCTGCGTCTCTAGGAATCTCGTCGGATCGCAAGACGGCGCTCTCCAGACGCGCGGGTAGGATCGTCGCCCAAGTTCAAAAGCCCGGGGGAAAAACCTTGGCTGCGGGTATCGGGGGGACCATCGTACTGGCGTCGGCGGCCAACTTGGCAGAACTGGGGTGCACCGCGGTGCTTCCCCTGGTCTTTATCGCCCGCCTCTTCGGCCGCTACGGCGCCGAAATCGGGGCCCCTCACCTCTGGTGGACCGCCGTCTACGCCGGTATCTACATCCTCCCCCTCGCGGCCGTGGCCGGGGCGTCGGTGCTGGTTCTTCGCCGGGGCCGCCTGAGCCGGTCCACCGGGGGCGCGCTCAAGATCGGGGGAGGGGTATTCATGGTGGCCTTCGGACTCGGAATGCTTCTGCGCCCCGAGTGGCTCGGAATCTAGTGGCAGCGCCGAGGGCTGCCTCGACTAATCGTCGCAGCCCGGCTCGCTGAGCTTCTTCGCGTCCACCAAGATGATGAGCTGCTCCGGAAGTCCGTTTAGAAGATTTCGAGGGATGGTAAACCCGTGCTTGTTCGACAGATCGATGATGCTTTCGAGATGGTCGTAGTCCCAGTTATGGAAATCGTCGGCGGAACAGCCCGCCGTTATCGTTTGAACAAGCTCCGCAGCCATGTCGGCCAAATCGTCGTCTTCGGCTTGCTCCTGGAGGTCGGCGAAAATGTTGTTACTGTTCTTGGTGTCCGGAAGATCTCGCTCGAACGCCAGCCGCAGGGATTCGACGCCTCCCTGGGAAAGAGTCTCGCGGTAGTTAGCTCTCAGGGCTTCGGTTGAATCGGCCACGTTTTACTCCTCGTATCCTAGAGAAATATGATTTTTCTTCTCCATAATACGACTTCGAGGCGACATTTGCCAGATCACTCCGGGAGGAGCTCCTCGAGGGCTCGATACATCACATCCAGGGGAGCGTCGTGCCCGGTGAAACGCCTAAACTGCGGCGCACCCTGAAGGAGCAGAGGGCGTATGCCGGGTATTCCGACGGCGCCTACTCGCTCTGCCTCCTTAAGGAGGGCGGTCTTCTTCGGTTTCATTATTTCGTCGAGGACGACCGTCCCCTCGCGCAGGAACCCCTTCGGCACCGCCATCTGCCCTTCGAAGCCGTGCCCCCCGAGGGGTACCGCATTCACCACAACGTCGTAGGCCATTCCCGGGTCCAGATCGGCGAAGGTGCCGCCGAGCTCCACCTCCAGGTCATCGCAGAGCTCCTGTGCCCGGGGCAGGGAGCGGTTAAAAACGATCGGAGAGGCCCCGCGTTTCTTCAGCCCCCAGGCGATGGCCCGGGCCGCCCCCCCGGCTCCAAGAAGGACGACTCGCTTTCCGGCGAGGGGCGTCACCTCCTCGATGGAGTCGCAGACACCGATCCAGTCGGTGTTGAAGCCGATAAGCCTACCCTTCTCGTTGAGGATGCTGTTTACCGCCCCGATCTCCCGAGCCGCGTCGTCGAGGTCGTCGACCACCCCGATGACCTGTTGCTTGAACGGCTTCGAGACCGAGCAGCCCCGGAAGCCGAGGGCCCGAATGCCGGCGATGGCCGCCGGAAGGTCGTCGGGTTGCGGTTCTACGGCGACGTAAACCATGTTGATATCCAGATGGCGGTACCCGACGTTGTGCATGTAGGGAGAGGGGGATTCTCGGTTCGGGTTTGCCACCGAGGCGCAGAGAAGTGTCTTGGCGTCGAAGATCGTCATGCTTCGAGCATACCATGAAACGTCGGCTCCCTGGCCACAGCGTGGAGCTTTCCGGTATTCTCGGGAAAGGTTGAAAGAGAGAGTGGATCCCCTCGTAGTTCTCGACTCGGTAAGTGTTCGATACGGCATCAAGCTTCTGGTTCGGGAGGTCTCCCTTTCGATTCGGCCGAAGGAAAGCTGGGCGGTCCTCGGGGGGAACGGAGCCGGGAAGACGGTTCTTACCGAAGCGATCGCCGGTCTTCGGAGAATTTCCGGGGGCTCTGTGGAGTACCCCGGCCTCGAGGACCCGGAGCGAGAAATCCAAGTAGTCTCATTCGAAGCCCAGCGCCGGCTGTTGGAACGGGAACGGAAGAGAGACGACACCAATAACCTCCAAGGGGCAACCGACCCGGGGACAACCGTACGTCGCTTTCTCGAAGGCACAGGGGTTGTCCTCGAAGCGCATAGGGCGCTTCTTCAGCGTTTTGCCCTCGAGGAGGTACTCGATCGAGGGCTTCGCTTTCTGTCCACCGGCGAGTTTCGGAAGACGCTCCTCTGTCGGGCGCTCCTTTTGGAGCCGCGGCTTTTGGTCCTCGACGACCCCTTCGACGGCCTCGACATCGCCTCCCGTACGGAGCTCTCGGCGCTCATAGAGCACTTAGCCGAGGGAAACCACGCCCTGCTGGTGGTCCTCGGCCGCCGGGGGGAGCTCCCGGGGGGAGTCGATCGTGTCGTCGTGTTGGACGCCGGTCGGGCGCTCTACGTCGGGGAGGCGTCGGGGATGCCGGCCTCCTTCGGGGAAGCGCCGCCGGTCGCCGAGGTGCCGCTTCCGGCGGGGGCTCTCGGGAGCCGCCCCGGAGGGCATCCCGGGGCCCTTGCCGTCGCAGCGGCTGAGTTCCCAGCCCCGGAGCCGTTGATCCGTATGGACGGCGTGTCGGTATCCTATGGCGAAAAGAAGGTGTTTCGGGAGATCACCTGGGAAGCCCGTGCCGGGGAGGTCTGGCACATCGTTGGACCGAACGGCTCGGGAAAGACGACACTCTTGAGCCTGATCGACGGGAGCAATCCGAAAGCCTACGGCCGGCGTTTCTGGCTTTTCGGCCGTCTCCGGGGCTCCGGCGAGTCGGTCTGGGAGATCAAAGAGCGGGTCGGTCAGGTCTCCGCCGACTTCCACCGGAATTATCCGGTCCGAACCACGGCCCTCGACACCATCCTCTCGGGGTTCAACGACACCGCGGGACTCTACGAAGAGCCTTCGGGACTCCACATCGACACGGCCCGGCACTGGTTGGCGCTCCTGGACCTCGCGGACCAGGAGTCGACCCCCTTGGGTCGTCTGTCCTACGGTCAGCAACGGACCCTCCTGGTAGCCCGGGCCATGGTAAAGATGCCACCGATTCTGATCGCCGACGAGCCCACCCAGGGACTCGACGATGAGCACAGCGAGTTGGTGTTGAGTGTCTTGGAACGAATCGGGTCTGAGACGGAGGTTCTTCTCCTCTACGTTTCCCACGACCCGGCGCAGCGACTCCGGTGCACGACGCACCGGATGCTCCTCGAACCGGACCCGGCGGGGAGCCGAGCCCTGGTCGAGACGATCTCCGGCGGCGCCTAGCGTACCCAGCGCCCGAAGGCGCCGCCTGGCACATTAGCCCCTTAGAGCCTGCATCCCCTGCATAGCGGCCCGGAGCGAGGCCCCGATTTTTTCGATGGGGTGGTTGCGGATCTTCTCGTTGACCTCTCGGAGGTCGAGGTTGTCGGTTTCCGCCACGTCGTAGGGCTTGCCGATTACGTTGACGTCGAGATCCGTCATGAAGCTTTCGAGAAGGGGAACGCAGCTGTTCGCAAAGAGATAGCACCCGTATTCCGCGGTGTCGGAGATAATCCGGTTCATCTCGTAGAGTTTCTTCCGGGAAATGAGGTTCGCGATCAGAGGAACCTCGTGGTGAGACTCGTAGTAGGCGCTCTCCGCCTTGATACCGCTCTTTACCATGGTCTCGAAGGCAAGCTCGACACCTGCCTTTACAAAGGCAACCATTAGGACGGCGTTGTCGAAATACTCCTGCTCGGGAATCTCGTCCGAGCTCGCTGCCGTCTTCTCGAAGTCGGTCTCCCCGGTTTCTTTGCGCCAGGTAAGAAGCTTGACGTCGTCGTTTGCCCAGTCCTCCATCATCGTCGAGGAAAAGGTGCCGTCCATAATATCGTCGATGTGCTTCTCAAAGAGGGGCGTCATAATCTCCTTCAGCTTTGCCGCAAGCTCGAAGGCGACGACCTTTGCCGGATTCGGGAGTCGGTCCATCATCAAGGTGATACCACCGAGCTTAAGCGCTTCGGTGATGGTCTCCCATCCGTACTGCACCAACCGGGAGGCGTAATTGGGGTCGACGCCACCGGCTTTCATCTTGTCGAAGCAGAGGAGGGAGCCGGTCTGCAGGAGCCCGCAGAGAATCGTCTGCTCCCCCATCAGGTCCGACTTTACTTCCGCGACGAAGGAGGACTCGAGGACGCCGGCACGATGACCGCCGGTTCCGTAGGCGTAGGCCTTGGCAACTTCGAGGCCGTCGCCGTTAGGGTCGTTCTCCGGGTGGACCGCGATAAGGGTCGGGACTCCGAAGCCGCGCTTGTACTCTTCCCGGACTTCGGAGCCCGGAGCCTTCGGAGCCACCATAATGACGGTGATATCGCTCCGGATAGTCGTACCCTCTTCGACAATATTGAAGCCGTGGGAATAGACGAGCGTCGAACCCTTCTTCATCAACGGCATGACCGAGGCGACCACGCCGCTATGCTGCTTGTCCGGGGTGAGGTTTGCAACGAGATCCGCCTGGGGAATCATCTTCTCGATAGTATCGACGGGGAATCCGTTCTCCGTGGCGTTGATGAACGACTGCCGCTTCTGCTCTATTGCCGCCGGCCGCAGAGCGTAGGCGACGTCCAAGCCGCTGTCCCGCAGGTTGAGACCCTGGTTGAGGCCCTGGGCGCCACAGCCGAGGATGACGATCCGTTTGCCCGAGAGCTTTTCGACGCCGTTGAATTCCTCCCGGCGCATGAGTCGGCACTTGCCGAGTTGACCGATCTTTTCGCGTAACGATAACGAATTAAAGTAGTTCACTTCAGCCCTTCCTTCGAGAGAGTAGAAGGACCTTACCCGCAAACCGGCGGCCCTGTCAAATCTGAGAAAATTCTGTTGTTTTGTCGCGTTCTCTCTAGAGAAGTCTTATCAGTACTACCAGCAAAATGAGGACAACCAGAAGACCTATGATAAATTCCACGTAAGACTCCCGAAACTAATCTGCTAGAGAATGCGAATTAGGACGACGAGAAGAATCAGAACGACAAGAACACCAATTAATAAACCCATTCACACCTCCATCCAAACGTAGTACTAGGATTCTCTCCAATGCGCGCCTGCGTGTCAAATCCGCAGGGCAACTTTTTCGTTGCGGACGAGCCGCAAGGAGACCACAACGGCGATTATTAGATACACAGCCATCCAGACCCCAACGATCACCGGCAAGAACGGTGAGCCTTCGCCGAAGATGACCTGCTTTACGGCGATGCCGACGTTTAGAATCGGCAGGTGGACGAGCCAAGGGCTCAGTCGGGTGAGGTCCATCAAGTAGGTTCCGTATCCCGAGGCGGTGGAAAGAAGCAATAGGGGCACGAAAAAGACCTGCGCCTCCTTCGGAGATTTTGCAACGAGGCTTAGAAGAAGCTCCGCTGCGGAGAAGCAGAGGGCCAGGCCGATTCCGAACGCCGCGAGGAGCAGAACTTGGCCCGGCGAGAGGGAGAAGGCCATGCTGTCTATACCGAGAAGGTCCGAGCTGATAGCAAGCGATATCGATACGCCCACTCCGAAGGAGAGCGTCCCGAGTATGCCCATGACGGATACGGCACCGAGCTTGCCGAGGATGAGAGATGTTCCGGTAACCGGCGAGACCAGGAGGGTGGAGAAGGTCCCCCGCTCCTTTTCCCCGGCACCGAGGTCGGCGGCGCTTGGCAAGGGGCTGATGCATGTAGCGACGATCAGCAGAAGGGGCACCAAGAACCCTAGGAAATCGAGCCCCGCCTGGGCCGCCGGATCACCGAGAGCCTGGCGATCGACAACGACCGGTGTCGCCAACTCCCCGTCGATTCCCTCGATCGCGACGTTCTCCAGAACATTCCGGCGGAGGGAAACGGTTAGCTCAACAACAACCTGCTCCACCAGATCGGCTCCAAGAAGACTCCGGGGCTTCCCGGGTCGGTAGACCACGGTGAGATCGGGGCGCAAGGGGTCGGAGACCCCGTCACCGGCCGAAAAGAGACCCACCTCCGCGTCCCCCGTGGAGACCGCCGCCTCGGGGTCCTCTGAGATCTCCAGGACCAGCTGCGGAACCCGCTCCAGAGCGCCGGCAAGAGCCGCGTCCAGCTGCCCGGTCGCAACGACGATCGGCTCTTGCGTCGGATCGCTCTGATTCCGCAAGTTGGTCGCCATTACACCGAAGACCAAGGGGAAGAGTATCACCGGCACCAAGAGCGAGACCGAAACGCTGCGAACGTCTCGGAACAGGTCGGTGAGTTCCTTTCGCAAGACGACAAAGATTGTCCTCACGACGCGCCTTCGCTTCCTGCCACCAACCCGGCGAACCGGCGGCGAAACTCCTCGAGCTCGGCAGAGTTACCCCGGTCCAGGCCTTGGTCCAGGGCGAGGCGGCCACGGTGCAGAACGACCGCTCGGTCGCAGAGGGAGAGAATTTCGTCGAGGTGGTGGCTCGAGAAGAGCACCGTCTTGCCTTCGTCGGCCCACCGGCGGACGAAGCGGTGGACCACCGTAGCCGCCGAAAGGTCCAGCCCTGCAGTCGGCTCATCGAGAAGGAGTACCGGAGGATCGTGGACGATGCAACGACCGAGGGAGGTCCGCTGTTTCATTCCCGTAGAATAGGTGGCTATCCGCCTGTCGGCGTACTCCTCCATTCCGAGAAGCGAAACAAGCTCGTCGGTTCGTGTTTCAGCCTCTCGTCGACTCATTCCGTGGAGGGCGCCGAAATACGCAATGTTCTCCCGTCCCGTCAGGCGACCGTAGAGGCCCCCCTGAGAGCCAAAGAGAATCCCGATCCGGCGGCGAACCTCCTGGGGACTCTCGGCTGCGTCGTATCCCATCAACTCGATGGTTCCCCGGGTCGGCCGGAGGAGGGTTGCGATCATGTTGAGGGTGGTGGATTTTCCAGCACCGTTCTCCCCGAGAACACCGATGACGCCTCCGGCATGGAGGTCGAGGTACAATTCAGCGACGGCTTCGGGACCGCGCGGGCTAAACCGTTTCGAGACCGCCCGGAGGGAAATCGCTGGAATCGTCATCATCCACCTATGAACACTTGAAAGGCCGTCATACCCGCCACTGCGAGGACCACCATCGTGGCGACTTCGTGCTTCGGTGCGTCTTCGAAGGCGTCGGGCACAAGGTCGGCAATGACCATCCAGATCATCGCGCCGGCGGCGAGGCCCAATCCGATCGGGAGGAAGGGGCGGAAAACCTGGACGAAGAGAAAGCTCGGGACGGCGATAAGGGGTTGGGGCAAACTCGATACGATCGCCAGGAGAGCAGCCTTCCAGGGCTTTACCCCCCGGGGAATCAAGACCAGACTAATCGCGACGCCTTCGGGGATGTTATGAACCGCGATCGAAAGGGAGATGAAGAGACCAAAGCCCTCGTCCCCGCCAAAGGCGACTCCGACTCCGACCCCTTCGGCGAAGGAATGGAGGGTCATGATGCCCATTATCATGAGCGCTTTGAGGGCGTCTGCACCGGCAAGCTCGCCGACGGTAAGCTCTTCCCTTTCACGGAGTAGGCGGTGGCTCATACTGATGAACAAGAGGCCGATGAGGATGCCGCTGATCGCACGAGGAGCACCGTAGTCCAGCCCTTCGTAGATAAGGTTGAAGCTCGCGGCTCCCATAATCCCGGCGGCGATGCCCCCTGCCCACCCGAGGGCCCGCTTGGGGAACGATTCTACGAAGAAGAAGGGCACCGCGCCGAGTCCGGTGGCTACGGCGGTTATCGAAGAATAGACAAGTACGGTTACGACTTCGGACAAGTAGCTCTCCGGCGGGGGCGATCCCCTGGTTTGTAGGTGCGTTTAGAATAGCAAATATTGAGTGCTCCCAACATTGTGTTTCTTTAGAAATTTTGAATCACCAGGACAAATAGGGCCGTTAGTAGGGGTGAGTACAACGCTCTACACGGAGGAGATACCCCTATGGCCGTCTATCCACCTTTCTGCCCAAATCTCGATTGTGAGCACCACGAGACGGTCGAGACCTGCGACCGCTGGTTCATTAAGCGCGGGACCCACCCCAACCGCCACGTAGGGCCGGTGCAGCGTTTCCGGTGCAAGGCCTGCGGGAAGACCTTCAGCACCCGGACCTTCAGCGTCCACTTCGCAACCCAGGTGCCCATCGACCTAATGCGGCTCTTGCGGTCGGTCAACTCTGCTTCCGGTATCAGAGCCATGGCCCGGGAGTTCGGAGTGACGGAAAAGGTGATCCTCAACCGCCTTTCCCGGATGGCCCGTCAGGCTCTCGGGCTCCACGCAGAGCTCCGTCAGGGGATCGTCTTGAAGGAAGACCTCACCGCCGATGGCTTTGAGAGCTTCGTCGGGTCTCAGTACTGGCCGAACAACTTCACGCTCTTAGTCGGGGCGGAGAGTCAGTACCTCTACTCGGTCGACTACGCCCAGCTTCGGCGCAAAGGCCGGATGACAGAAGCCCAACGGCTCCGGAGGGACAAACTGAAACGCTTAGTCGCCCTCGCGTCGGGCCAAACCGAGCGGTCCTTCGCCCGGATCGTCACCGAGATGGGCTATCTCTGGGGTTCAGGCACCGAGAAGCCGGTGATGACCCTGGCCACCGACCGCCACAGTAGCTACCGTCGGGTTATCACCGGCGACCGGGAGCTCGTCGAACGGTCGGCCGCCGGGCGGTTCGTGCACCTCCGCATCGACTCTCGATCCCCGAGGACCAGGACCAATCCGCTGTTCAGCGTGAACTACTTCGACCGGGAGATCCGGAAAGACCAGGCCTGCCATGTCCGCGAGACGGTCCAGTGGAGCCGGGACGTCAACCATTCGATGGATCGGATGTGGCTCTACGGGGTCTGGCACAACTGCTTCAAGGCCCGGAGGATTCGCAGTCCGGACCAAGGAACCCACGCCGAGTACGCGGGAGTCTCAAAGGCATTACTCGAGAGAGGCATACGCCGGTTCTTCGCCCGGCGCTACTTCTTCTCCCACCTGCATATCTCCGATTCGATGTGGCGCACCTGGGTTCGGGGGTGGAACACTCCGGGGAAACTGGTCGCTCCACGAGTCCCGGCCTACGTGATGGCGTGAGGTGGGATAGCGGCGGGAGTGGAGTGCCTAAGAAACACAATCTTGGGAGCACTCC
>CAZLDK010000035.1:2788-17610 GCA_964558285.1 uncultured Spirochaetaceae bacterium | reverse complement strand
TAAAGGCCGAGCTATCCCAGCAGGGTATTCCCTTCGACGCCGACGTGCCCCTCGGAATAATGATCGAAGTCCCCTCCGCGGCAATGACGGCGGACATCCTTGCCAAGGAGGTCGCCTTCCTATCGATTGGCACAAACGACCTCATTCAGTACACCGTCGCCGTCGATCGGGGGAACGAAAAGATTGCCTATCTCTACGAACCCTTCCACCCGGGGGTTCTTCGGCTGTTAAAAAGGGTTGTTCTCGCCGCAGAAGAGGCGGATATTCCAGTTGCCCTCTGCGGAGAAATGGCGGGGGACCCCGTCGCCACTGTAGTTCTCCTCGGCCTCGGAGTCACCGAGTTCAGCATGAGCTCGGCCCTCATTCCAGAGGTCAAGCGGATTCTTCGGATGGTTTCCCGCCGGGAGGCGGCAGATGTCGTCGAGACGATCATGGGAATGCGCTCCTTCCGCGAGGTCGATAGCTTTATCGCAGAATTAATGGAGCGACAATTTGATGTCACCACACGATAATACGCGGGTTGCCCATCCGGCGCCCCTGGTCGCCATCGTCGGACGCCCGAATGTTGGGAAGTCTACCCTCTTCAATCGTCTCGTCCGTAGACGAACCGCCATCACCCATCCCACACCGGGGGTTACCCGGGATATTGTCGAGGAAGTGGTGAGCCTCGGTTCCCGGAGGGTTCTCTTTGCGGATACCGGAGGGCTCTCCCGGGAGGGAGACGCGCTTATGCACCTCGTCGCCCAACGAAGCATCGGCATCCTCGGCCGGGCCGACCTCATTCTCTTCGTAGTCGACGTCACCGACCTGACGCCCGAAGACGAGGAATTTGCCCAAGAGCTTATCCCCCATCGGGATAAGGTGGTCGTGGTCGCGAACAAGGTCGACTCGGAAAAGCGAGAACAGCTCCTCGGAGAGTGCTATTCCCTGGGCTTTGCCACAGTCCTGCCGGTCTCCGCGGAGCACGGTCGGGGGATGGAGGAGTTACACGACGCCGTTCTGGCGGCTCTACCGGAGCCCGAAGAGACGGAAGGGGAGGGCGACGACATGCCGTCTCCGGTTGTTCCCCGGGTCGCGATCCTCGGGCAACCGAACACCGGGAAATCGACGCTTCTCAATGCCCTCCTCGGAGAGGAGCGGGCCCTGGTCTCTGAGATTCCAGGCACGACGCGGGACCGGGTCTCGAGCCTCGTAAACTGGAAGGGGAAGGAGTTGGTGATGGTCGACACCGCGGGGATCCGGAGAAAGTCCCGGGTCTCCGACGACCTCGAGTACTACTCGGTCAACCGGTCGATCCATTCGATCGACGAGGCGGATATCGTTCTCTTAATGGTCGACGCGGAGAAAGGCCTTGCTTCCCAAGACAAGAAGATCGCTTCCCTGGCGGTGGAGAAGGGTCGGGGAGTCATCCTCGTTCTGAACAAGTGGGATCTGGTGCCCCAGCTTCCCAACGCCTTCCGGGCGATCAAAGATCGTATCGAATACCTCTTTCCGGTTCTTCATTTTGCCCCCGTGGTGGCCATCTCGGCCCATACCGGCGAGAACCTCGACAACCTGATCCAGACCGTCTTCGGTGTATACACCCGGCTGAACCACCGAGTGGACACGGGGCCCCTCAACCGGGCCTTCCAACGATGGGTCGATAAGAATCCTCCTCCGGTGGTCCGGGGTGGCCGGATAAAGCTTCGCTACATAACCCAAGTCTCCGCCAATCCGGTAACCTTCGTCGCGTTTACCAACCGGAAAGGCCTGACGCAGGAGTACATCGGCTACCTGAAGAACCAAGTCCGAAAGGATATCGGCTTTGCCGACGTTCCCATCCGCCTCGACGTCAGGACACGAGACCTTGAAGCAAGGGGCAGAACTGGTCGATAGTAGGAGTAGAATGGTACGGATTGTCGTCTCTCTTCTGCTTATACTCTTTCCGGGGCTCGGGCTTGCCGCAGTGGAGCCGCACACGGCGCCCCAATCGCAACTCCACGACACCCACGATGCCCGGCTCTTTCTCCAGGAGACGGTCTTTGGAACCCGAGACGAGGTCCTTGGCTTTCGAGACCGTATTGTCCGACAGCAGTCGGTACCAACCCGGGTGCGCGTTTCGGTAGAGCAGCAGAACGACAGCTTCTACCTTGTCTTTGCCAACCAGGTCGGGGACGACTTTCCTATCTACAGCCGGGGCAGCTACATCATCAAGAGAAGCATGGCAGACGGCTCCTTTGTTCAGCTCAAGGTCTTCCTCCAGAGCGACCCCGGGTTCTTCGCCCGAGTCTTCCCCGACGGAGAGCGGGCGGTCATGGATATCTACCTTGCCGGCTCCCGGGTCTACAGCGGAATCCTGCTTCCGAGCTCCTTCGAGGAGCTCCTGATCGCCCCTTTTTCCCAAATAGTGGCCCAGAGCCGGGGGCTGGTGCGTTGGGATCTAGCGATCCCCTCGGTGTCGCCGGAGGCCTACGACGATGTCCGGTCGATGGTCGAGGAGACCCGGAGGATGCTGCCGTTCCTCCCGGATGCGGAAGACGGCGCCATGGACGAGCACGGCCGGTTGGTTTTTATCGAAGACCTGGTCCTGCAGGAGGGGCAGCCGGGGTTCAACTGCTCCGGTTTCGCCAAGTGGATAGCCGACGGCCTCTACTATCCCCGGCACCGGCGCTACCTGCCGATCGACCCGCTGAAGGAGAAGCACCTCGGTCTCCGGGGGCATCAGTGGTCGAACCGCCTCGAAGGGGAGAGGGATCCCTACTTCGGCCTCGACTGGACTCGCAACATTGCCCGGGTCCTTGACGCGGGGCTTCCCCATCCGGAGTTTGCCGACGTGCGTCATGTTCCCTTTTCTCGTTACGTCGAGGACGTTGGGTATCCCCTCGAGGACCTCGGCCGCATCCTCTATTTCCTGGCGATTCAAGACCCGGGCAAGCTCTACCTTGGCTCGATCAATACACCCTTCGGCTCGGACCCGGTTCTCCATCAGCACATCCACGTTGCCGTGTTCTTTCCCTACTTCGACGAAGAGGGGCGGTTCCACTCCGTCGTCATGGAGCGAAACGTCGAGACCGGGGTCCAAAGTCTGAATAGGCGCTATCCCGGCGACAATGTCCACTTGGTGCGAATCTCCTCTTCCGGTGCCTTCCAGCTCCCCAAGATTGAATATTCTCGCTGACTGAGCTATTTTAGACCCATATGAGGCGCGCCCTCGCGGTAGCGGCGCTTGGTTGTCTCCTCGGTCTATCGAGCTTAAGTGCCCAAGACCGTGAGTTGTTCCTCGAAGCGGAAAACCGCTACAGCGCCGGAGACTACCTGCTAGCCATACAGCGTTATGACAATCTCATCGACGAGTATCCTCGGTCGGAATTCGTCCCCGACGCCCAGTATCGAAAGGCGATAAGTCTCTATCGCGTAGGGCGCTACAGCTCCTCCCTGGCGCTCCTTCGGCGCGTCGAGACTCGGTTCCGGTCTACCCGTTTCCTGTCGTTCGTCCCCTTTTGGAAAGGAGTAAACCTCTACGCTCTCAACCAATACGAAGAGGCTATCGAGGAGTTGACTCGCTTTCTCGGTGTCGATATCGGCGCACCGGAGGCGACCAGAGCCTACCTCTACCGGGCACTGAGTCGTATCGCTCTAGACCGAGAAAGGGAGGCGAGGGAAGACCTTCGGACGATTCTAGCCTCGAGGACTCCCGAGGAAGAACCCTACGCCGCGACGCTCTTGGCGTCTCTCTTGGTGCAGAACGGCGAGTTCCAAGAGGTGTTGGCCCTTGCCGAACCCGTTTCGCTGGACCGATTCGACGCCACCTGGCGGCCGCGCTTCTCCCTCTACGCCGCCGAGGCGTTTCTCGGCGTCGGGGAAACGCAAGAGGCGGAGACGCGCTACCGCGAACTCCTCGACGCTCCTCCGGAAGTCGCGGCGGTGGCGTACCGGCGACTCTTTTCCCTCGTCTCTTCCGACGAGCGCCAAGCGCTCGTGGAAATGGCGGAGCTCACCTTCGCGGGCCAACCGAGGGTACTTCAGGACCTCTGGCTTCGCCTTGGGGTGGAAAACTACTCCGAGGGACGTCTGGAAATCGCCGAGCTCTATCTCCGGCGAGCCTGGTCTTCTCGGGATAGCTACGAGAGTCTTGAGAGCCGAAACGATTCGGTGATCGCCGCGGTCTATCTGGGCCGTACCCTCTCGGACCAAGGGAGGTACGACGTAGCTGTCACCGAACTCGACGAGGCCCTTCGCTGGAGTAACCGGGAGTCGCCGCTTCTCCTTTTCCGTCGCGCCCTTCTGGACGTCGATCGGGAGCGGTGGTCTGCCGCCGCCGCCGGACTCGAAAACCTCCTGGAGCGCTTCCCCGGCTTCGATCGGGAGTCCGTCGCCCGGTACCATTTGGCCTACGCCTACTTCTACCTCGGTCGCCTGGAGGATTCCCGGGAGACCTTGGGGACCGTCGATCCCGAGGCTATACCGGAGGCTCAGTACCAGTGGTTCCGCTACCTCCTAGAAAGGGAGTCGGATAATATCCCGACGGCCCTCGAGCATCTCCGCTCCTATCTCAGGCTACGTCCGAACGACACCGACGGAGGAGTTGCGTATCTTACTCTTCTCTATCGGAACGGGCGTCACAGCGAGGTGCTCCGGGAGGCGAACCGGCTTCAGGAGCAAGGCCTCGCCGCCGGGATTTCCGACTATTTCGCCTCCCTGTCCCTCGTCGCAGAGAAGCGCTATCAGGCGGCCGCCGAGCGGTTCCAGGGCGTGCTCCCGTTCTTCGAGTCTCCCGACCCGCCACCGGAGCTTCGGGGCCTCGAAGCCTCTACCTTGTACTACTACGCCTGGTCGGCGTACCGAATCGGTGACTACGTCGCCGCTCGAAATGCCCTTGCGCGTTTCGTCCGGAATATCGAGAGCCACCCCCTTCGACCTCGGGCCCTCTACCTCCTTGGACAGGTGTCCTACGCCGAGGGGGACCTGGAAGCGGCGGAAGCGGCCTTTCGCCGGGCACTGTCTTCCGAAGGCGCAGGAGACGCTCTCGCGGCGGAGACGACCTTCGTCCTCGGGCAGCTCTACCGCCTCCAGGGGAACGACGACGCGGCGCTTCGGGAGTTCAGCACGGTAGTTTCCCGATGGGGCGATACCTCGGCCTTTGCCGACGATGCCCTCTTCGAAGAAGCGCAGATACACTACGAGGCGGGGCGCACCGATCGGGCCGTCGCGCTGCTCCTCGGACTATATCAGCGTTACCCCCGAAGCCCTCTGGGAGAAGAGGCGCTCTACCGCCGAGGAGAAATTCTCCGGGACGAGGGCCGCCACTCCGCGGCTCGGGATGCGTTTTTCGAGTACCGCCGCAACTATCCCGCAGGCCGGTTCGTCGATGCCTCTCTGTACTGGGGTGGTGTCGCCTCCTTCGAGATGGGAGAGGAAACCGGGGCGCTCCTCCTCTGGGAGCGACTCAACGAAGACTATCCGTCGAGCCCGTATCGAGGAGAAGCCTTGGCGAGGGCGGCGGATATGTACGAAGAGCGGGGCGACCTCCGAAAAGCCCTGGATAACCTTTCCGAGCTCGCCTCCCGGTACCCCGAGCAGGCCGAGGCGGTGAACGCGCGGCAACGGACCGACGAGTTGATTCTCCGGATCGGCGGTCTTTCGGAGCAGGAGGCTCGTCTCTGGGTTGCCATCGACGACGGGGGGCGATCCCAGACTACCGACGGACGGGAGGCGATTCTCGAGCTCGCCGCCTTCATTCTCTACGAAGGAAGCGCAGACCTGGTTAGCAGCGCGCTGGTGGTGGATCTCCTCGAAGAAACAGCGGCGAGGGACACGGAAGCCCCTCCGGACGCGGCCCAAGCGCTCTTTTATCTCGGTGAGTTTTCCGCCCGAAGCGGAGAGTTCGAGGAGGCTGCCCGCTTCTTCCTGAACGCCGCGGGAGCCGGCTCCGGAGACCTCTCGGCCCGTGCCCTCTATAAGGCTGTGGAGATGAAGAGCCGTTCTGGCCGCTTTGACGAGGCTCGAGAGATCCTCCAACGGATGGAGAACGCGATTCCGAACTCCGAGTGGACCACCGAGGCTCGCCGAATATTGAGGGGGGCCGACTCTTGAGGAATCAACGTCTCGGTGCCTTGGTATGTGGGATTGCACTGTTCTCCGCATCCGCCTTCGGGCAGACTGCCTTTCCCGGAGAAGAGAGCGTATTGGAGCAAGGTGAAATCGTTCTTCCGGAGGAGCTGCTACGAATCGAAGAGGCGGCGCCGGAGGAGCTCGACGCGGACCTGCCGGAGCTCGAAGATACGCGAATGGCAGCCCTCGATACGCCGCTTCCCGAGCCCGGTGAGTTGGATGTCCCGACGGAGCTTTTTCGGGTACCGCCTCCCTCCGGCGAGGCCCTCGCCCCCGGCGGCCGAACCGCCGGAAGCCTTTACAGCAACGGCCTCTTCGGTGCCGGCTCCATGAGCTACATCGTCGGGGCGATCTCGCTCTATCGCGTCGGAGCGACGCCGGGTTTCCAGTTCGACTTTAGCCACGAGGCCAGGGACGGATACAATCTCGAAGAGCCGGGGAATGGCTTCTTTGACCGGGACGACCGCATCGGAGTCAGGGTATCCGGCCGGGGAGATAGTCTCGGCGGCGAAGTCCAGGGCCGCTTCGCCGAGGTGGAAAACGGGTTCCAGGGGCTTTCCAACTACTATTCGGCGACCTCCCGACGGGTCGACGGCGCCGCAACGATGGACTACACCGCCTCGTCGATTGCGACGGTGACCGCCGGTGGGAGCATCTCCACGGCTCAGCGGGTTTACAACAGCGAGGGTGCCTCTGTTTCCCCACGGGATTCGGAGCTTGTCTTTTCCCCCGAGGTGAGCCTCATTATCTCTACGGAGACCACGGATACCACCCTTGCCGCCAACTATCGCTTCCGATCCGTCGACGGGAGCGACGATACCGACGACCTACTCCAAACGCTCAGGGCCTCGATTGGTGCGGAAACCTCCTTTTGGGAAAACCTTCTTCTCTCGGCGGATGTCGGTGTCGCCTGGCGAATCGGGGATTCCCCGGTAATGCCCTTTTCCCTGGGGGCTACGGCAATTCTTACCGACGCTCTTACCCTCGAAGTCGGCGGGGGCTACGAATCTCGCGAGCGCTCCTACGGCGACGAGTGGCGACGGCTGCCGTTTCTCTCCGTTACGGATCGGGGGGGGGACCTGCTCCTCCGGCAGGATGCCTGGTTCCTCGGTGGCTCTGCGAGCATGAATATCATCGATCAGAGCGCCACTCTGGAGATGGGCGCCGATGTCGAGGAACGCTACGACGTTATCGACATCGACTATTACGATCCGACGACGGGCTTCTACGAATACCACACCCCGACCCGCCGACGCCTTCTTCCCCGGGCCTCGTTGCTCCTGGAAGGCAGCTGGTGGCGAAGTCGCTTCTCCTGGAACGCTATTCTCGGGGAGCGGAGCAACCTCGAAGCTCCCCAAACTCTCGGCGTCGACTTTAGCGTCTCGAATCGAGACGAGACGCTTCGGGGAGACGCGAATGTTACCGCCGATGTCTACAACACTGTCGTCACACCGGAATTGACTCTCGCCGGCCGTCTCTCTGCGACGGATTCCATCGAGATTTCCGTGGAGGTTCGGGATATCTTTTCCTTCTTTCTTGACGATGGACGTCCGGCTTTCGGAAAAGAGGTCACCACGGATCTTCCCTTCATAGACCCCGGATTCCTCTTCGCCGTTCTGACCCGTATCAACCTGTAAGGAGTTGACTATGCTTGATCTGCTGAACCGTGGCGGACTGCTTATGTACGCTATTCTCGGTCTATCGATAATCGCCGTGGCAATAGTCATCGAGCGGCTTCTTTATCTTCAACGAATCAAGGGAGACGAAGGGCCGCTGATCGGTCGACTAAAGAGCACCCTCGAGAAGAGCCACTTCGACGAGGCCCTCGCTATCTGCGACGCGAACCCGACGCCCTTTGCGAACCTGATGAAGGTGGCGATCGAACACCGCCACTACTCCCAGGAGTCGATTAAGGACGCGATTACCGACGCGGCCAACATGGAGATACCTCGGCTCGAGCGCTACCTGTCGTTTCTCGGGACAATCGCGCACATCGCGCCGCTCCTGGGTCTTCTCGGGACCGTGACGGGGAACATCCGTGCCTTCGGCGTCCTCGGCGAGTTCGAGGCCGCCGGCGGAAACCCGGCGCTACTCGCCCAGGGGATCTCGGAAGCGCTTTTGACGACCGCCGCCGGGCTTGTCGTCGCTATCCCGAGCATCATTTTCTACAACTACCTCGTTAGCCGGGTGAACCACATGATTATCCGGTTCGAGAACCGGGTTACCGAGCTGGTGTTGCTGATAAAGGGTGACCGTCGTGCGGTTCAGTAGACGTCTCAAGCCGACGGTGGTCGTGGACCTGGTCCCGATGATCGACGTGGTTTTCCAGCTCGTCATCTTCTTTATGGTTTCGAGCACCTTCATCATGACACCGGGAATCGCCCTGGATCTGCCGTCATCCACCTCTTCGGAGCCGGTGGTGATGGACCGTCTGGTCGTCACGGTGGTCTCCCCGGAGGAGGTCTACGTAAACAGGGATCGGACGGACCTCGAGAGTCTCGGCGGCGTTCTCGATGAAATCACACCGACGGAGGAAGATGCGGCGGCGGTCCGGAGCGTGGTTCTCGAGGGGAGCCGGGACGTCTCCTACGAGGTGCTGGTTTCGGTTCTCGACAGGCTCCGCTCCCGGGGCTATCGGGCGGTCAACCTAAGGACGCTTTCCGAAGAATGACACATCAGGAGCGGGACAGACTATCGATCGCCGTCGGCTTCTCGGTAGTCGTCCATCTGATAATAGCAGTGCTCTCCGGGGTCTTCGGGACGTCTCCCGACCTCCCGGACTACCTCCCACCGCTGCGGGTCGAGCTCAACGCCCCGGAGCCGGTCGAGCCGGTGCCGGTGCCGCTTTCCGAGGCGGAACCGGAACCCCCTGCTCCCACGGAGCCTCCGGAGCCGACCCCGGAAACAGCCCCAGCTCCGGCGACGCCGGCTCCCCAGTCCCAGGCCCCGGCCGGTGCCGACCCCATGGCCGAGCGACCAGGCCGGGAGTTCAGCCTCGACGAGATTATGGGGGTGCAAGGGGCGGGCGCGCCGAGAGATCGGCGGCAATCGAGGGAGGACGTCCTCCAGGCGGACCCCGATAGCCTCGCCCCGGACGTCGCCCTCCCGAACTGGGCCGGTACCGTGCTTTCCCAAGCCGGAGTCTCCACCGAACAGATGAGCGTCTCCGAGGCGACCGACGTCGCAGACCGGATCCGACGAAACCCCGAGTTCCGGCGCCTCTTGAGCGAGGCAATCGAGGGGGTAAACCGGTCGGCGGCGGATGGGCGCCGATCTCCGGAAGCCGGCGGCCAGGAGCCCTCACCGGGCCCGGGATCCGAGCCCGGCACCGCCGACGGCACCGCGACCGACGGCGCCCAGGGGGATCCTCGGCTCTCCTGGCAGGGCGGGGACCGGGGTGCCGCCGGGCCCCTTCCGGAGCTGACGGCAGCGGACTTCGGAAACCAGGTACCGGCAGAAGTCCGGTTCGTGGTCATATTCGAGGTAAACGACCGGGGCGGTGTGGTGCCGGGGTCCATCATCTTCCAGCAGCGCTCTCTCTATACGGCGGCAAACCAAAAACTGCGCAGTGCCGTCGCATCCTGGCGGTTCGACCCGAAGCCCGGAGCGCCTACCGAGTCGGCCGTCTTTACCTTGGTCGTCCGCCGGGAAGACGTCCGATAATGCCTATTCGGGGAGTTGCCTTCGACGTAGATGGGACGCTCTACGCCAATCGCCCGATGTACCTCTTTTCGTTTCCCTTTGTTCTCACCCGGTTGCGGCTCTTGCGGGCGTTCCGCGACGTGCGGATTGCCTTAAGGAAGAGGGGGGTCGTGCCGGACTACTACCAAACCCAGGCGCAGATGCTGGCCGACGCCCTCGGGACGAGACCCGAGGAGGCCCGGGAGACTATCGAGCGTCGTATCTACCGGACCTGGGAGAACATTCTGTACGCGGTGCCCCTCCGGCGCGGTGTCAGGCGGAGCATCGAAGAGCTCCGGGACGCCGGGTTGAAGGTTGCCGTCTGCTCTGACTTTCCCCTAGAGCGCAAGCTCAAGGTTCTCGGCCTCGACGGAGGCTGGGACGCCGTGGTCCCAACCGAGGAAACGGGGGCACTAAAGCCGAACCCGGAGCCGTTTCTGGCGCTCTCCGGCGCCCTCGGGCTTCCTCCGGAAGAGATCCTCTACGTCGGCAACAGCTACGCATACGACATCGTCGGAGCCGCCGGAGTGGGGATGAAGACGGCCCACATAAGCCGTCGACCGCCGGAGAACAGCATCGCAGACCTTACCTTTCGACGCTTTTCCGACCTTTATCGGTGGATTTTGGAACGGACCTCCTAAACCCGTGGGCACGTTCTCACGATCTGGTGTATACTGGAAAGTGACATACTGCCTACTGGGAGGGGGCTCATGGGTTTATTCTCACCTGGAAATGTGATCGTACTACTTGTAGTACTGATCATTCTCGCGGTGTACAGACAGCTAGACAGGAACAACCGGTCACTCGACAAGGTAAAGCGCTACGCCGAGCGTGTCGTAGGAGAGCTCGACGACCTCGTCCAGGAGAAGGCTACGGCCATCCGGGACATGGGCATCGAGCTGGAGGTCCATCAAAAGGCCGCCCGTACGGTTCTCGACCGCATTAAAGAGCTCGAAGACGGGCTCAGTAAACGAGCGGAGCAGATCGAGCGAATCGGAACCCGGATCGGCGACTACGACACGGCCCTCGAGGAGCTCCTCAAGATGACCGAGCGGGCAGAAGAGAATCTTGCCCGGGTTCAGTCCGAGAGTGAGTACATCGACTCCGTCGGTAACCGCCTGAAGATCTCCCAGGAGAAGCTTAAGGCGCTCGAGATCCGTATACCCGAGCTTACCGCCGACTTTGCCAAGAAGAACGACGAGACCCTCCGGTCGGCGGTCGACAATGCCGTCCGATACGCCGACTCCAGAAGCCAGGAGCTGGCCGACACCCTCGAGGCCCTCGGCCGGCAAGCCGGGAGCCTCGACGAGCGCTTCGACGATTTGGAGGCCAACAGCCGACGGATCGGCGAGGAGACGGAGAGCAGGCTTCGGACCCTCCAGTCGGAGGTCCTCGAAGCAGGCCAAAGTCAGCTCGAAAAGATGGAAGCCTCCGTGGCTTCCTACGAGGAAAGCTTCGCCCGGGTCGAAAAAGAGTACCAGGGACGGATTCAAAAGATCGCCGAGGACGGTTCTACATTCCAGGAGGCGACGCTCCGGACGCTCACGGAGCGGATCGAGAACCAATCGACGGGGATTCGTCAGGAGCTTACCGTCGCCGTAGAAACGTATCAGAAAGAGTGCACTTCCCAGATTCGAGAAGCGAACAGTCAGCTCCGGGTCCGGGCCGACGAGCTCTCGAAACACATCGAGGCGGCTTCTTCCAAACTCGGTGAACGTCTCGGGGAGGTAACCGAAAAGTCGTCGGCCTTGGAGGGGGAGCAGGCGCGCCTGGATCAGAGAATCGACGAAAACAAGAAACAGCTCTCCGACTCCCTCGACCGAAAAATCTCGGGCCTCGAACATTCGGTCCTCGAAACGGTTGAAGCACGGATAAAGCAGTACGAAGAGGCGGTTGGCTATCGCTTGGCGAAGCTCGATTCCGTCGGAAGCGACATCGACGAGCTCGAGGTTTCCCTCCGGGAGTCGATCAACCAGGTCTCCACCAGGATGCGGCAAGAGTTTGAGACCTTCTCCCGGGAGCTCGCGGAGCAGAGGGCGGAGGACGGCCGTCGGGCCCAGGAAGAGATGAGCTCTCTCCACAAGGGAATGGAGGAGATGGAAACGGGGCTCGACAAGCTCAAAGAGCAGGCCTACGAGAATGTGTCGGAAAAGCTCCAGCTTCTCGAAGACGCCTTCTTCGCAGACCTCCGGGAGCGGGAGGCGGGTTTGGGTACCCAGCTTACCGATTGGCAGGCGGCCTTCGAGAGTCGGCTCGACGAGTCTCGAACCGCTCAATTGGAGCTTCTCCGGGAGACCGAATCCCGGAGCGCCGACGATTTTCGCAAAAGCGTCTCGGAGCTTCAGGAGCGCTTCTACGGAGGCGTCGAGAAGATCGACACGCAACTCGACGACTTCCGGAACGGGCTTTCGGCCCGGATGGGAGAGAGCGAAACGACCGTCGAACGCTTCAAAGAGACTCTAGGGGAGCGTCTCGAGGGTATCGAAGAGGAGGCCGAGGGGGCCCTGACGGCGGAGATCGGAAAGCTCTCGTCTTCCGTCCGGGAAGAGATCGAGAATCACCGACGTCGGGTCGAGAAGGACCTGGCTGACTTCCAGCACAGTTTCGACGGCAGCAAACAGCAACTGGAGCAGGACCTCGAAGGAACACGGTCGGAGATGTCTATCTGGCACGCCGAATCGCTCAAGCGGATGAACGAGACCAGCGACCGGATCGGAGAGTTGGAATCGGCCCTCAAGAGTCGAAGCCAGGAGGCTCTCGAGGATTTCAAAGAGCGATTCGACGAGATGCGCACCGCCGTGGAGGCCCGAAACCAAGAGCTCGGCGTCGAGGCCGATACCAGAATCAGAGAGTTCCGTTCCTTTTCCGCCGACTTGCGGGAACAGGTCGGGAGCACCCAGCAGAAACTCTTCGGTAAGATCAACGACGAGGCGAAGCTCCTCTCGGTCAACCTCGCGGAGATCGACAAGCGGCAGAAGGCCTTTGTCGAGCAAACCAAGGTATTCGATCGCGCCGACGCCCTCAAGCTCGCCCTCGAAGAGAGCATGCAAGAGCTCAAAGCCGATCTTTCGAAGGTCGACGCCCAACGGGAGGAAATTCGAGAGATCGAGGTCCAGATGGGGCGGATTCGTAAGCTCTCCGGAGAGGTGAACGACCGGGTAGAGCGCTTCCTCGGGGAGAAGCGACGAGTCGACAGCCTCGAGGACGACTTCAAGAAGCTTATGAGCATGTCCCAGGCCGTCGAAGTAAAGCTGGACCAGATAACCTCTTCCGACGATGAGCTCCAGGCCATCCAGGCCCGGCTACGATCCCTCGAAGAGTTGGATAAGTCCATCGACGAGCGAATGATTCGTCTGGAAAAGAAGCGGAATATCATCGACGTCACGACCGAAGGAGTCGACAAAAACTTCGACATGCTCGGTAAACTCGAGGACCGGCTGGTTGGAATCGAGAGCGAGATCAAGGAGCTTCCCGGGAGAGTCGAAGAGCTCTCGGGACGATTTCGGGAGCTCGCGACGGGAAAAAAGGATGTCGATGTGGCCGTCAAGCAGCTTCGGGAACTCGACGGTGCTCTGGACGATATCGAAGGGCGGATGGCGGAGCTCAACAGCGCTCGGGAATGGCTTGCCAGGACCGAGACCCGCCTCGAAGAGGTCGGCCGAGACGCCCAGGACAAGGTGAAGCTCCTCGGAAGCCTGCTGAAAGGGGAGGGCAAGAAGACCACCGACGGCAAGGCGGCACCCTCCCTCTCGGCTCGGGATACCGTCATCAAGCTCGCCCATCAGGGCTGGAAGGTAGACGAAATAGCTCGGGCGACGAAGGTGAGTCGCGGCGAGGTCGAGCTTATTCTCGAGCTGGCGACCAAGCGGTAGAGCTTGCGTTCGGTTGACTCCCCGGTGGTGGCGGCAGTACTTTAGCGCCAGATTCACTCACAGGGGAAGCTATGACCGAAAGACCGGAGGACGCAGCCAAGCGAGCTCAAGACGAGGTTGCACCCGACAACGCAACCGAGGAGCAGGCTGGGTACCAGGCCACGGAAGAGGTCTCTATGGACCCCATTGCCGCCGCCGGGGCGTCTCAAACCACCGATTCCGACGAAGAGGAAGAGGGCGATCCTATTCAGATTCTCACGAAGAGACTCTCCGCCCTCGAGCAGGAGAATAGCGACCTAAAAGACCAGTTTCTCCGAAAATCCGCGGACTTCGAGAATTTCCGCAAACGCATGAACCGGGAAAAGGAAGAGGCAATCGCCTTTGCCAACCGGGAGCTCCTCGAAGATCTTCTGCCGATTATCGATGACTTCGAACGGGCGACCAAGTCCGCCGAGGAATCTAAAGATTTCGATGCCTTCTTAGAGGGCGTCGCGCTTATTGAAAAGCAGTTCACCTCCATGTTGGAGCGCAAATGGGGTCTTACCCGTTTCGACTCCGAGGGGCAAGAGTTTGATCCCCAACGGCACGAGGCCGTAACTTCCGAAGAGGGTGCGCCGGGATCGACCCCTACTGTCGTGGAGGACTATCAGAAGGGCTACCTGCTACGGGACCGAGTGCTTCGGTCGGCGAAGGTCAAGGTGGCGTTGCCAACGGAAACGAACGCGTAAAGAGAAGAGGAGCAGATAGATGGGACGGATTATCGGGATTGACTTAGGAACGACAAATTCCTGTGTTGCCGTCATGGAAGGTGGCGAGCCCATTGTTATTCAGAACGCAGAAGGACAGAGAACGACGCCTTCGATGGTGGCGTACACTGCCAAGGGCGAACGCCTTGTCGGCCAGCCGGCAAAGAACCAGATGGTAACCAACCCCGAGAACACCATCTTTTCCATTAAGCGCTTCATGGGGCGCCGCTTCGAAGAGGTTAGCGAAGAAATCTCCATGGTTCCCTACCACATCGTCCATGACTCCTCCGGAGGCGCCCGGGTTGACGTATCCGGAAAGCAGTACTCCCCGCCGGAGATTTCCGCTGCCATTCTTCAGAAGATGAAAGAGACCGCCGAGGACTACCTCGGCGAATCGGTCACCGAAGCGGTCATTACCGTACCGGCGTACTTC
>CAZLDK010000035.1:0-2778 GCA_964558285.1 uncultured Spirochaetaceae bacterium | reverse complement strand
TACTTCAACGACTCCCAGCGGCAGGCGACCAAAGACGCCGGGAAGATCGCCGGACTCGAAGTCAAGCGAATTGTCAACGAACCTACCGCCGCGGCATTGGCCTACGGCTTCGGAAAAGAGAAGAAGGAAGAGCGGATCGCCGTTTACGACCTCGGTGGAGGGACCTTCGACATATCCATCCTCGAGCTCGGAGACGGCGTATTCGAGGTCAAGTCGACCAACGGAGACACCCACCTCGGGGGCGATAATTTCGACCAGCGGATTATCGATTGGCTTGTATCCAACTTCAAGAACGACTATGGAATCGACTTGGCGCAGGACCGAATGGCCCTCCAGCGCCTCAAAGAGGCGTCCGAGAAGGCAAAGAAGGAACTTTCAAGCACCCAGACCACCGAGGTCAACCTTCCCTTTATTACCGCCGACTCCTCCGGTCCCAAGCATCTTCAGTATTCCCTCTCACGGTCGAAGTTCGAGCAGATGGTTTCGGATCTTATCGAGAAGACCAAGCACCCCTGCCAGCAGGCACTCAAGGACGCGGGAGTCGGGGCCGACGGCATCGACGAAGTCATTCTGGTCGGCGGCTCTACCCGGATCCCTGCGGTGCAAGCCCTGGTAAAGGAGCTGTTTCAACGAGACCCCCATAAGGGAGTCAACCCCGACGAGGTCGTCGCTGTCGGCGCCGCCATACAGGGTGGTATCCTCGGGGGCGACGTCAAAGACGTGCTCCTCCTCGACGTCACCCCGCTCTCCCTGGGAATAGAGACCCTCGGGGGCGTCTTTACCAAGCTGATCGACCGCAATACCACCATACCGACCCGGAAGAGCCAGATCTTCTCGACCGCCGCCGATAACCAGACCGCGGTAAGCATTCACGTTCTCCAAGGCGAGCGGGAGATGGCCACGCAAAACCGAACCCTCGGTCGCTTCGACCTCGTGGGTATTCCTCCGGCACCCCGGGGCGTTCCTCAGATTGAAGTCTCCTTCGATATCGACGCCAACGGAATCGTCCACGTTTCGGCGAAGGACCTCGGCACCGGTAAGGAGCAGAAGATTCGGATCGAGTCCTCTTCCGGCCTCTCGGAGCAGGAAATCGACAACATGGTGCGGGAGGCGGAGACCCACGCCGAAGAGGACAAAAAGGCCCGGGATCTCGCAGAAGCTCGAAACGAAGCGGACTCGATGATCTACTCGACGGAAAAGTCCCTCGGGGAGTTTGGCGACAAGATCTCCGACGCCGATAAGGAACGAATCAACACGGCCATAGCCGACTTGCGTTCTGCCCTCGAAGGTGAGGACCCGGAGCAGATCAAGGCGAAGTCCGAAGAGCTCAAGCAAGCTTCTTACAAGTTGGCCGAAGAGGTGTACAAGCAGGCCGGTGAGCAGGCTGCCACGGAGCAGGGAGAGTCCGGCGGGTCGAACGGCTCGGGAGAAGAAGCCGCGGGCCCCTCCGGGGACAATGTTGAAGACGTCGACTACGAGGTGGTCGACGAAGAAGACAAGAGTGAGTAGCGGTTTCGGCTTCGGGAATGGCTAAGCGGGACTACTACGAGGTTCTCGGCGTATCGAAGGGCGCCGCCAAGGACGAGATAAAAAAAGCCTACCGCCGCGTAGCTGTTGCGAATCATCCGGATAAGAATCCGGGTGACAAGGGAGCGGAGGAGCGTTTCAAAGAGGCGACCGAGGCCTACGAGGTCCTCGCCGACGAGCAGAAGCGTCAAACCTACGACCAATTCGGCTTCGCGGGCCTCGAGGGAATGCAGGGCGGTGGCGGTTTCGGCGACTTTTCCCACGCCTTCCGTGACTTCGAAGACATCTTCGGCGACTTCTCCGGTATCTTCGAGAGCTTTTTCAGTGGCGGCGGAGGTCGTCGACGCCCGGGGCGAGGAAGCGTCCAGCGAGGGGCGGACCTCCGCTACGATATTGAAATTTCCTTCGAGGAAGCGGCCTTCGGTGCCGAGCGGGAAGTCGGCTTCCGGAGGAACACGACCTGCGACCACTGCGAGGGTGCAGGGGCAGAACCAGGTACCAGCAAGAAGACGTGCCCAACCTGCGGAGGCGTCGGCCAGGTCCGCCGGAGCTCCGGCTTCTTCTCAATCGCCAGCACCTGTCCAACCTGCGGTGGAGTAGGCTACGTCCTGGAGAACCCCTGCAAGAAATGCGGCGGGAGCGGAACCCAGGAGAAAGAGCGCCGGATCAAGGTCACGATTCCTCCGGGAATGGAGCACGGAAAACGGATCGCCTTGAAGGGTGAGGGCGACGCGGGGCCCAGCGGCGGCCCGGCGGGCGATTTGTTCGTCGTTGTCCACGTAAAACAACACGAATACTTCGAACGTCACGGGACCGACGTCTATTGCGTCATCCCCATAAGCATTACTCAGGCCTCCCTCGGGGGAGAAATAACGGTTCCAACCCTCGCCGGGAAGCAGGCGAAGGTGAAAATTCCTCCGGGAACGCAGAACGATCGCGTCTTTCGTCTGAAAGGCGAAGGAATCCCCGTCCTTCACAACCCCGATCGCAGGGGAGATATGTATATTAAGATTTTGGTCACGGTCCCGGGAAATCTTTCGGGGCGGGCCAAGTCGCTCCTTAAGGAGTTGGCAGAAGTCGAAGGGGAGGACAACAGCCCGAAACCGGTACCCCTCGCGGAGTTGCGGTAAGGGCCTACGACGCGCATGCTTCCGGCCATCGGCCTCGCTGCGGAAGCGCTCACGACGTTCATCTGTGGCCTTTACATCGGATTCCGCTCGGCCCATCATCGACCTGCTATGCGAACCCCCG
>CAZLDK010000034.1:0-17636 GCA_964558285.1 uncultured Spirochaetaceae bacterium | reverse complement strand
GCATCCGCAGCACCGCGTCGGCGGTGTCGTCGAGGGGAGTCTCCGAAAGGGTGACGATTCCGAGCCAGGCACCCGCTTGTTTGGCCCTGGCAGGGAGGGTGGCGGCGGGCTGAACGACCAGCGTGGACCCGAGAACCACCATGGTGTCGCAGTTCTCGGAAAGATCAACAGCCCGTCGAAGAACGACCTCGTCGAGAGTCTGTCCAAAAGAGATGGTATTCGGCTTGAGAAGCCCCCCGCAATCCGGGCACCGGGGTGCTGTCTCCTGCTTCTCGAGAAGCTCGAGTGCCGCATCCGTCGGAAGGAGGGCCCCGCACCCCAGGCAGACCGTCTCCCGGGTGTTACCGTGGATATTAACGACGGCAGAGGCCGGAATGCCGGAAAGCTCGTGGAGACCGTCGATGTTTTGCGTAATTACCCCGAGGAGGCGCCCTTCGTCGTAGAGCCTTCGTACCAGGCCGTGCGCCTCGTTCGGCTTCGCGGCGGTTAAGGCGGGCCAGAGCTCCTGCTTTCTGCGCCAGTAGAGGAGGCGCTTCTCTTCGCTTTCGATGAACTCGTCGAAGTAGACGGGTTGAAAACGCTCCCAGACTCCGCCTTGGCTGCGGTAGTCGGGAATACCGGAGTCCGTGCTTATTCCCGCTCCGGTAAACACGACGATGCGTTTCGAGTCCTCGACCCGTTCGCGAAACGCTTCCACCTCCGGTAGCTTGTTAGGCATACACATACCCTTATGGTACCCGTTGCACCCGCATCCGGCTACATCCCACCTTTCCCCGGTCACTTGCACCCCTGGACCGGGTAGAAAGAAACCGGGATGTTGTAGATTCAAACATTGACAGACTCTTTAGGGTGCCTTAGAATTTCAGCAC
This sequence comes from uncultured Spirochaetaceae bacterium, assembly GCA_964558285.1. Classification (GTDB taxonomy): domain Bacteria; phylum Spirochaetota; class Spirochaetia; order DSM-27196; family PWMO01; genus CAYPUT01. The sequence continues at coordinate 16,767 of CAZLDK010000034.1, read as the reverse complement.
ACCTTACAAGGAGTGTATTTATGAAGGTCAAGATCGACCCAGATCTGTGCACGGCGTGTGAACTCTGCACGACAAGCGTGCCGGAAGTATTTCAGATGGGCGACGAAGTCGCCGAAGTAATCGTCGACGAGGTCCCCTCCGACAAGGAAGCGGATACGAAGGAAGCGGTCGAAGACTGCCCCGTCGACGCCATCAGCATCGTCTAAGGTTTCCGGGGCTTCGGCCCCGGCGCCTCTTTCTTGCAAATCCCCCCTCCATTCGTTACATATAGGGCATGCGTCTTCTCGTACGGGTCGCGTCGATTCTGGGAATTCTCGCCTTATCCGGATGCTCGATAAACGCAATGGCAACTCGGGCGGTCGCCCGGGCGCTCAGCGGTAGCGACGAGCCATCCGTTTTCGTCACCGATAACGATCCCGAGCTAATCGCCGACGCCCTTCCCTTTGCCCTCAAAATCTACGACACGCTTATCCTCCAGAGACCGGAGGACCCGGAGTTGCTCTTGGCCGCCGGCAGCGCCTACATCAGCTATGCCAACGCCTTCCTCCAGAGCCCCGCCGGGATGCTTCCCCCGGAAGAGTTCGAGGAACGGGAGCTTCTTATCCGCCGGGCAAAGAACCTCTATCTGCGGGGCCGGGGCTACGCGATCCGCGGCCTCCAGGCGCGTCACGACGAAGCCCACTCGGTCCTAGAAGGAGAGCTCGGGCCCCTCGTCGCAGTCCTAGACGAAGAGGACGTTCCCTACTTGTACTGGATTGCCGCCGGATGGCTCGGGGCCTTCTCCACCGAGCCCTTCGACATGGACCTGAGCGTCTCCGTCGCCCGGGCCGCTACCCTTGTTCTCCGGGCCTACGAGCTGGACCCGGACTACGACAACGGGGCGATCGACGAGCTTCTTCTCTCCTACTACGCGTCGCTGCCGGAAGGCTTAGGGGGAAGTCGGGAGAAGGCAACCTACCACTACGACCGGGCCCTTCGCCTCGCGGATGGAAAAAAGGCATCCCCCCATGTGTCCTACGCCACAACGGTTCTGATTCCCCAACAAGAGCTCCGGGAGTTCATCAAAGAGATGGAGTTCGCTCTTGCGGTAGACGCCGAGGCGCACCCTGAATACCGATTGGTCAACACCATCAAGCAGCGGGAAGCTGCCTGGTATTTGGAGAACCTCGATCGCTTTTTTCTAGTTGATCTTGAGGAGGAAGACGCGTGAAGAGATCTCGCCTGACTCTTGTTCTAGTTGTCCTGTTCGTGCTGGTCGGAGGAATAGCCTCGGCCCAGCAGATAAAGATCGCCAGCCCGGCTCCGGAGTCGAGCCCCTGGGGCCAGGCCCTGAACAGGGTTGCCGCCGACTGGGCCCGCATTTCCAACGGTCGGGTCCGGCTCCAGGTGTTCCACAACGGGATAGCCGGGAACGAATCGGACGTTCTGCGAAAGATGCGCATCGGACAGGTGCACGCAGCGGTCATTACCAGCGGCGCCTTGGCCAACTTGGCCGACGAGCTCCTTACCGTCAGCATGCCGATGCTGATTCGAACCGACGACGAGCTGGACTACGTCTTCGAGCGAATCCGACCGCAGATCGAGGCCGCCGTTCGGGCCAACCGTTTCGAAGTGCTCGGTTGGTCAAAGGCGGGGTGGATACGCTTTTTCGCCTCGGAGCCGGTCCCATCCCCGGAAGCCCTCAAGAGGCTCAAGCTTGCCTCCAGCGCCGATAACGAGGAGCTACTCCAGGCTTTTCGCTTGATGGGCTACCAAGTAATCCCGATGACCGAGACCGAGCTACTAACGGCCCTCAACAGTGGGCGAGTCGATGCCTTCTACGGCAGCCCAATCGCAGCCGCGGGCTTCCAGTGGTTCGCCCGGGCTCCGTACATGCTCGAAGTCCGGGTCGCCCCCTTTCTCGGTAGCTTCGTAATGATCGAGAATATGTGGCGGCGCGTTCCCGAGAACCTAAAACCGGAGCTTATCGCCTCGGTGGAGCGGCAAATCGCCCGCCTGGACTCTCAAGTTCGGGAGTTGGAGGAAGAGGCGATCGCGACGATGCAGCAGTACGGCCTCGAGGTCACCGAGCTCTCGGGTAGCCAAGAAGAACGCTGGTTTGCCGAGTTCGATCAGAGCTCGCAAGTTACAGTCGGCACCGTCTTCGACGAAGAGCTGTACGCCACGATCCGCGGCTACCTCGACGAATACCGGCAGTAGGTTTTGACCTCCCCTCGTCGGTTCGACCTGATTGCAGCTTTTCGCCGCGCCGAAGACGCCGTGGGCGCCGGCTCGCTTCTCTTGCTGGCGTTCTTTCCGGTCCTGGAAATTGTCCTCCGGTCGCTCCTCAAAACCGGAATACTTGGCCAGAGCGGCTATCTTACCCACTTTGTGCTCATCGTCGGATTCGTCGGCGGGGCCATCGCGGCCCGAGAAGGACGCCACCTCTCGATGGCGAGCGGGATGGATCGGCTCCGGCCGAGCATAAAGCGGCCGGCGGAGGTGGTCGTCGCGGTTATCGCAACCACCGTCCTGGTAGCCCTGACCTGGAGCTCCGCATCCTTCGTCTTGATAGGATTCGCCCCTAATCAACGGGTGGGCGTTGTCCCCCTGCAACTCTTCGTCGCGGTTATGCCGATCGCCTTCGGGGTCATGGGGTTCCGCCTATCCAAGCCGCTTAGGGAGCCCCGGAAACGGCTACCCCTCGCCCTGTTCGCGCTGCTCTTTGGGACCTTCCTCGGCTTCGCCGCACTCGCGAACGCCGGCTACGTCCTTCTCCCGGAGGTTCCCCGGATAGTCGACGACCTCTACTCACTCTGGTTTACCCTCCTGCCGCCCCTCATGCTTCCCCTCGTCGTGTTGCTCGTCGTCTCCGCCTTTCTCGGCACCCCTCTCTTTGTGGTACTAGCGGGGGTAGCGCTCCTCCTCTTCGTCCGGGTCGGTGGATCCCTCGAGACGATTCCGAACGAGGGATACGCGATGCTCACGGGTTCGACCATTCCGGCTATTCCCCTCTTTACCCTGACTGGCTACCTGCTATCCGAAGGGCGGGCCGGGGACCGCCTCGTTCAGTTCTTCCGGGCCTTCTTCGGATGGCTTCCCGGCGGGCTGGCAATCGCGGCAATTCTCGCTTCGGTCTTCTTTACCTCGTTTACCGGTGCCTCGGGGGTTACCATCCTAGCTCTCGGTGGCTTGCTGTTTACCGTGCTTCATACCAACGGCGGTCAATCAGAGCCTTTTACGGTGGGTCTGTTGACCTCGTCGAGCAACATCGGCCTCCTCTTTCCACCGAGCCTGGCGATTATCCTCTACGGCACCATCGCCCAGATCAATATCTTCCACCTCTTTATCGCCGGTATTCTCCCGGGACTGCTGTTGGTCCTGGTCTTTAGCGGGATGGGCATCGTCGTTTCTCTCCGGAAGGGCATCGAGCGCTCGGCGTTTGGACCGATGGACGCCGTGGCGTCTATTCGAGAGGCGTTCTGGGAGCTTCTTCTGCCGGTGGTCGTAGTTGTCTCCTTCTTTTCCGGCTTCGCCGGCCTCGTGGAAACGGCGGCCTTGGCGGTTCTCTACGCGATTATCGTCGAGGTGTTTATCCGGAAGGAGGTTCCGCTCCGGGAGCTCCCCGGGGTCGCCCTCAAATGCGTCACGGTAACCGGCGGCGTTTTGGTCATTCTGGCGGCAGCCCGGGGTCTCTCCTTTTACATAATCGACGCTCAGATTCCTATGCTCCTCCAGGAGTGGGTCGAAGCCCACATCTCGTCGCGGATCGCATTTCTCCTTCTTTTAAACCTGGCGCTCCTGGTGACCGGCTGCTTCATGGATATCTTCTCCGCCATACTCATCGTCGCGCCCCTGGTAATCCCTCTCGGAGAGCTCTTCGGCGTCAACCCGGTTCACCTCGGAATCGTCTTTATAGCAAACCTGGGTCTCGGCTTTATCACCCCTCCGGTTGGGCTCGACCTCTTTCTCTCTTCCTACCGCTTTGGGAAGGATCTTCCCCAGATCTACCGCCGGGTTGCTCCCTTCTTCCTTGTCGAGCTAATTGTGGTCCTCATCATTACCTACGTCCCCTTCCTTTCCACAATTCTTCTCCAAAACGTGGGGTAGCGTTTCGGAGAAGGCTGAAAAGTGAATCAGGAGCGGGTATACTTGCCAGATATGGTCGGGAACGGTGCCAAGCTCTCCGAACACATCGACAGAATGGTCGCCTCTGTCGAGCGACTCCAGAACGCCATCGGTCCCCTCAAGGAACGCCATGGAGGCCGTGAGGAGGTAGCTGAACCCGGCATTCGCATTCCCCTTGACCCGGCCGGCAGAGTCCAGATTCCGGCCCGAGAGCTTGGGGCCCTCTTGGCGATTCCCGAATCTCTCGAGGGCCGCCTCTTCTGGGATCTGGTCTACCCGCCGTTGTCCCCTCCCGACTGGCGCTCGGTATTCGAAAACGAGGGGCACGTCGAGGTAACCCTTGCGGGTCCGGGCAACCATCTCGCGCCGGTTTCCATCCGTCGGATAGAATCTACGCCGCCGAGCTCGGACGAAGGGTGGGCCCTCTTGGTAAGCGACCGTTCGTCGCAGGATCGGCTCCTCCACGAGCTGGCCGCCGTCCGGGAAAACTATGCCACCTTGGCGGACACGGTAACCGAGGCAATCATCCAGATTGACCACAGCTTTACCGTCTCTTTCAGCAACAACTCCGTAAAGACGATCTTCGGCTACGACCCCGCGGAGCTTCTGGGAAAGGATCTCGACATGCTTTTTCCGGAAAGCCGCGTGGCAAACTATCGATCGCAGATCGACAAGTACTTCTTTATCGACGCCGGCGACCGCCGTGGGAGCGGCCTTGGAAACTCGATCGAGATGCTCGGCCGTAGAGAGAACGGCGACGTGTTTCCCCTGGAAATCTCCCTGGGGAACTCGAAGGGGGTTGGGGACAGCCGAATCCTCACCTGTATCCTACGGGACATAACGCTGCGCAAAAACGACGAGCGGAAGCTCCGCTTTCTCGCGTATCACGACCAGCTGACCGCCCTGGGAAACCGGGACCGCTTGGCCCAGAGCCTCGGACAGCTAACAGCGGAAGTTCAGCGGCAACCGGATAGGAAAGCCGCCCTCCTCTTCTTAGACCTCGACGGCTTCAAGAAGGTGAACGACAGCCTGGGCCACGAGATGGGTGATGCGATCCTCAAAGAGACCGCGAAGCGTCTAACCAACTGTCTCCGGCAGGACGACCAGATCTACCGCTTCCAGGTTCGAGACATCTTCCGGCTTGGGGGCGACGAGTTTACCATCCTTCTCCCCTTTATCCGCCTGCCGGAGGACGCGGCGATCGTGGCCAGGCGGATCATCGACCAGATTCTGCGTCCCTACGAGCTGGCCGGCTACGGCCCGGTAACGAACATAAGCATGGGCGTAAGCGTCGGAATAGCCCTGGTTCCGGAAGACGGCATGGACCAGAATACGATCCTTCGGAACGCCGACGCCGCCATGTACAAGGCGAAAGAAACGGGGAACCACTACGCCTTCTTTCACAAAGAGATGAACAACAGGGCCCTCGAACGACTCGTAATCGAAGAGGGCCTCCGTCGAAGCCTCGAGAACGACGATTTCGAAATACACTACCAGCCGATTTGTACCGCCTCCGGGACGGTGGTCGGTCTCGAAGCACTCTTGCGATGGCAGGATGCCGAGGGCAACCGGGTACCGCCGGACCGATTCATTCCGGTCGCCGAAGATGCGGGCCTTATCCCCGCTATCGGGCAGATGGTACTGGAGACCGCCTGTTTTCACCTCCGGCATATCCACAAAAGCGGCCACCCGGACCTCTTCGTCTCGGTCAACCTCTCGGTAAAGCAGCTCGAGCAGCGAGAGCTTCCAAAGATGGTCCGAAAAACCCTGACGAAAACGGGGATCGAGGCAAAGCACCTCGTCCTCGAGCTGACCGAAACCGCTATTATGAAGGCTCCGGAGCAGGCGATACAGGTGCTCCGGGCCTTGAGCAAATCGAGTCCCGGCCTCGGCCTTGCCGTCGACGACTTCGGAACGGGATACAGCTCCCTGAGTTACCTCAGTCAGTTCCCGGTGGACATCTTGAAGATCGATCGAGATTTCGTAATCTACATGACAAAGGCGTCAAACACGAAGATCGTGAACAGCATCGTAAGCTTGGGGCACTCACTCGAGATGAAGGTAATCGCCGAAGGTGTGGAAACGGAGGAGCAGCTCGACCACCTGGAGGATCGGAAATGCGATCTCTACCAGGGCTACCATTTCGCCAAGCCGCTCCCGTTTTCGGAAGTCGCCGCCTTTGTCGCTTCGCACCAAGCGTAAGCAGGTCTACCGGGCTTCCCGGACAATACCCACCGCCTCGGCAATGAGGGTGCGAACCGTGGAGAAATCTCCCTCGCCGATGGCTTTTGACGGCACGATCCAGCTACCCCCGCAGGCGAGAATGGCCGGGATCTTGAGGTAGTCCGCCAGGTTCCCTTTGGAGATACCGCCGGTGGGGATGAACCGAACCATACCGTAGGGCGCCGCGAGGGCCTTTATCATCGCGATCCCCCCGGAGGCCTCGGCGGGAAAGAACTTGACGGTGGTGATGCCGAGGTCCAGGGCGCTCTCGATGCCCGTCGGGTTGTTGATTCCCGGGGTAATCGGTATGCCGCGCTCGAGACAGAACTCCACGACCTTGGGGTTGAAACCCGGGGTAACGACGAAGGCCGCCCCGGCGTCCAGCGCCGCCTTGGCGTTGTCCACCGTCAGCACCGTACCGGCGCCGACAAGAACCGACGGAACCTTTTTGGTCATCGCCCGGATCGAGGCCTCGGCGGCGTCGGTACGGAATGTGACCTCGGCGACGGGAAGCCCCGCTTCGGCGAGGGCTTCCGCGAGGGGAACCGCCTTGTCCGCATCTTCCAGCTTGATAACAGGAACCAGCCCCGCTTCACCGAGGCGAGCAAGCACATCTGACATTGGTGTCTCCTACCGTTCTACCCGGGCGCTCTTCCCGGCGACCAGTTTCTCGACCTCCCGGAGGGACGCCATCGAGGTGTCGCCCGGGGTCGTCATAGCCAGCGCTCCGTGGGCGGCACCGTAGTTGATACATTCCTCCGGGGTCTTCCCGGTCAGAAAGCCATAGATCAGCCCTGAGGCGAAGCTGTCGCCGCCGCCGACCCTGTCGAAGATCTCGAGGTTTGGGCGATGCTCCGCCTCGAAGAAGCCTCCGTCGTGGTAGAGGATTGCACCCCAATCGTTGACCGTTGCGCTCTTGACGTCCCGGAGTGTCGTCGCGACGGCCTTGAAGTTAGGGTACTCCTTGGCGACGGCTTCTATCATTGTCTTGAACTTGTCGACCTCGAGGCCGACGACGTCTTCGTCGAGACCCGGAACGGAGAAACCGAGAGCCTTGGTAAAGTCCTCCTCGTTCCCGATCATCACGTCGACGTAACTTGCGATCTCCCGGTTGACCTCCTGCGCCTTCTCCGGACCGCCGTTGGCTTTCCAGAGGGACGCCCGGTAGTTGAGGTCGTAGCTTACGATCGTGCCGTTTGCCTTCGCCGCCTTCATCGCGTCGATGGTTACTTCGGGGGTCGTCTCCGAGAGAGCCGCAAAAATGCCCCCGCAGTGGAACCATCGGACTCCCTCTTCCTTGAAGATCTTGTCCCAGTCGACGTCTCCGCGTTTCAATTTGGAGGCCGCGCTATTCGCCCGGTCGGAGACGCCGAGGGCGGCCCGGACCCCGTACCCCCGTTCGGTAAAGTTTATGCCGAGGCGGACATCTCGGCCGATGCCGTCGTAGGGGAACCAGACGACGTGAGAGGCGTCTACGCCTCCCTGGTTGATAAAATCCAGCAGCAGGAGTCCCACGTCGTTCTCCGGAATGGCGGTGACCACTGCAGTATCCATCCCGAAGCACTTCTTGAGGCCCCGGGCGACGTTGTACTCTCCGCCGCCTTCCCAGACCTGGAAGGTGCGCGCCGTCTTGATCCGCGAGTCTCCCGGATCGAGGCGAAGCATAATTTCGCCGAGGGATAGCTCGTCCCATCGACATTGAGCCTTGGGCTTTATCGTCAAACCTGCCATGAGAGACCTCCGATTAGCTGATGCGCTGTGAATTCGTAGAGTACGACCACTGCTTTCCCCTGTCAACCTTGGGTGCACCTTGGGTACATTGGGGGTATGGATGATTCCCTTCTCTACTACCAAGACGCGTACAGGGTCCAGTTCTCCGCCGACCTCCTATCGGTCGAGGAACGCGACGGCAAACCATGGGCCGTTTTGGACCAGACCGCCTTCTACCCCGAAGGCGGCGGACAGCCCGGGGACCGGGGGCGTATCGGCGACGCCGCGGTCCTCGACACCCGGAAAGAGAACGAAACGGTCTTTCACCTTTTGGATCGGAGCCTTTCCCCCGGCCGGTTTGACTGCGAACTCGACTGGGGCCACCGATTCGACTACATGCAGCAACACACCGGGCAGCACATCGTCTCGGGGTGCCTCTACCGCAACCACGGGATCTCGACGGTGGCGATACACCTGGGAGAGGAGTACGCGACCGTCGAGACGGACCGATCCCAGATAGAGAGTAGTGTCCTTACCGCGGTCGAGGAAGAATCGAACGAACTTATCCGGAGGCATCTCCCGGTTCTGACCGAATGGCGCGACGAGAGCGAAATAGAGCCCGGAGAGCTCCGCCGGGCCTCTAAGAAGCAGGGGGTCATCCGGATCGTCTCTATCGGCGACTTCGACCGGGTCGCCTGCGGGGGCGTTCATACGGCCACGACCGCCGAGGTGGGGCTGACCAAGCTGATTGCAACGGAAGCCGTGCGGGGTCGCGTCCGGACCATCTGGAAGATTGGCAACCGGGCCTACCGCGATTATCGCCTCAAGCACGACGCGATTAGCACCCTGGGGACCATGCTGTCGAGCCCACCGGAGGAGGTCGTGGAGAAAACACGGCAACTCGAGGCAAAGCTTCGGTCGACGGAGTACCAAAGGCGAGAGATCGAGCTTCTCCTGACCCGCCGCAAGGCGGAGGAGCTCGTAATGGGGGCGAAAGCTCCGGAAGGCGGGGGCACCCGGATAGCGACGGCCATCGTCGAGGACCCCCACGTGGACTTCGGGGAACTAATGAAGCTATTGTCGGAGAAGGAGGACCTTGTCGCGGCGATAGTCTACGCGGGAGCGAAGAGCGTGCAGTGGGGTATTGCCGACGGTGCCGGGATCGGTATCGATCAGAATCAGCTCCGGGAGAAGCTCCTGGGAGAGTTCTCGGCCAAGGGTGGCGGCAAGCCGCCCCTCTGGCGAGGAATGCTCCCGAGCCGGGAGGATGGAGAGGCATTCCTTCGCCGGACGAAGGACATCCTCTTTTTGGTAAACACCGAAGAGCGCCGATATACTTAAGTAAGGAAGTCTAGACGTGGCACAAAATTCGAGCGAGAAACGGACCGCACGAGAGCTCCTGGACGCCATTCGGCGTATCACCGAGGTCAACGACATAAATATTCTTCTGGAGCGAGTCCTCCGGGAGGCACGGCTCTTCGCCGGCGCAGACGCCGGCACCCTCTACCTCCGGGTGGGCGATCAGCTCTATTTCAGCTATATCGAGAATGACACCCTCTTTCCGGAAGGCTCTACCTCTAACGCCAAGGACAAGTACGTCTACTCGAACAATTCGGTGGAGATGGACCGGGAGTCCTTGGCGGGGTACGTTGCGTCGACCGGAGAGCCGCTGATGATAGACGACGTCTACGATATTCAGAGCTCGGTTAGCTACTCATTCAACCCTTACTACGACAAGGTTACGAACTACAAGACGACCTCCATCCTGGTGGTACCCTTGGTTCTCTCTGGAAACAAGACCGTCGGGGTGCTCCAGCTGATCAACAAGAAGGACCGTACGGGGAAGGTCGTCTCCTTTACCGCCGACGACCGCATCTTTATAACCTACTTTGCCCAACACGCCGCGAACGCAATAAAGCGGGCGGATCTCTCACGGCAGACCATAATGCGCATGGTCGAGATGGCCGAGATTCGCGACCCCCACGAGTCCATGCAGCACGCCCGACGGGTCGGTGACTATTCCCTCGAGCTCTACGACCGATGGGCCCAGGCCCACGGCGTCCCGTTGAACGAGCGAATTTTCAAGAAGGATATCTTCCGGACCGCGGCGATACTCCACGACGTCGGAAAGGTGGCCCTTACCGATCGCCTCTTGCATAAGAAGGACGAGTTCTCGAACGACGACAAGATCGAGATGTACAGCCACACTATCTACGGGGCGCGGCTCTTTCGGAACAAAGAGTCGATGTGGGACCGGATCGCCTACGAAGTGGTCCTGAACCATCACGAGCGGTGGAACGGGAGTGGGTATCCGGGTCACGTCAAAGACCTCTACAAAGGTGCTATTACCCTCGGCAAGGGAAAGCAGGGAAAAGAGATTCCCCTCTCTGCTCGCATCGTCGCCATTGCCGATGTTTTCGACGCCCTTATCTCCCGACGGAGCTACAAAGAAGCCTGGAACGTCGAGACGGCCCTCGCCTATATCCGGAAGCAGTCGGGCAAGCTCTTCGACCCGGAGCTCATCCAACACTTTCTGGCGATCCAGGACGTCTTAGAGGCAATTATCGATAAACACAACGAAAGTTGATTTTTTCTCCGAATAGAGATAAAATCTCTATTTGTAATGAAGCAGTTAATATGGGTGGCGAGTCTAGCTCTGTCGCTCTTTCTCGTCGGCGCAATCGTACTCGCCGTGACCACCCTCCTGCTATACCAAAACCAGGCGGACCACGAACTATCGGAGCTTCGGGCTTCCGAACCCCGGACGCTGCACATGCTGACCGGGGTGCTATCGTCGCACCTTTTGCCCGTCGAGTCGGATGTTCGCTTCCTTGCAGAATCTCGCTCCCTCGTCCAGGACAACGACGCAATCGCAGAGGAGTTTGTCCGTCTTGGCCGGAGTCGAGGGATCTACGACCAGATTCGCTACCTCGACGATAGCGGGAAAGAGGTCATCCGGGTCAATTTCCAAGACGGCAGCCCGGAGATCGTCTCCTCGGAACGGCTCCAAAACAAAGCCAATCGGTACTATTTCAGCGAGTCGCTGGACCTGTCCCCTGGGGAGGTCTATGTCTCTCGATTCGATCTCAATGTCGAGAACTTGGAAATCGAGGAGCCTATCAAGCCGATGATCCGCTTCGGCGCCCCGGTAGTCGACCGGACCGGCCGGCGCAACGGCATCGTCTTCCTGAACTACCTCGGGAACCGCCTGCTGTCGGATCTGGCGGAACACTCAGCCGGACTCCGCGGTACCCAGATGCTTCTGAACTCGGAAGGTTACTGGTTGTACGGCGCTCCGAAGGACGAGAACTGGGCGTTTATGTACCCGAACCGGGAAGACGAGCGATTCGCGGAAACCTACCCCGGGGTCTGGGAGCATATTCACCGGAACTCGGAGGGCCAGGTCCTCGATGACGCGGGGCTCTTTACCTTTGCACGGTTCGACGTCGCCGGGGCACCCGGGTGGCTCCTCGTCTCCCGGGTACCCCCCGAAGAGCTCCTCCCAACCGCCACCAAGGTCCTCCACAACACCCTTATCGCCGACGCCATTGTGCTTCTGGTTCTTGCCGTGGTCTCCTGGGTCGTCGCCCTCGGCCTCTATCGACAGAGGGAGTATCGCTTGTCTCTCGAGGCCGCACGCCGGCAGGCGGAACAGGCAAGCCAGGCGAAGAGCCAGTTTCTCGCCAATATGAGCCACGAGATCCGGACCCCGATGAACGGGGTAATAGGGATGATCGAGCTGTTGCTCGAGACTCACCTCTCCCCGGAGCAGCAGGAGTTCGCGCAGATTGCCCAGGACTCGGGGCGATCCCTCATAGGTGTAATCGACGATATCCTCGATTTCTCGAAGGTCGAGGCCGGTAAACTGGACTTCGAAACCGTCGACTTCGACCTTCGAACGGTGGTAGAGGACGCGGCGAGCATCATGGGGCTGAGAGCCTTCGAGAAGGGAATAGAGTTTGCCTACTACATCGGCGAGCTGGTCCCGAGCGCCCTCCGGGGCGATCCTGGGCGACTCCGACAGGTCATAAACAACGTGGTTGGCAACGCCATAAAGTTTACCGAGGTCGGAGAAGTCTACCTGGAGGTCGATGCGCTGCGGCAAACCGGGCGTAGCGTCGAGCTCCGGTTCGTCGTTCGCGACACCGGAGTAGGAATACCGCCGGACGACCGCGGCCGGCTTTTCGAGTCCTTCTTTCAGGTCGACGGATCTTCTACTCGACGGTTCGGAGGCACCGGCCTCGGGCTGACCATCGCGCATCAGCTGGTAACGATTATGAACGGCTCTATCGCCGTGGAAAGCACACCGGGTGAAGGATCGTGCTTTACCGTCCGGCTGGAGCTGGAGAAGCAGGAAACCATCCCCGCCACCTATTCGGATAGTATCGGATTGCTCGAAGGCAAACGGATCCTAGTCGTAGACGACAATCAGACGAACCGAAAAGTCCTTCGGCACTACCTCCAGGAATGGCGCTGCGAGGTCCTCGAAGCGGCGTCGCCGACAGCAGGGGTCGCGTTGGCGGCCCAAGCGTCCATCTACGAGAGTATCGACGTGGCGATCGTAGATTTTCAAATGCCGGGGATGGACGGGCGGGAGTTGGCGAAGACTCTTCGAGACCGTCCGGATATCGAAATCGGAGGCGTCCTTCTGGCTACGTCTCAGGCCACCCGGGGAGACGCCGAGACGGCGCTCCGAGAGGGGATCGACAGCTACCTTACCAAGCCAATTCGGAAGCGCGAGCTGCAGATGAGCCTTCTTCGACTTGTCACGACCTCCACCGGCAACGGGAGCAGCGGAGAGGCGTTGCCTCAGAAGCCGGAGGTCCAAGAGCCTCAAGACGGCGCACCGCCGAGTCCTCTTCCGAGACAGACGATAGAGATCCTTGTTGCCGAGGACGACCGGATAAACCAGAGGGTAACCCAACGGCTCCTGGAGAACCTGGGCTACGTGCCGGAGATCGTGTCCAACGGTCGCCTTGCCCTCGAACGCGCCGTCACCAAACGATTCGACCTCGTCCTGATGGATATCCAGATGCCCGAGATGGACGGCCTTACCGCGGTACGCCGGCTCCGGGAGGCGGAAAAGGCGACGGGAAGCCATACCCCCGTAATTGCTCTGACGGCTCACGCCATGAAGAGCGATGTGGACGCCTGCGTAGAAGCAGGGATGGACGACTACATCTCCAAGCCCGTACGTCCGGACCAGCTTGGAGAGATGATCGAAGCCCTTCTCTCGGGTCGCCTCGGAGAGCGAGCACCACAGAAAGCCACCTAGGAGCCGTCAGCCTTCCGAAAGCTCCTCTATCGTCGTGTTGAGGGCGTATTCCAGATCCAGCAGGGCCCCGGTGTAGTTGGACTTTTCTTGCAGAAGTTGAAGCCGGGCGTCCTGGAGATCCTGTTCGGCGTTGCGGACTTCGAGAAGCTCGCGGCTCCCGACGTTGTACGCCTCGAGCGCCAGCTCGTAGGCCCGCTCGGCCAACTCTACGCTGAGCTCCTGAACGGCCATCGAGGCGCGGGTGGTTTCCAGGCGATTGACCAGGCTCCGGACTTCGATTTCCGCCCGTTGGGTCGATAGCACCAGCTGGTTCCTGAGCTGAGCGACGGCGGTCCGTTCGTCGGCGATCCGAACCTGAGCCTGGGAACCGGGGATAAGGCCGTCGAGGGGCTGGATGATCGAAATGCTAAAGGCTCCCTGGCGTTGGACCCAGTCGTTCTCGAGATCGTCGAACCAGGGATCCCCGAAGGGGTCGTTGACGAAGGTCGGGTCCGCGACGAATCCCAGCGACAGGATCGGGTAGAGGGCAGCGGTCTCGACCCGGACGAGGCCTTCTTGAAGGCGAAGAGCCTGCCGGAGTTCCTGTAGGTCGGTTCGGTCCATCAACAGTTCCGAGACCAAGCGATCCGCATCCAGGGAAACGATCTCCGGCTCGATCGTTCCCTCGAGGGTGATTCGGACTGAGATATCGAGGCCCAGGAGCTGGGTAAACCGGAGCTTTGCCTCCTCGTAGGCAAGGCGGAAGTTTCCCACCACCGGTCGTCTCGACTCCAGGGCTACCCGGGCGCTGAGAAGGGTAAACTCGTCGGCAACGCCGTTCTCGAAATTGATCTGGGCTCGTTCCAACTGCTCCTGGGCAATCTCCACCGCCTCTTCGGCGATTCCAATCTGCTCTTCGAGAACAATAAGGTTGTAAAAGGCCTTTCTGACGTCTCGCTCGAGGAGCTTTCGGGCGTCGTCGACGGCGATAACGCCTCGGTCGTAGTCCAGAATAGCCAGCCGTATGCCTTCGAAGAGCTGGAGTGTGATGTTCAGCTCCGCGCTGAGGCGGCCCTGGAGACCCCACCTGGGTGCCGACTCGCCGGTTGCCGGGTCGGTCTGCGCCTCGTTGTACCGAAGAAGGGTACCCGAAACGCTCGTCTCCGGGAGAAAGCGGTTCCATACGCTGTTCTTCTGCCGTCGAGAAACCTCCAGGTCGAGCCGTTCGTTCTCCAAAGAGAGGTTGTTTTCCAGGGCAAGCGCCACCGCCTCGTCAACGGTTACGACGCGCGTCTCTTGGCTCTGACCAAGAAGCGCGCCGGCGACAAAAATAAAGAGCGCGCTCAGTACCACGCGTCCACACTGCATCTTGTACCTCCGGCATGTGAATAGAGATATCGCCACAGAGAGCGCTAGAGTCAAGGGAAACAGTTTATGGAAAAAATCTCCCTAGATAGGGGACGCAGCTCTCATAAAATCCTAATATGACGACGATACTTTCGGTTCGACGGCTGTTCCCAGGATGGAAAGGGCCGAAGATGCAAGCTCGTAGTAAGGAGGAATCGACTATGAAGCGTACTGTTCTTGCGATTACGGCGGTTGCGATAGCAACTGCTCTGGTTCTGGTCTCATGCGGACAGGCCGAGCCGGAGCTCGGTACCGAGGAGAATCCGATTATCTGGGCCCTTGTGCCCTCGGGTGAAACCCAAGAGATCGTCGCCGGCGCCGATGAGCTCGTCGACATGCTGGAAGAGGAGACTGGGCTCTATTTCGAGTCCGTTGTCGCCACCGACTACTCCGGCGTTATCGAAGCCCTCGCCAGCGATCCGCCGGCCGCCCACATGGCCGCCCTAAACACCTTCGGCGCCATTCTCGCCGCCGAGCGCGGCGTCGCTGAGGTCGCTCTGGTCGCCGTACGCCGGGGACGAGCATTCTACGACGGGCAGATTGTTGCTGCGGCAGACTCGGGCATCGCCTCCCTCTCAGACCTCACGGGAGCAACCTTCGCCCGCCCGGACCCCAACTCCACCAGCGGCTGGATCGTTCCGCAGATAGTCCTCGCGGCGGCCGGCATTGACCCAGCCACCGACGTCGAGGTCCTCGATGCCGGCAGCCACCCGGCGGTCATTTCCGCTGTCTATTCCGGTAGCGCCGACGCCGGCGCCAGCTACATCGACGCCCGGTCGGCCATCCAGGACGACAACCCCGACGTCATGGAAAAGGTCGTGGTCATCGAGGAGTTCGGCCCCATTCCGAACGACGGAATCCAGTTCTCCACCCAGATGGATCCGGAAATGGTTGACACCATCACCCAGGCCTTTTTGGACATAGCGGCAACCGAAGAGGGCGCCGCAGCCATGGACTCGGTCTACAACTGGAACGAGGTAGTCCGGCAGGGGGACGACTTCTACGATCCCTTTCGGCAGATCCTCGAAGCCAGCGGTTTCGATATCGAAGCCTTCGTCGAGTAGACAAGACGCCAACAGGGGGCACGGCTTCGGGAAAACCGAGGCTGTGCCTTTCATTTTCTGGTCGAGCGACTGTTGAGGCCCTCGTGAGATGCTAGAGATAAAGAACCTTACCAAAATCTACCCTGACGGCACGGAGGCGCTTACGGATGTCTCCTTTGCCGTCGACCCCGGAGAATTCCTGGTGGTCATCGGGCTCTCCGGGTCCGGAAAATCGACGCTTCTTCGATGCATCAACCGCTTGGTGGATCCGACGGCGGGAGAGATTATCTGGGACGGCAAGAACGTGGAACGGGCGGAGTCGGGGGAGCTCCGGAAGGTTCGGCGAGAAATCGGGATGATCTTTCAGCACTTCAACCTGGTAAACCGGCTGAGCGTCACGCAGAACGTCCTTTCCGGCCGCCTCGGCTACGCCAACCCGTGGAAGAGTATCCTCTACCGCTTCCCGGAAAAGGACCGGCAGATGGCCGTCCGGGCCCTCGACCGGGTAGGTCTCACCGTTCAGGCCACCAAGCGGGCGAGCGAGCTCTCCGGCGGCCAACAGCAGCGGGTTGGAATAGCCCGGGCGCTTATGCAGAACCCCCGGATGATCCTCGCCGACGAACCTGTGGCGAGTCTCGATCCGGTCCTCGCCCACACCATCCTCGGCGACTTGGAGAGATTGAACAAGGAGGACGGTATTACCGTTATCTGCAGCCTCCACTACCTCGACCTCGTTCAACGCTACGCAAGCCGGGTTATCGGCCTCCGGGATGGGCGCATCGTCTACGAAGGGTCCCGGGAGGATATTCGAGGCATGACCGACGAGCAGTTCAAGCAGATCTACGGCGAAGAAGCCGAGCGCATAAGCGCGGGGATATCGTAATGCTCGAGGTGCGAGAAGAGAAAACCCGGCGGCTCATACCGCCCTGGGCCGCGATAACCCTGTCGTTGATCCTTCCGGGTCTCGGCCAGCTGTTTATCCGCCAGGTACAGCGGGGTCTGCTCTTAATCGCAGGCTATCTG
>CAZLDK010000033.1:0-17834 GCA_964558285.1 uncultured Spirochaetaceae bacterium | reverse complement strand
GTTCAAATCCCCGTAAACGACCAGGCCGATTCTCACGCTAGGGTGGGCCGGTCCAGACGGTAGCTCGCCGAGGCTATCTCGTTCTCCCAGAGCAGAACGGTCAGCCCGGAGATGGTCGGGGCGGTAATCGAGGGATCGATTCTCTCGGCAAGGTGACGGCAAAAGCGCTCGAGACTCGGGTTGAGCTCGTCGAAGACCGGGAGGTCGTTTAGGAGCGTATCCCGGTAGTCTTCGACGAGAGCGTCGAGGGCGGCTTCGACTTCGACGATATCGACGAGGTAGCCGTGGCGGTCGAGATCCGCCCCCTCGAGGGTCAGCTCCATCCGGTAGTGGTGGGAATGGGGACTGTTCTCTGTTCCCCAGTCTCCCCCTATCAGGTAGTGCTGGGCGACGAAATCTCTGCGAACGGTAAGGGTGTACATATCAGCCTCCTTGGTGCTCGAGGAGTACGGTCAGAGTTTTCCCTGTCGCCTTATCTGGGGCCTCCTCGAGGAGCGAATACGCTTCCCCACCCCGGGAGAGGGGAAGCCGTCGGGAAACGAAACGACGAGGGCGGATTCTACGGATCATCTCCCAGGCGACGGCGAAACGACGCGGTTTGTCGAAGGTTCCGGTCAGCCTCGGATCGATGGTGCTCACCTGGCTGCTCCGTATGGTGATGCGGCTCCGGTGAAACCGACCTCCCAAATCGAGGGAGACGCGTTTGGTCCCGTACCAGGAGCCCAAGACGATCCGACCGGAGTAGCCGCAGACCGAAACGGCGAGGTCCGCAGCGGAGGGGTTTCCCGAGAGCTCGTAGACAAGATCGAAACCGGCGTAGCGCCGATCGTCTTCGAGGAGATCCCTCACCACCCCGGGAGTCAACTCGTCGGGGGTATGGACGGATGTCGCACCCTCCTGAAGCGCAAGGGCTCTCCGGTTTTCGGCGGGTTCGACCGCGGCAAGGTGGGAGAGGAGAGATTTCGAGAGCGCCGAGGTCATAAAGAGCCCTACAAGCCCCTGTCCGAGAACGGCAACCCGCTCCCCGGGGAGGGGGCTTCCGTCGTGGAGAAGGTTGACCAGCGTCTCTGCGTGGGCCAAAAACACCGCGTCCTCGTCGGAGATGTCGTCGGGAATAGGTACGACGGCGCCCGCCGGGACCACGAAGAGGCTCTCGTGGGGCGCAAAGGCGAATACCCGGCGGCCGGCCAACTTCGGTGGCCCGGCTTCGACCTGCCCTACGACGCAGTAACCATAACGCAGGGGGTAGCCGACGCCGGTATCCATCGACTCGATGCTGTCGTCGAGGGCCAGCCCTTCGGGAAGCTCGCCGCGATACGCCAGCATCTCGGTACCGGCGCTGACTACCGAGACCCGGCCCCGAACCAATACCTCGTCGCCCTGCGGTTCGGAGACCTCCCGGCGAGCGACGACCGCCTTCCGGGGGGCGGTAAACTCTATCCCTATCGCTTCGCGCATCAGCCACGCCTCCCGACGACGATTAGGTCTTCTCCTGCGGCGGCGCAGCACGCGTCTTGGAGGCGTACCGCTTCGGAAAGAGGCCCCTCGACCGACGACAGGCCGCCGAGAAATTGGGTGCCGAGGGTAACGACCGCAAGGTCGAAGGCCCGGGCTTGGAGAAGCGAAGAAATGACCGTGGCGCCGCCTTCGACCATAACAGACGCAACGCCTTCGGCTGCGAGAGTAGAGAGGATCGCCTTCCAGGAGGAGCTCTCGGTTTCGAGGACTCGGACGCCCCGGCTCTCGAGGGCCTCTCGTCTCCGGTCCTCCGCCTCGGAGCTCGTAAGAATCCAAACCGGGGCCCGATCTATGGATTGGACCAACCGACTGTCGACGGGGGTGCGTAGGGTGGAGTCGAGGACCAGTCGTATCGGGCTTGGCCCCGGGGCTAGCCGAACGGTCAGAAGGGGGTTATCCGCCTCGATGGTTCCGATTCCGACCAGAATAGACCGATGGGCACCTCGGAGCCGGTGGGTAAGGACCAGGCTCTCTTCGCCGCTTATTCGAGTTCGCTCTCCCCGCCGAGCGGCTATGGAGCCGTCGAGGCTTTGAGCGTAAGCCAGGGTGACGAAGGGCCCCGAGTCGGAACCCTCGCCGATCCGGCGCTCCACCTCGGCGACCAATTCTTCACTGGAGAGCAGCCGGAGAGACACGGCCTCCCTCCAGCTCGGTACCGAGATCGAGCAGATGGTCCATCCGATTCAGCTTGGTGGTCAGGTACCGCCGGTTCTCCCGGTTGACCAGACGGGGGTTCAAGGGAACGCGCTCGGTAATGGGGATTCCGTATTGCCGGAGCTCGGAGATCTTCTTGGGATTGTTCGTCAACAGCTTGATCGATTCGATCTTCAGATCCCGGATCATCAACGCGGCGATACGGTAGTCCCGGAGGTCCGGTGCGTGCCCGAGGAGGATGTTCGCATCCACGGTGTCGTGGCCCTCGTCCTGGAGGTTGTACGCCTTTAGTTTGTCGATCAGGCCGATGCCCCGGCCCTCCTGCCGGAGATAGAGGACTACCCCGTGGCCCCTTCGGGCGATCAGCTGGAGGGATCGATCGAGCTGCTCCCCGCAATCGCAGCGCTGGGAGCCGAGGACGTCCCCGGTAAAACACTCCGAATGGACGCGAAGCAGGACATCGCGTTTTCCCTCCACATCACCCATCACGATGGCAAGGTGTTCCTTTGGATCATTGTCGGCTTGGTAGACGCAGAGTGAGAACTCCCCGTACTGAGTCGGAATGCGCGCCTTGGACAGCTGTTGGACCTCGTTTGCTTTCATAACCGACGTAAAGGTACATAACCCGCACCCAAGCGGCAAACCGTACAATCTATTTGTTCGGGTTCATCTTCCGTCGTCTAGAGGGGCTTCTTCAACGCCCGTTTTTGTGGTAATCAAATTCTATTATGGCGGAAAAGCGGATCGCAATTCTCGGGAGCAGCGGCGGAAACCTCTACAACATCGGTGGCCGGGACCCTTCGGCACTGATCGACGAGTTCAATCGGCAGCTCCAGGCGGCAGGAATGGATATCGGCGTCGTCCAGTTCGTTGGGGCGAGGGCGTCGATGGACCAGGCAAAGGAGAGCACCAAGGCGGAGCTCTACGTCTGGGAAAACGGCCGGCTGGTCGGCCGGGGGGAATCCACCCTGGCAGAGGTCAACAGCCAGGCCACGGGGGAGGACGCCCGGATTGCCCAGGCCATCCAATCGGGCCAAATCGACGGGCTTATTCTGGTTAGCGCAGAGCCCCGGGTCGTCAACAAGCGAGCCATCGAGGCGGCGGCGGAGAAAAAGATTCCGGTCGCCGGAACCGGAGGCACATCGATGGCCCAGGCCCAGAGTCTGGGGGCAAACGTCGTGGCAACCTCCGGCTCCACGGGGACGACTAACCGCACCCGGGCGATATCCGCGGTCACGGCCCTGGCGCGAGTCTGGAAGCTCTCCTACAAACCGGTTATCGGGAGCACCGAGACCCAGCTGAATGGGGACTCGATCTGGTCCCGGATTAGCCTTCGGGGCATCATGATCTCCGCCCTGCCGGGTTTTATCGCGATGGCCCTGGTATTGGCGATGAGCAAGATCCCCGGTCTCGGGGGGCTCTCGGCGGTCTTTGACATTTTGATCCAGGCCCTGCCGGTCATCGTCGCGGCCATCGCCGCTAAACAGGTGTCGGGTCTCGACGAGGTCGGGATAGTCGCCGGTATCGCCGCAGGCCTGCTATCTACCAACGGCGGGGTTATCGGGGGGCTCTTGGGCGGTATTTTCGCCGGTGTCCTGGTCTACTACCTCGTCCGGCTTACCATCCAGTGGAACTTCCCGGCGACGACGGTCAACATCGTTTCCGGCGGTATCGCGGGGCTTATCTCCGGATTTGTCATCTACTTTCTGGTTGCTCCGGCGGCCCTCTGGATCGGTGACGGTATCCGGCAGCTTATCGAAAGCGTCCTGGACTACAACGCCATGCTGGCCGGCGCCGTCGCAGGGCTCTTGATCTGGCCGGCGATTATCTTTGGCGTCTATCACGCGGCTATCCTCCCGATCGTCCTTCTGGAGATGGAGCGGGCGGGGAATAGCTTTCTCGGAGCCGTCGACATGACGGGCCTGGTCATGGTCTCGGCGGGTATCACCCTGGCGAACATCCTCTTTCCCAAAGAGAAGCGGGAGGCGACCATCGCCGCCCCGGGCTTTCTGATCAACATGGGGTTCGGCACCTTTGTCGAGGCGGCCTACCCCTTTATGTTCTCCGACAAGATCGTGATGATCGGGGCAATCTTTTCCGCGGGCCTCTCGGGTCTCGTCGTCGGGCTCCTCGACGTTCGGGGAACCGCCTACGTTCCATCGGTCGTCGCTCCGACGCTCTCGAACAATCCCTGGGGCTTCGTCCTCGCTATGGCGGTCGCCCTGGTTTCGGCTTTTCTGATTACCACGCTGGCCAACAGGCTACCGAGAAGACGCGCGGTTAAGGAGGTTTAGATGGCACGGACGGCGGAGCTCCACAGGGTTACCAAGGAAACCGACATCGCCCTTAGCCTGACTATGGACACCCAGGAGGGGATCTCGATCGACACGGGGATCCCCTTTATGGACCACATGCTGAACTCGATGGCCTTCCACGGGCGCCTGGGGCTCACGGTCAAGGCAACCGGCGACCTGGCGGTGGACTACCATCACACCGTCGAGGATATCGGGATCGTCCTCGGCCAGGCGCTGGCCACGATCGTCGAGGAGCATGGGCCGGTGATGCGCTTCGGGTTTTCCTCGATTCCGATGGACGACGCCCTCTCCCAAGCCACCATCGACGTCTGCAACCGGGCGTATCTGGTGCATCGGGTCACCTATCCCCAGGCCTACTCCGGTGTCTTCGACATGTCGCTCTTCCGGGAGTTCTTCCTTGCCCTGGCAAACAACGCCCGGATAAACCTCCACCTGATAACTCTCCACGGTGAGAACAGCCACCACATCTCCGAGTCGCTCTTCAAAGCCCTCGGCCGAGCTATCTCCGGGGCCTACGCGTCCGCCGGCGACTCCGGGGGAGTACAGTCGACGAAAGGGGTCCTCTAGCGACACATTAGATGTGTATGGCAGAGAGACCACGCATCGCCTTCTACGATACGAAACCCTACGACCGGGATTTCTTTGACAAGCACCTCGAGGGACACGACCTCGAGGTGCGCTATTTCGAGAGCCGCCTCTCCCGGGAGTCGGTGGACCTTTCCGACGGATACGACGCTGTCTGTCTCTTTGTCCACGATGTCGTCGACAAGGAGGTCGCCGCGGGCCTGGCGAAGAACGGCGTAAAGCTTATCGCCCTCCGGTGCGCCGGGTACAACAACGTGGACTTCGAGCATCTCGATCCGTCGATCAAGGTGGTCCGGGTCCCGGCCTACTCGCCGAACGCCGTCGCGGAGTTTGCCGTAACCTTGATGCTGACCCTGAACCGGAAGACCCACCGAGCCTATTACCGGACCCGGGACAACAACTTCTCCCTGAACGGCCTCGTGGGGTGCGACATGAACGGGAAGACGGTCGGTGTTGTCGGGACCGGCCGGATCGGCAAGCTCGTCGCCCAGATTCTAAAAGGCTTCGGGATGGAGGTTCTCGCCGAGGACGTCTACCCCGACGAGGAGTGGGCCCGGGAGCACGGCGTCCGCTACGTCACCAAGACCACCCTCTACCAGCAGTCGGACTTTGTTACCCTCCACTGCCCCCTGACCGACGAGAACATCTACATGATCAACCGGGGGAGCCTGAGCCAGATGAAGCCGACGGCGGTTATCGTCAACACCGGCCGGGGCAAGCTGATCAACACGGTGGACCTTCTCGACGCCCTGAAGAACCACCGCCTCGGAGGCGCCGCCCTGGATGTCTACGAAGAAGAGGAAGACTATTTTTTCGAAGACTACTCGAGCCGATTCCTCCAGGACGACGTATTGGCCCGGCTCCTGACCTTTCCGAACGTCTTAGTGACGAGCCACCAGGCCTTCTTTACCGAAGAGGCTCTCTCCAACATTGCCGAGACAACTATCGACAACATAGAGGGCTTCTTCCTCCGGGAAGAGCTCCCGAACGAGGTAAACCCCTAGAGCGAGTAGAGCCCGCACTCCACCGCGTACTCCACCGTCGGGACGATCTTCCGCGCAGCTTCCAGATCCGACTTCCGCTCAGGGCTATCCGGCGGCGCGTGGACCAGGGCGAGCTGCCGCGCCCGGCAGCGCTTGGCAGTAGCCGCGGCCCCGACGGCAGTCGAGTGTCCCGGGAAGTCGCCGGTCGCCTCGTGGACGAGGAGATCGGCGTCCTCCCCGAGGGAAGCGACCGCGTCGCAGGGCGCCGTGTCCCCGGAGTACGCCACCACTTTGCCGGTGCCCCGGTCTGTAAAGCGAAGGCCCACGGTCGCCTCGACGTGATCGACCCACCGGGCCCGAACCGACCAGGTGTCCCCCATCTCGAAGCAAGACTCCGGAGCGGGGTTCAACTCCTCCCAGACAAGCGTGATTCTGTCTTGCCAATGGTCCGGGGCAAAGACCTCCAGAAGCCTCCTGGCGGCCTCGAGGGTCTCGGCGGGGCCCCAAACGGTCAGTCGATCCTGCAGCTTTCCCAGCCAGAGCTTCTGTACCAGGAGGGGAAAGCCCGCGATATGGTCCGCGTGGGGATGGGTAAGAAAGAGTCCCCGGATCGGACGGTCGACGAGGCCGACCAGTAGCATCCGCTGGTGAAGATCCGCACCGCAGTCCACCGCGAGCAGGTCGGTGCCGTTGTCCAGTGCCAGCATGGTGGTGCTTCGGTGGGCGTCGCTCGCCGACGCACCGGTGCCAAGGGTATAGACTCGAATCATGGGGCAAGCTCCTCGTAGGCGTCCCGTACCGTCGCGAAGAGGCGACGACCGGTGTCGGTAGAAAGGCGGGGTTCGGCGGTGGCAAAGAACTCCGAGAGCCCAGGAAACTCACCCTTCGCCGGATCGAGGGCCTCGCTCGTTCTGTCGTACCGCCCCGCCCGGCGGTAGCAGAGCGCCTGGAGAACCATGTCGACAAGGTTCATGTCGGACACAAACCGGGCTTCCGGGGTCCGCCGCTCTTCGTAGTCGGAAAACCGTTCCGCTATCCAGTCGGCCCCGCCGGCGCCGGCTTCGTCGCCACCTTCGGTTCCGTCGCCTCGGATCGGGGCGAGAATCGCCTCCATCGCGGCGTACTCCCGGCGCCGCTTCTCCGTCGGGGTAACCTCCCGGTCTTCCGGGCGGACCCGGGTGGGGATGTCCCCGGTGCGCGCTTCTGCTACGTCGTGGAGGAGCGCAATCTCCAAGGCGCGGGTCCGGTCGAGCCCCTCGGAGTCGGCGAAGAGGGCAACGAGGAGTGCGGTTCCCCAGGAATGGTCCGCCACCGATTCGGGTTCCGGGACTCCCCGGATGCGCCACCCGGCTCGGACTTGGTCTTTCAATTGCCAGACGTCTTCGAGGAAAGCCAGGGTGTCGGGGCCGGAGCGACGGAACACGGTTGCAAAAGTAATCATGAAACACCCTCGCCGACGATAACCGGCGGAAATGTGATATCGTGTATATGAGAGGTATAATTATCATTCAATGAGTCGGATCTTCGAGAACTGGTCCCTATCCTGGCGCCTCGCAATGCTCTTTGTCACGATCATGGTGGCGACCTACGCCTCGGTATGGATCGTTTCGGACGTAATCCTCCGACAGGGGGTCTCGGAAGGTATCGAGGAGGAGCTTCTCTTCGACGGTGAGACCCTCGCGATGCAGCTTGCCATGGACGTACGACGCCGGCTGGAGACCGATCTCGAGAGGCACGTCATGGCGGCGATGCACGTTCTTGGAACCCTCTCGGAGCTCGTCGAAACCGGCACTATCTCGGCGGAGGAGGCCCGGAGCCGCGCCGAGAGCTACCTCCTCTCGAAGCAGATAGGCTCCGACGGCTATTTCTACGCCCTAACGAGTGCCGGCGTCTTCGCGGTCCATCCTTTTCCCCGGCAAAGAGACTACGACGCCGCGCAGCTGGACCTTATCCAATCCCAGCTCGATCGTCGCTCCGGATTCGTCGAGTACGAATGGCAAAACCCGGCGGAGGAGGAGCCCCGACCGAAAGTTGCCTACCTCGCCTACTTCGAGCCCTTCGATTGGTTGTTAGGCGCCTCGCTCTACCTGGACCGCGTCGATAGTCTCGTAGAATCCTCGGCACTCCGCGGTTTGATCAGAACGGTGGGGAATCACACGGACGGCGTCGCCATGCTTCTCGGCGGAGAAGGAGAGATCCTGGCTTCCGAAGGACCGGTTCTCATTCCGATCAGCCTCTTCCGGAGAATGAGGGCGACCCCCGAGGGAAGCGGCATTGGCCTTATGCCCGGCAGGCCCGGGGAGGTCCTCGCCTGGTACCCCGTCGAGGGAACGGGATGGACCGTCGCCGTCTCCGCCGGGATCGACGATACCAGCGGGGTAGTCGCCCGATTGCGAAGCGTCCTGCTCGTGACCGGTATCGTCGCCGTGATAGTTGCGTCTGTTATCGGAACCGTTCGCACCCTTCGGCTGTTGGCTCCTCTCAAGAGGCTCCTGACCCGCCTGGAGGAGAGCCCCGTCTACGACCCCTACCTCCCGGAGGTCGGGACACCGCGGAACGAAGTGGACGAGTTGGCGGTCTACCTCGAATCGATGCTCGACAGTCTTCGCCAAGAGGTAGAAGTCCGAAAGGCGGTGGAGCACCGCAACGCGTCTCTTGCCCAGTTTTCCGAGCAGAACCCGGACCCCGTCGTCCGGGTCTCGATGGACGGCGACGTTCTCTACTGGAACCGGGCGGCGGAGAACCTGGTGCACCACTGGTCGAAGAGCGGTTCACAGGTCGAGCTTCCGGAAGAGTTACGGCAGACTCTGGAGACAAGTCGCGCTCGAACCACCGCGTATCATCTCGACCACAGAGTATACTTGGTTACTGCTATTCGCCTTGTCGCCGAGGAGTACGTCTACCTCTATCTCCGGGACGTAACCGAGGAGCGGAAGAACGAGACTCTCCTGAATCTGTCGGAAGCAGTGTTCAAGAACGCCATCGAGGGGATCGTCATTACCGACCGGAACGGAACCATCGAGCGGATCAACCCGGCATTTACGCAGATTACCGGATACGAGGCCTCGGACGCCGTGGGTCAGAACCCGCGAATTCTCAAGTCCGACCGTCACGACGATGAATACTACGCCAGAATGTGGCGGGAGCTGATCGATAAGGGTGAGTGGAGCGGTGAAATCTGGAACCGGAGAAAGTCCGGTGAGGCGTATCCCGAGCTGCTGTCGATCCGGGCCGTCCGGGACGACGAAGACGAGATCGAGCACTTCGCCGCGGTTTTTCACGACATAACGGCGCTAAAGAAGACCCAGGAGCGCCTCCGGCACCAGGCGTATCACGACGCTCTGACCGGGCTTCCGAACAGAGACCTCCTTATGGACCGCCTGGAGCAAGCACTAGCCACCCGAGACCGGAACGGAGAGCACCTGGCCCTGGTATTTCTGGACGTAGACAATTTTAAGACGATAAACGACAGCCTCGGACACGGCGTCGGGGACGAATTCCTGCGCCTCCTATCCCGAAACCTCCGAACCGCCTGCCGGGCTCAAGACACCGTTGCTCGGTTTGGTGGCGACGAGTTCGTCTACGCCCTGACCCGTCTGCGCAACAGCCAAGAAGTCGCCGACGTCGTTCACCGTATCCAGATGGCGGTGGAGCAACCGATTACCGTCGAAGGCCGCCCCCTCTCCGCTTCCGCAAGCGTCGGAGTTGCAATTTCTCCGGAGGACGGGAGCGACGCGCCGGAGCTTCTCAGAAACGCCGACGCCGCCATGTACCAGGCAAAACGGGGGGGCAAGGGGCGGGTCGTCTTCTACAACCCGCGAATCAACCGGGCAAGTCTCGAAAGACTCGAGCTCGAAGCCCAGTTGCGACACGCCGTGCTCGCCGGGGATCTAAAGCTCTACCTCCAGCCCATCGTAGAAGCAGAGAGCCAGCGGGTTCGCAGCGCCGAGGGGCTCATCCGATGGGAGCGCCGCCCCGGGGAGTGGATCTCCCCGAGCGTCTTTATCCCGATCGCCGAGGAGTGTGGGCTTATCCAGCAAGTTGGCCGAACGGTCATGCAGCAGGCGGTGTCGATGCTCCGGGCTCTCCGGTCGCAGGGATACGAAGACTTTACCCTGTCGGTAAACGTCTCCCCCCTCGAGCTCGGCGAACCCGAGTTCGTCTCGGAAATCCGTGAGCTGGTGGAGACCCACGACATTCGTCCCGAGTCTCTGATATTCGAGGTTACCGAAGGTGCCGCGATGGAACGGATAGACGACATCCGGGATGTCTTTTCCGCTCTAGCGGAGCTCGGTATTCGGATGGCCCTCGACGATTTCGGCGTCGGCTACTCGGCTCTGAGCTACCTGACGAGCCTCCCGGTCGATCGCCTCAAGATCGACCGTTCCTTCGTCGTAAACCTGGAAAAGGGAGAGACGCACCAGGCGGCCGTCCGGGGCATCCTCTCCTTGGCAAAGGGTATCGGCCTCCACGTTACCGCCGAGGGTGTGGATAGCACCATTCAACGGAAGCTTTTGGAGTCCTACGGCTGTGACACGCTCCAGGGGTTTCTCTTCGGCAAGGCGGTTCCCTTCGACGAGTTCGTCTCCAAGCATCTTGTCGAGTCCTGGGTAAGCGCCGCGGTGTATGAAGCTAACTTGAAGAACGAGGGATGATACCTCGATAATGGAGACGGTGATCAACGAGAACAGTTACGTATCGGATATCCTTGCCCGGACAAACCTCTTCTCGAGCCTCGGGACGGAGGAGCGCCAGTTTATCGCGGAGTTCAGCGAGCTCCGGTCCCTCGCCCCGGGCGACATTCTCTTCGACGCGAACACAACCGCAGAGGCACTCTACGTCGTGGCCTCGGGCGACGTACTCGTTCAACGGATCGGAGAAGAGGACAGACCCCAGGACGTGGCGCGCTTTATCGAGGGCGAGTCTTTCGGAGAGATCGATCTTTTTCGTGGGGGAACCCGGCGGGTTAGAGGCATCGCCGAGCGGGAGAGTAGCGTCGTTGCCTTCCCCCGGAGCGGAACCACCCTGGACGACGTGTTCATGGAACGTCCGGCGGCGGCGGCTCGAATCCTCCACAAGCTGATCGCGATGGTCGCCGGTCGAATACGGAGCACCAACGCGCTAATCTCAGAGAACGCCCCGTGGATTCAAGAGCTTCGTAAACAAGTTCTCGGTGACAAGCTGACGGGACTCTACAATCCGACCTACCTAAAAGAAGAGTATCCGAAGCTTTTTTCGCCGGAGGACAGGGTAGTGAGCCTGGTGATGGCGAAGCCCGACCGCTTCAAACAGATAAACGATACCTTCGGCCACGAGGTCGGGGACGAGGCGCTTCGGCTCCTCGGGACTACGCTGGCAGGAATCGTAGGTCCCGGAGAGGCCGGCATTCGCTACCGAGGCAACGAAACGGCTCTCGTGCTCCCCGACTGCGGCAGCGACGAGGCCTTTGCCCGGGCCAAAGCACTAAAGGAGGCCCTCGAGAGGATCGACCTTTCGCACCTGACCGGGGGCGAGGCGGTCCCGATCACCTTCAGCCTGTCTGTCGCGACCCACCCGGAAGACGCGCCGACGAAGGAAGAGCTCATCGAGCGCGCCTACGAGCGACTCTATCGGGCCCGGGACGCCGGAGGAAACAGAATCTTAACCAATTAATCGGGAAATATGGGGTATCGTGATCTATATTGAGAGCTTAGTATGAAAAGTCGTTTCGCGTTCCTCAGGTCCATAGAGATCCTGTCGTCTCTCGAGGAAGGCGAGCTCGAAGCCCTCGACCGCCTCTTCCACCTCGTTGCCATCGAACCCGGGGCACCGCTGTTTACCCAGAACGACCCCGGCAACGCCCTCTTCATCGTCGAAGAAGGGCGAGTCGCCAGCAGCGTCGCCGGCAAAGACGGCAACCAGATCGAAGTCGCGGACTTCGGCCCCGGGGACTTCTTCGGGGAGATGGCTATCTTCGACCGATCGCCCCGGTCGGCAACCTGCACCGCAAAGGAGTCAAGCGAGTTGCTCTGCCTCTCGGAGGACGACTTTCTCGCCTTCGAGGAAGAGTACCCCGGAGCCGCCATCAAGGTGATGCGAAGGATGCTCAGGACGACCGCGGAGCGGCTCGAGAGCTCCGGCGTCTTTCTCTCGGAGATGGTCCAGTGGGGCGACAGCGCCCGGAAGCGCGCGGTCACAGACGAAATGACCGGGCTTTTCAACCGCCGGTTTATCGACGAAGCGATCTCCGAACAGTTGGCCCATTCCCAAACCGCCGGAACCCCCCTCTCCCTCGTCATGGCGGACCTCGACCACTTTACATCGATAAACAATGATTACGGTCACGACGTCGGCGACGAGGTTATACGGTCCGTCGTTCCGGTACTTCGGCGCCACTTCCGGGAATCGGACCTTCTCGCTCGGTACGGGGGGGACGAGTTCATTTTTCTCCTCCCGGAGACCACCGCGGAGGCGGCCCTTGAGATCTGCGAAGCCGTATGCCGGGATGTGGCGGCCCTCGATGTTCTCGCCGGTTTGAACGGAACACTAACTCAGGTGACCACAAGCCAGGGAATCGCTTCCTACCCGATCCACGGTCGCACCGTCAAAGCGATCCGCGAAGCGGCCGATATGGCCCTTTACGACGCAAAAGAGCAAGGTCGCAACTGTGCAGTAATCCGCAGGAGTCCAGGATGACGTTTTCCGACAGCACGATGTATCTCCAGAAGCACAGCCTCCGCACCATCGCCGCCAAAAACCGAATCATCGACAACATCATCGATGCATTCACGTCCCGAAACCATTTTCTGATCCTCGGACACGAAACCCCGGACGAGGACTGCATTGCGTCGATGGTTTCGGTTGCCCTGGTGTTGAGCAAGCTCAGCAAGACGGTCCAGATTTGTACCTCAGAAGAGCTACCGGAGCACTTTCACTACCTCCTCCAGATCTGTAGGTATAACTCCATCGGCGTCACCCAAGGGGAATGCGGCGGCACCATCGAGAGCGTCGATACCGTGGTTGTCTGCGACACGCCGAAGCCTGCGATGCTCGAAGCGAGTTCCGCCGTCCAGAAGCTCCTCTCCCGGAAGGACATCCTCAAGATCGAAATTGACCATCACCTGGAAACGGACAGCAAGTTTTCCGGAAACGACGGCTACTGTCTGGTTACCCAGGCCTCCTCCACCTGCGAGCTCGTGGGGCTCTTGGCCTGCAAGCTCTCCCAAAAACCGGAGATCCGGGAGGACGAAGTGGTTCAGGACATCTTTAGCCGGAATATGGTGCTGTCCATTCTTACGGGAATAATCGGAGACACCCAGCTCGGAAAAGCGCTCAAGACACACAAGGAGCGGCGCTTCTACGAGATGTTCAGCGAGATGTTCGGAAGAATGCTCACCGAGAAGACGACGAAGCAGACCAACTTTTTCAATATGGAACAGATCTTCGGCGAGTTGCGGCGCCTTTCGAGCAAGGAGGAGCGGTTCCACGACTTCTTGACCGAACGGAGCAAGTCGATCCCCGGGGTCAGCTACGCGATTCTCTCGGAAACTGATAGCGAGCAGATCCACAACGAGTACGATCACGACACCATCATCGCCGTGGCCCGGGGAGTCGCCGACGAGTTGGCGGAAGAAAGTGGCTACATCAGCGTGGTCGGCTACTACGACAAGGCGGACTCCTCGTCACTGGTACAGTTTCGCGCCCGGCGTAGCTTCGACTTCCAGGACTACGATCTCCGGAAAATTCTGAAACGACTGGAGATCGAGAACGGAGGGGGCCACGAGGGCGCGATCGGGTTTCGCCTCGACCGTTCGGAAATCCCTGACCTCGCTACCTACGTCAACACGGTCGTCAAGACCATCCAAGAGGAGCTCGTCTCCGAAGGGCATCTCGCTCAGTAGAGATCAGAAGGCCTCACCAAAGCCGAAGTAGACCGCCAGATCCCGACCGTTGTGGGCAAAATCCAGCCGCAGGTTTATGTCCTGTTCCGGGTTGAGGGCAAAGCGAATCCCCCCGCCCCCCGCGGGTTGAAACCGGTCCCACTGTAGGGTTCCGAGATCCTGCCCCGAGGTCCCGACGCCGAAGAAGGCGACGGCTCCGAAACGCCAGTGCAGTGGGAAGCGAAACTCGGCTTGGGCGAGAAGCGTCGCGTTGTCCCGGATCTCTCCCTCGATGAACCCCCGGAGCTCGTTCTGTCCCCCGAGGAAGGGCAAGAACTGGAACGGCGCGTCGCCGTACGCGGTGGCGAGGCGCGCCTGGCCGGCGATGACGGCGTCCGGGAGCACCTCGCGATAGACCCGGCCGTCGAGGGCGGTCCGGCCGAAGGTGGAGCTTGCACCGAGGACCGTGGAGCTTAGCGAGCTGTCGAGGGTTGCCAAGACTCCGCGTCGAGGAAAGAAGGTGGAGCTTCGGGTGTCGTAGGCAACCCGCACCCCGGGTCCCGATACCAGCGCCCAATCGGATCCTTCGACGCCATCCTGATCCAACTGTCCGGCGGTCTCCTTGTCGAGCACTTCTACGTAGCCGACCCGGTAGGTGGGGCCGAGGCGAAGACTTGGGGTGAGTCGATAGAGGAAGGCTCCTTCGGAGTCAAATTGAAACTGGGTAAACTCCTCGACGCCGTCGTTGTCGAGACCAAGGCCGAAGTATTCCTGGTTCGCCCTGTTTAATCCGAGGCCTCCCTCGAAGTAGAAACGGTCTCCATCGAGGGGCATTTCCGCCGAGACCCCAAGATTAAAGAAGCCGACGGTGCCGTAGAGGAGGTTCAGGCCGATGTTCGTCGTCTGAAGGGCGTCCTCGGTACCCGGCGGAACCGAGAAGTAGATAGCGGCGACACCGATAAGAAAGCCGGTCTCCGGTGTGTAGCCCAGAGCCGGTATCGGGATAATTCCCCGGTCCGGCTCCCCGGATTCGAAAGCGGCGGCACCTTCCTGGGACCAGAGAAAGGGAGCCAGAAGTAGTATCGCTGGTAGCAAGAGTACTTTTCTCATATCCGGGTATCCCCCGTTGCCTATTCGTTCGATTTCCGTAAGCATCCACCTGACCAGGAGGCAGAATCAATGACCATCAACCCAAGAGACCAGGGTCCCCGGGAGATGCACAAGCTCATCATCGGCTGCGTCGTTCCCCGCCCAATCGCGTGGATCTCCACCCTCGACTCCGAAGGCGCGACCAACCTGGCCCCCTTCAGCTTCTTCAACGGAGTCGCGTCGAATCCGCCCACCGTCTCCGTGTCCTTCAGCTACAACCCGGACCGGGAGGACCACCGGAAAGATACACTAAGAAACATACTTGCGACAGGAGAATTTGTTGTAAACACCGTGGGAGAGCCGCAGGAGAAGAACATGCACGCCTCTTCGGGCGACTACCCTCTCGGGAGGAGCGAAATCGATGCCCTGGGTCTAACGACGGTTCCGAGCAAGACCATCGCGCCCCCGAGGATAGGGGAATCGAGTGTCGCCTTCGAGTGCGTCCTGGATCGCACCATTCAGATCGGTGCCGGCCCCGGGAGCGCGACCCTTGTCCTCGGTCGAGTTCTGTCGATCGAGGTTGAGGACACCGTGATAGGGGAGAGTTTGCACGTCGATGTCGGCGCGCTCAAACCAATCGGCCGCCTCGCCGGAAACGGCTACTGCTATGTTCGGGAGCTCTTCGACCTCGGGCCTCGACCGGACCCGGCGTAAGACGATGCTTTTTTCCCGAATCGGCCCGGCGGTAACCCTCGTTCTGGTCTTTCTTATGAACTTCCTCGGGCGGTGGATCTATTCGCCCCTGCTGCTCCCGATTCGACAGGACCTGGGCTTTTCCTACGGACAGATGGGATCCCTCTTTCTCTTCATTACCCTCGGGTACGCCGTCACCGTCCTCTTTTCCGGCTATTTCGCCCGGGCCTTCCGGAACCGGGGTGCCATTCTTACCTCGGCCTTTGGTGCCGCCCTGGCGACGGTGCTGGTTTCGCTATCGGCCTCCCTCTGGTCCTTACGGCTGGGGCTACTCCTGCTCGGATCCTTCAGCGGTCTCTACATGGCGTCGGCGATGGCTACGTTGACCGACCTTATACCCGAGCACCATTGGGGAAAGGCGATGGCTCTTCACGAGGTCGCACCAATCGTGGCGCTCCTCGGGGCTCCCTTGGTGGTCAACCTCCTGATGTCCACCATGGACTGGCGATCGATCCTGCGGATTCTGGCCCTGGCGTCCTTCGCCGTGGCAACCCTTCTTCTGCCTTGGAGGGACCTGGGGCGGACCCGGGGGCAGGCGCCGAACTTTCGTTTTCTCAGGGAGATTCTTCCGAATACACGCTTCTGGCTCATTCTTCTTGGCTTTGCAACCGCCGTCGGAGCGGAGGTAGGAACCTACGCAATCCTGCCTGCGTTTCTCTCCACGGAGCGAGGCATTCCCGTCGAAGAGGTCAACCGTCTCGTCGGCTTTTCCCGACTAACGGCGCTCGGGGTGGTGCTCGTATCTGGGCACCTCAGAGATCTCTTCGGTGATCGGGTGGTCATGGTCGGAGCCCTCGGCCTTGCCGGAGTTGCGACACTGGTGATGGGGCTCGCTACCGGGAGCCTCCTGATAGCGGCGGTGTGGGTTCAGCCCGGGGTCGTCGCCGCGTTCTTTCCCTCGGCTCTTACCGCCCTGGCCGGTGCGTCACCGCCGGGCGCCCGAAACGTCGCCTTCAGCCTGGTGTTCCCTCCCGCCTACCTCCTCGGGGCCGGGGTTGTCCCGACGGTTCTCGGCTACCTCGGACAGAGCGGGGGTTTCGGCTTGGGGCTTATCGCCCTCGGTAGCTGGAGCCTTCTCGTGGTTGCCCTTAATCTCTTCGTCTATCGCGGAGCCCAGAACGGCAAGATCCCTTCGGCGACAACCTGAGGGGCCTCGTCTCCGGTCGCCGGCACCACGTAGATGCCGGGGCGGTCGTCCCTCGTCATTGCGTTGATGACGACGTAGCGAGAATCCGGGGACCAAATCGTCCCGGAGCGCTCGTACTGGTCGAAGTAAGGTACCAATTGGCTTGCGAAAGCCGGAGTCGGCAGAAAGGGGCCGATGGTAACGGTTCGTTCTTCTTCGACGTAGTAGATCCTCATCCGAAAGACCAACTGAGGACGACCGTTGCGGGCCTGGGCGAAGACGGGTTCGAAGTAGGCGATTTTTTCGCCGTCCGGGGACCAGAAAAAGGCACCGACGGTCGGGGCGTCGAGGGAGCTGCCGAGGCCCTCCCAGGAAATGGTCTGAGCGAAGGCGGAGACGCTCGTTACCCGCAAGCGGCCGGCCACCCCTCCGTAGGGCGCTGCGAGCCCGTCGATGTAGGCAACCCTCGATCCGTCGGGGGACCAGGAGAAGGCGACCTGTCCCCGAAGGGTCGCCAGAGCACGAATCGGCTGTCCGTTGGGGGTCAAGAGCATCAGCCTTCTTCCACCGCCGAAGTCTTCGACGGCTGCGGCAATGTACTCCCCGCTCGGAGAGTACTCCGGAGCCTGAAAAGCGATGGTCTCCAGTTGAAGGGTTTCGGAGGCCACGGAGCCGTTATCCACGCTCAGCAACCGGAGAATGCTTCCCGGTTCTCCCCGGCGGTCGACACCGCCGACATGGGCAAAAATCGTCTCTCCCGTCGGGGACCAGTCCCAGTAGTAGGGTCGCCCGGTACCGAGGACCGAGTAATTCTCCCCGGCGTCGCCGACGATCTGTAGGGAGAGGGACTCGGACTCCCCGTCGGCGGTCAAGAAGCTGATCCGCTCGGAATCCGGCGCCCAGTAGAGGTAGAACGGGGGATAGGCGCCGGCCTCGTGAACCAGGGAGATCC
>CAZLDK010000032.1:15965-18089 GCA_964558285.1 uncultured Spirochaetaceae bacterium | reverse complement strand
GAGGCTTCGGGGCCCCCGGCGCCGTCTCCTCCGGACCCGGGCCTCTCTTCCCGCCTCCTAGCCATCGATAAGCTCCCGGAGCACCGACGCGACCCGCCCCGGAAGATCGGCGAGCTGCCGACGATAGACCTCGAAGGCGTTTTCGGCTATCCGCCGCCCTTCGGCGGGGCGACCGAGGTAGTAGGCAATCTTCTCTTCGAGGTCGCTCCCGTCCCAGGCGACGGGGACGTAGGTTTCGCCCGGAAGGTAGATATCGGGCCAGGTCGCCAGATGGCTCATGTCCGGCTTTAAAAGGAGGGAGCCGGCGCGGACCGCCTCGAAATCCCGGAAGCAGAGCTCCCCCCAGCCGAAGGGACTAAAGGTTATCCGGGAACGCTCCATGTCGGCGAAGTAGCGTCGAATGGGCACCCGGTCGGCGACGAGGGACCACCCCCGGCGCTCCGCGGCTTCCCTAAGGAGGCCCCCGAGGTGCCGGCGGTGGAAGGCGATAGTGGGATGCCCCGGGTTTCCGAGGCGGGCGTTGACGTCGATGGCCTCGGCGGAGCCCCGACGCCCGGCGCCTAGGCCCGGTCCGGCCCAGGCGAAGGAAGGCCGCGAGGGGTCGATCATTTCCTTTTTGTGGATGATGGGAGCGGCGAGACGGGGGGAGTGAAACCGGGATAGGGCCACGCCGACCCGCTGCCGGAAATGACGCCGGGGAAAGTCGCCGACACCGATGCTCCACCCCAGGCGCACTTTGTCCAGCTCGTCCTCCGGAGCCGGACTCGGCGGAATCTCGGGGTCGTCGAGAACGCCGAAGCGCCGATGGGAGAAGTCGGTAAAGAGCTCCCGGCCGTAAAGAGGCTTGGCGTAGAGTCCGCGGTCTACGAAGAGCGCCTTGTTGTAGAAGCGGTCGACGTACGGAAGCACCTCCGGCCGCTGGATCGCCCCCCCGGCGTTCCCGTTAAAGAAGAAGATCCGGCGATACCGCCGCCGGAGGGCGGCGAGAAGCGGAAGGTCGGTTACCGGCGGTTTGAGAAACAGCCGCTCGATAATCAAGCAGTCGTTTGTGTCGCGGTTAAGGCACCACTCGGGGCTATCGGTGTAGGTTAGCCGAGGCGGGGAACCGTCCCAGTCGCGGCGGTGGAGCCCGACGAGGTACGGCGCCAGGGTATGGAACACCGATATCCGGTCGAAGAGGGCAAGGACGGTTACTCCGTCGGTCGCGTCCACCGACCCCTCTCTCGAAACACCAAACGGTCGTAGCCGAGGAAGTTCAGGATTACCGCGATCACCACGCCGATAATCGCGTTCAGACGGTAGTGCATCCCCGTCGTCGACAGAAGGTAGAAGACGCCGGCACGGATCGCGGCGCTAAAGAGGGTAACCCCGTGGAAGCGCAAGAACGCCCAGAAACGGGCACCCCGGGGACGCCCGAACCTCCCGGCCTGCCAGGTAACCCGGCTGTGGAGAAGGTAGCCGACGATGATCGATACTTCGATGCTTATCAGGTTGGCGATGTTCTCCCCGCGGAGTCCCTCGAGACCGCCGAGTTCCACGAGGGCGGTAATCGAGAGCACCTGGCTCAAGGCGACGAGTATCCCCATCATCCCGTAGCGTATTAACTTCGCGAGCCGCGTGGTGTTGTACTTGATAATGCAGTAGAGGGCCCGAAAGGCATCCTTGAGACCGATCTTTTTTCCCTCGGCGTAGGTTCGGCCGTGGTAGGAGATTCCCACCTCGTAGATGCGAACCCCCTCTTCCCGAGCGAGCTCCGCGACCTTCGCGGTAATCTCCGGCTCGATGCCGAAGCGCTTCTCCCGGAGGGAGAGTCTGTCGAGAATGCCCTTCCGGAAGACCTTGTAGCAGGTCTCCATGTCCGAGAGGTTCAAGTCGCTCAGCATGTTGGAAATCCAGGTGAGCCCCTTGTTCCCGAGACTATGCCAGTAGTAAAGGATGCGGTGACTCTCCCCCCCGGCGAAGCGGGAGCCGTAGACCACGTCCGCCTTCCCGGCAAGAATCGGGTCGAGGAGCTTGCCGTACTCTCGGGGGTCGTATTCGAGATCCGCGTCCTGGACGATAACGATGTCCCCGGTAGCCGCGGCAAAACCGCTCTGGAGGGCGCTCCCCTTGCCGCCGTTCTCT
>CAZLDK010000032.1:4922-15955 GCA_964558285.1 uncultured Spirochaetaceae bacterium | reverse complement strand
AACCGTGTGGCGCTCTTCCATGCCCCGGAGGATTTCCCGGGTTCCGTCGGTCGAATAGTCGTCGACGAGGACAATCTGCCGCTCGGTAACGTCCGCCGGGAGGGAAACGCCCTCGACGACCTCGACGATGTTACTAATCGTGCCTGCCTCGTTGTAGACAGGGATAACAATCGAAAGCTTCACTCGTTCCCGTCCTCTTGCCCGTCCCCTTTTCCCGGATTGTCGCTGCCTGGGGGAATCACGGCGCCCCCTTGGGCGGCCTCTCGCTCCTCATCGGTGAATTGATCCGGGTTCTCGACCATTTCGAGACGATTCTCGATAACCTCCGGAGATCGGTAGGGCTGCTCCCAGGGGGAAAGGTAGGGAAGGTTCACAAAAGAGAGCACCGACACCAGGCCGTAGGCTACCACGATCCCCCGGACCACGCGCTCACGGGCCTTCCAGACCTCGACGATCACCCAGGAGGATAGCCCGAAGACGATAAATGCGATGTCCGATGTCAAATAGACGACGAAGAAACGGCGGACGGCGACGAACTGGGCGAAGGTTGCCAAGAACAGGAGGGCGAAAAAGAGCCCTTCGGCGGTTCCGAGCTTTCTCTCCCGACCGATCGATCTCCATCGACCCAGGGCCGCGACCGCCAGAAAGAGCGTTACGTGGAAGAAGCGCACGGCGTTCCCCAGGAACTCCATAAAGATCTCCCAGATATCCCCGACGACGACGAGGGGATGCTGAGCAAGGAGATCGACGATCCAAATGCCCTGGTCCATTCCGGTAATCTCGTTGTTCCGGTAGGAAAGCCCGACCAGGGAGAGATAGCCCACGTAGAGAAAAAGGGGAATCAGGTGGACGACGAAGCTCAGGACCGCTTCCTTCCAGTGTCTCAAGACGACGGCCGTCGCCAGGAGCGCAAGGTAGGAGGAGTAGTTCTGCTTCCCGAGCATCAGAACACCAACCGCCAAGGAGTAGGCCGGCACTAGGAGCCAGTAGCGCCGTCGGGTCTCGGCTCCGGCGGGCCCGGCGCCTTGATAACCAACGTCCCGGAGGTGGAGACCGCCCCAGGCGACGAAGATCGGCACAAAGATCTGTAAGTCGGTGGTGTGGAAGGTGGCAATGTGGGCGAAGGTGTGGGGATGGAAGAACATCAACCCCAGGGAGAGGAGTGTCGCCTCCCAGGGGAGCCAGCGGCGGAGGACGCTCCAGAGGGCGACTCCCGCGAGGGCGTGAACCAGGAGCTTCAGGATGATGTACCCCGCCCCTGCCCGCTCGAGGGGGCTCAGGTCGGTTATCGGTGAGAGGGCTATGCCGACGACGGCGCCGAATCCCCGGGCCAGAAGCGGATAGAGGGGACGGTTTATCCTTTCCGGGTAGGTTTCGAAGACCTCCGGAAAGTAGGCGGCGCTGAGAATTTCCATCCCGGCATCGGCGTTGTACTGCCACATAAAGGGATAGGCGTCGAAGGTACGGTAGAGCTCGAAATCGGGACGCGGGTTCAACCAGGCTATGTTGGAGCCGACGAGAAAGGCCACCGCCACCATAACGGCCACCGTCGTATAGAGCTTTTTCCTCTCGGTCATGGTCTCACCGATCCTACCTTGCTTTTGCCGAAGGGGAAAGCGCAGGGAGTGCTCCCAGAATTGTGTTTTTTTCTAATGCGCTCTCGAACCTAGAGCTCCGGCGGCGTCCGCCATTCGGGAAACCGGTCCCGGAGCGCTTCTTCGAGCCTGTCGGTAACGGCGGCGGTGTCGTAGCGCTCTCGAACGAACTCGGCGGCCCGCCTCCCCATCGACGCGATCTTCCCCGGATCCCGCCGGAGTCCCTCGATGGCACGGTGGAGCCCCTCGACGTCTCCCTCGGGAACGAGGATCCCGGTCTCGCCTTCCAGGACCCCATCGGGGATTCCGTTATGGTAGGTGGAGATGACCGGCACGCCCATCGCCTGGGCTTCCTGAAGGACCAGCCCCTGCCCCTCCATGTCGCCTCCGGAGGCCGTAACGCTGGCCAGCACAAAGACGTCGCACTCCGCGTACTCCCTTCGGACCACGTCGGCGGTCTGGGCCCCGAGAAAGTCGCAGATATCGGCTATGCCGAGGGCCTCCGCCTGCGCTTCGAGGCCCCGCCGAAGGGACCCATCCCCGACCATCCGGTACCGGAGACCGGGAATAGTCTCCCGGAGGGTTGAGATCGCCTCGAGGACGTAGCGGTGCCCCTTCTTCTCGACCATCCGCCCGACGGTCAGAACCCGAAAGCCGTCATCCCTCGGTGTCCAGCTGCGCGGCGGATACTCGTCGGTTCGAAGGCTCTCCGGAACTATAATCATCTGCCCCTGCGTGGCCCCGGCGGACACAACCTTGTTTGCGGTAAAGGTTGTGTTCGCGGTTACCAGGTCGCATCGGGTGAACATGTAGGAGTAGACGTCCTCCCCGAAGCGCTTGGGGTAGGTGTTGATGTCGGAACCGTGGAAGGCCACCGCGAGGCGGGGCGCCACGCCGATGTCCTTCAGAAAGGCCCCGGAGAGCCCGTTTGGGCCGAAATGGGCGTAGAGAAAATCTAAACGGAGGCGAGAAAACGCATTCAGAAAGAAGACGGTTTTCCCGGAGGCGACCCCGGTCCGATACCGGCGCCGGGAGAGGGCCCGAAGGAGGAACCGTGGCCGGAGAAAGGCGTTTCTAATCGTCAAAAGCAGCAAGCGAAAGCCCCTCGCGACGGGTTTCGAGGGCACGTCGGCGTAGAGGGTTCGATCGAGGAGCCGGTATTCGGTAACCATCGGCTGGACCCGGTCCGTCGAACCCCGGGCGGCGGCCAAGACGGTTACCTCGTGGCCCTGGTCAATGAGGCCGGCGATGTGGTTAAGAATGAACTGCTCGCTGATAACCGGGAACTTCCCGACGATGACCCCGATCTTCACAAAGCGCCTCCGAAACGGTCGATAGCAGGCTGAACGGATTCCGCCACAGACTATCACAGCCGCCCGGAGAACGTAACGCCCGCTAGTCGAAGAGGGCGAGAAGCTCCTCGGGAGAGTAGCCGGCGAGTCCGGCTCCGTTCTCCTCGATCAGGTCTGAGGCGAGACGACGTTTCTGCTCCTGAAGCTCGAGCACCTTCTGCTCCACCGTTCCGGCGGTGACGAGGCGGGTTACCATTACCGGCTTGTTCCTCCCGATCCGGTGGGCCCGGTCGACTGCCTGCCGCTCCACCTGAGGGTTCCACCAGGGGTCGCAGATGTAGACATAGTCGGCGGCCGTCAGATTTATGCCTGTGCCCCCGGCCCTGAGGCTGACAAAGAAGACCACCGGCGAATCGGAGTGTTGAAAGCGGTCTATTAATCCCTCCCGGGCGGTAGTCTGCCCGTCGAGGTAGAGGGTATCGATCTGTTTTTCCTCGGCCGCGGAGCACAGGCGCTTTAACCCGGAGACAAATTGACTAAAGACGAGGGCACGGTGCCCCCCGGCCACCACCTCGGCGAGTTGGGAGAGGAGCTCGGCCTCCTTGACCGACGGCACACCGCGACCGACAGGGTCGGCGTCTTCGGGGTAGAGAGCGGCCTGCCGGAGGCGGAGAAGTCCGGTAAAGATCGCGGCACCGATATCTGCATACTTTCTACTTGCGATGGCCGCCCGTACCCGATCTCGGTGGACGACCCGCAGGGCTTCGTAGAAGCGGGCCTGCTTTGGGCCCATCTCGCAGGAGAGCACAGTCTCGATCCGCGGCGGCAGCTCCGGTGCAACAGCTTCCTTGGTGCGCCGAAGAAGAAAGGGCGCGACTTTTCGCGACAAACGTCGGAGCCGCCGAGCGCTTTCGTCGGTAAGGTTGATGTTGCGTTTCGGATAGCGATTGGAAAAGTCCCGGAGGGATCCAAGGAGACCGGGGTGGAGAAAATCCATTATGGAAAAGAGGTCGGTACTGACGTTTTCCACCGGCGTCCCGGTCAGGCAGAGCTTCAAATCTGCCGAAAGCTCTTTGATTCGCACCGTCGTTCGGGCGTACGGGTTCTTGATAAACTGAGCCTCGTCGAGGACAACCAGGCGCCACTGGACGCGAAGAAAGAGCTCTCGGTCTCGCGCCACGGTGGCGTAGCTCGTTATCGTCAGATCGGCACCGGTGAGAGATTCGGCGTTCCGAGGGCGCTTCGGACCGTGGTGGACGGCGGTCCGGAGGTCCGGGGCAAAACGCGCCGCCTCTCGGCGCCAATTCTCGATGGTCGAAACGGGGGCGACCACCAGAAACCCGCCGGGGAGGAGGCTCGAGGAGTCACCGGGGGGCTGGGGAAGGCCGATTCTGTGCGCCGATTGACGAAGGTGCAGCATCAGCGCCAAGGCTTGAACGGTCTTTCCCAGGCCCATGTCGTCGGCGAGACACCCCGACAGTCCGTGGCGGGCGAGCAGAGCCAGCCACCGGTAGCCGTCGGCCTGGTAGGGTCTCAACGTCGCTTGGAGGCCGGCGGGTTGAGGAAGCGCCCCAGGGCTCGGGACCGCCTCTGCCGGCCGGAGAAGCGCTTCGGCGAGGGAACGGATCCCTTCGAGGTCCGGGGCTATTTCGTCGGCAAGCGCTGCGACGTCGACGAGGGAAGACAAGTCGTTTCGAAAGAAGGTCCCCGTTTCACACCCTGCCGCCACCTCTCGAAGACGCTTCAGGCGGGTGACATCCCGGGGATCCAGATAAAGGATGGTATTTCCCTGCCGCAAGGCGTCGTCTCGTCCGACAGCCTCGAGGCTCTCGAAGTCTAGAGTCGTCCCGTCGGCCAGCTTTACGGTGGGAGCAAACCAGTCGGTCCCCGAGCTTACATGCACAGACAGAGGACCCAGGCGCCGGACCCGGAGACGGATTCCGTCGGAGTCTTCGAGGAACACCGGAAAGCCTTCCTCGGCGAGGGCTATTCCCGCTTGGAGGACGTCGGTGATCTCTCGACCGAGGGTCATCCACCAATGCCAGGTTCGCGTTTCGGGGGCGTAGTAGGGCGGCGAGGCCAAGATTTCGGTCGCCGAGCGAACCGCCCGCTGCTCCTCGGCGGCGGTCGTAGTATGCAGACGGTACTCCTCCCCGTCGTAGCCGTCGGCGGCGCTTCTCGAATCGGTTTCTAAGGATGCGCTCGCCTGTCGCCCCCAGGCGGAGAGGAGAAAGAGCAAACCATCCCGGGACGGGAGGACTCGGACCGACCGGGGATACTTCAGGGAGATGGAATCCTGGGAGCCCGAGGAAAGGCGGCGGAGGAGCCCGAGCTCCTTCATGCCCAGGGGATCGGGTCCCGTCAGATAGGGGATGATGGCGGTGAGGGGACCCCGCTCCTCTCCGAGAAGGACGACGCCGGTTCCGAAGAGCAGTACCGTCCGGCCCATCCCCTGGTCCGAGGCAGCAAAAGCTTCCGCCGGGATCGCATGGCTCGTGCCGTCTGAATCGACGCGTACCGTAAGCTCGAACTCAAGCTTCGGTTTCCGGGAGGACCGGTCGCCGGAATCCCCGCTCCCTACCTGCGACTTCGGGACGACCTCCAGGCCGATCACCGGCGCCTCGATTAGGGTAACCGGAGAGCTCCCTAGGCCCTCGGTAAGCTGTTCGTCGCTGAGAAACACCGGCGCCCCGGCCTTCGCCAACTCCGTGCCGAAGGCCAGCAGGGGCGCCTCCCCCCCGAAGACACGGAGGCGTTCGACCATCTCGTCGACGGGGCTCCCCGCTTCTTGGAGGATTTCGGTCCAACGAAAGCGCTCGACCCGGCCCGGGGTTCCGTCCCGCCGGAGGTACTGTCGCCCGAGAAGTACCATCGGCCGGAGCTCCGGGGAGAGGTAGACGAGAAACACCGCGCGCCATCGGCCCCGGCCCTTGACCGGCCGCCGTCTCCTATTGTTGCTGCCCGCCGGCTCGAGCACCTCGACGCCCTGGAGCGCAGCCTCGACGTCGACCACGCGTTCAGTGTCCTCCGACGGCAGGGCAAGTATCGTCGCAACCAGATGCTTGCAGCCCCTCCCGACGGGGCAGCTGCACCGACTAGATACCGGATCGGCAGTATCGACGAAGACCGTGTAGGGCGTTGGGGCGCTTCCTCGCACGAGGGAGACGGCGACGCTCCCGTCGAGGCGAAGGTTTTCGACTCGTCCCTCTTCGAAATAGCGGGTACCCCGCTCGATCGATCGAGGGTCAAAGAGGGCCAGGAGCCCTCCGTTCCTCCCCACGAAGACCTCTCTCTCCGGGTTTCGGTAGGCCCCGGATCTTTAGTAGTATACACCCCAGGTCAATATTGTGGCGACGATTTCCTCTTCCGAATCGACGTTCCCTCCCCCGTTCCTGGCGCCCGGTTACTGGGATCGCGCCTGTCGCGACCTCGCGTCCGCCGACGAGGTGCTCCGTCGGCTTATCGAGGCTCACCGAAGCGAGTTTCTCCGGGGTAGCGGGGACGCCTTCCGGACTCTTCTGAACGCAGTTGTCGGCCAACAGATTTCGGTCGCGGCGGCAGCGGAGATCGGGCGCCGCCTGGCCTCGGCGGTTCCCGAGCTGTCGGCGGCGACCTTCCTTGCTACCGCCCCGGAGCGGCTTCGCGAGGCGGGGCTCTCGGCCCGGAAGGTCGAGTACATTCTCGGCGTCGCCGAGGCCTTCGTCGACGGGCGGATCGACCCCGCCACATGGCAAACCCTCAGCGACGCCGAGGTGCACGCCTCCCTGACGGCCCACCGCGGAATCGGCCCCTGGACCGCCGATATGATGCTGATATTTCACGAGCGCCGCCCCGACGTGCTGCCGCTCGGCGATCTCGGACTCGTCAACACCGCGGCTCGTCTCTACGGGTGGGGGGATGCATCGGCGGTGGATCGGCGGCGGAAGCTGAAAGCTCAGGCGGACGAATGGCGCCCTTGGAGAACCGTCGCGACCTGGTACATCTGGTGCGATCTGGATAACGACCCGGTTATCTACTAACGTGGCGCAGAGCCTATTTCTGCGTCGACCCTATTTCGGTGGGGCGCCGGAAGCCGGTTCCGCCGGATCCGCCGCCGGGGGCACCGTCCCCTGCCGTCGCTTCTCCATCCGCCGGAGGAGCTGGGCGATATGCTTCGCAGGATAGACCCCGAGGGGACAGACCGCGCTACACCGAAGCGCCCGGTCGCAGCCCGGGGCTCCTTCGGGACCGGAAGTCGCGTCGAGGATTTCGTTTTCTCGCTCCGGCCGTTTCTCCAACTCCCGGTTCCAGGCGGCGAGGGCGGCGGGGCCCATGAAGCGCTCCTGAACCGGGCAGGCGGAAACGCAGAGACCGCACTCGATGCAGTTTTCGAACCGGATGAAACGGTCGATTTCTTCCGGCACCTCGGCGTCGGGGTTGGCTTCGCTCGGCCGGAGGTAGCTTGCCTCCCGGGGGAAGTCCCGGTAGAGCGGTGCCGGGTCGATGGCGAGGTCCCCGATGACAGGAAAGGGGGAGAGGGGATGAAGGTCGATGGGGCCGTCGAACTCTTCCAACCGGCTCAGGCAGGCGAGAACCCGCTTGCCGTTGGCGATGACGCCGCAGGTGCCGCAGGAGCCGTGGTGGCAACTATGCCGATAGAGAAGCCCCGGCTCGGATTCGCTTCGAATCTCTTCCAAGGCGTCGAGGATGCTTCTGTATCGACCGGTTCCCACGGTGTACTCGGCGAGTCCTCCGGCTCGTCGTATTCGGATCGTCTTCTTCGCGGAATCGTGGCTAGTGCTCATCGTGTTCTCCGGCTTTTCTTCGGAAGTAGTCGCGGTGGCTTAACAGCGGGGTCTCGGCGGTGCGGCAGGGAATCGTCAGGCCAACCTCGTTGCAAACCACGTCGGCGACTTCCTCCCCCATCGCCCGGAGGACCGTCGCCTTTCCCCCGACAATGCTGTAGAAGCCTCGGGCACCCTTGTCGGCGTGGGAAACCGCCTCGAAGTCCCGGCTCAGCCGGCGACCCGAGGCATCCGCGCCGTTCGAAACCGCCCGGCCGGCGAGGGGGCGTACAGCGGTCCACGCCGCGTGAAACGCCTTGCTCGAGAAGGAGGGGACGAGCCGGTCCCCCTGGGAGAGCAACCAGTCGACATCCTCCGCCGGGGTCCTTACTCGGTCGGCGTCCTCGATTTCCCACTGAGTGGTACCGACGATCGAGAGTTGCCGCTGGGGGACGATGATGTCTGCGTCCCCGGGGGGGTGGAGGCGGCTTATCACCATGTTGGTCAGACGTCCTTTGACGGCAACCAGGGTCCCCGGAGCCGGGGTAATCGCCAAATCTATCCCGCCGAGGCTCGCAATCCGTCCCGCCCAGGGGCCACCGGCGTTTATGACGATG
Source organism: uncultured Spirochaetaceae bacterium (assembly GCA_964558285.1). Taxonomy (GTDB): domain Bacteria; phylum Spirochaetota; class Spirochaetia; order DSM-27196; family PWMO01; genus CAYPUT01. The sequence goes on along the minus strand of CAZLDK010000032.1, from coordinate 7,688 downwards.
TCGGCCCCGACGAACTCTTCCCCGCCACCGGATCCACGACTCGCGGCCCCTAGGTCCCGAACACGGACCCCTGTAACCTTTCCACCGCTGCTCTCTATCGCCACCACTTCGGTGAAGGGACGGACCACGGCGCCCCCGGAGTCTCTGGGGGCGCTTGTTCCCGCGACCGCGGTGGCAAAGAACTGCATCGGCAGTCGGTAGGCGTCCAGGGTCCCGTCCGGGACGACGACGGCGAACCGAGCGGCGGGGTTGATGTTGGGCTCGTAGCGGAGTGCCTGCTCTGTGGAAACCCGGCGGTTGGAGATACCGGCGGCGCTGCAGGCAGACTGGAAGGACTCGGCAAAGGCTTCATCCTCGTCGTCGAGGGCGAGAAAGAGCCCGTAGTTCATTTCGATGGACTCGCCGGCTATCTTGCGAAGGGTCTGAACCTCTTCGATGCATTCCCGGGCGATGTCGACGTCCCCAACGGCGTACCGGGCCCCGGAGTGAAGCTGTCCGTGGTGCCGCCCGGTGGTTCCCGAGGTGAGCTCACCCCGCTCGAAGAGGGAAACGCGGAATCCACGCTGGATAAGGTCGTGGGTAATCGCCGCACCGGTGCCGCCGCCGCCGATAACGACGACGTGAACCTCTCCGGCGCGGCGAACCTCAGGGCCCGGCGCCACCGGGGTCCGGGTGTCAGCCATCGCCTTCCCACCTGCTTATCCGGGTGACGGCCTTCTGCCATCCGGCGTAAAGGGTCTCCCGCTGGTCTTCCGACATTTGTGGCTCGAAGCGCCGATCGAGCTGCCACTTGGAGGCGATCTCCTCTTGGTCCTTCCAGAAACCGACGGCTAACCCTGCGAGGTAGGCGGCGCCAAGGGCAGTTGTCTCGGCAACTTTGGGCCGCTCGACGGGGAGCCCGAGAATGTCGGCCTGGAACTGCAACAGAAAGTTGTTCGCCGCCGCCCCGCCGTCGGCCCGGAGCGTTTTCAAGGGAAGAGCTTCTTCGCTCCGGACGGCACGGATGACGTCGCGAGATTGATAGGCGATGGATTCGAGGGCCCCCCGCACCAGGTGCGCCCGGCCGGCGCCGGCGGTCAGACCGAGAATTCCTCCCCGGGCGTAGCTGTCCCAGTGTGGCGCCCCGAGGCCGACGAAAGCGGGGACCATGTACACTCCGTTGGAATCGGGGACCGATTCGGCCAGGGCTTCGGTCTCCGAGGCGTGGGCGATAAGCCCCACGGAATCCCGGAGCCATTGGATCGCCGCCCCGGCGATGAAGATGCTCCCTTCGAGGGCGTAGCTCGTCCCCTCCGGAAGGGCCCAGGCCGGTGTGGTTAAGAGACGGTGCTTGCTTCGAATAGCCTCGGAACCGGTGTTGACCAGAACGAAGCACCCGGTGCCGTAGGTATTCTTGATCATCCCTGGGGAGTAACACGCCTGTCCGAATAGTGCGGCGTGCTGGTCCCCCGCCACTCCGGCTACCGGCACCTGGACATCGGAGAAGAGGGAGGGCGCAGTCACCGCCATCTTCCCGGAGGACGGCACGACTTCGGGAAGCACCGAGGCCGGGACGCCAAGGAGCTCGAGGAGATCGTCATCCCACCTTCCGGTGTGGATGTTAAAGAGCATCGTCCGGGCGGCGTTAGTCACGTCGGTTAGGTGAGCACCGCCGTCGGTAAGGTTCCACAAAAGCCATGAGTCGACGGTACCGAAGGCCAGTCTGCCGGCGTCGGCGAGCTTCCGAGCCTCCGGAACGTTGTCGAGAGCCCACCGGACCTTGGTCCCGCTAAAGTAGGCGTCGATGACGAGACCGGTCTTCGAGAACACCGTCTCTTCGTGCCCTTCCGCCTTGAGACGATCGCAGAAGTCCGCGGTTCGACGGCACTGCCAGACGATGGCGTTAAACACGGGCTTCCCGGTTTCCCGATCCCAGAGAACGACCGTCTCCCGTTGATTGGTTATTCCGATCGCCGCCAGGTCACCGGCTCCGATTTTCGCCGCCTTGAGGGCGTCGAAGAGAACCTCCCGTTGGGATGTCCAAATATCCATCGGGTCCTGCTCGACCCAGCCGGGCTTCGGGTAGTGTTGGGGGAATTCCTTCTGGGCGACGCCCCGGATGTTGTTGTTTCGATCAAAAACGATCGCCCGGGAGCTGGTGGTGCCTTGGTCCAGGGCGACGACAAATTTCTCGGCCATCACAGTTCTCCTTCAACGCGACCTTCGGTGGCAAGGGGTATGTTCATCGTCGCCAAAAGGTCGATTCCGGTCCCGGCAAGGTCGGCAGCGACGGTCGTGCCGAGAGAAATGGGAGCCTCGAGGCGAAGCTCGTAGATTGCGGCGAGAAAGGGGGCGATGCGATCGACGGGAACCGAACCGACGCTGCGAACCGGAAGCCGGCCGATGGCGCCTCCGGAAACGGCGGCGGTTGCGGTGACGACCCGCCGAGGGTCGTTGAACTCCTCCGCGGCGTAGGCGGCGCCCCGTTTGCAGCGGTTGCCGGTAACCTTGAGCTCGCCGTCGGGTTGCTTGTCCACGGTCATCTGGCACCCGATGGGGCAGACGATGCAGGTAAGCTCCTTGTCTTCGCTCCGAAGGCGTATCAGCTTTTGATTCTCTTTGATCACACCTCTGTCCTCTATTTATTGGGCCTTAATTCCATCGCGCCGCTACACCAGCGCCACTTCGACCCGTTCTCCCTCGTTTCCTTCCCGGAGAAGCTTCTCCGCTTCGGCCCCCGAGAGCTCGATGCTTATCATCTCCGAGGGCTGCACGTGATGCTGCTTG
>CAZLDK010000032.1:0-4912 GCA_964558285.1 uncultured Spirochaetaceae bacterium | reverse complement strand
GAACTGTTTCCAGACCTCGCCCCCGAGGCGCACTTCGACCACCGCCCCCACCTTAGCGATGAGGCTCCGCAGATAGAGGCGATTCTCCCCGTCGAGGCGAATCTTCCCCGGGGCGACGTAGCGTACGTTGCTACCCGCGACGATCGGTAGCTCCCGGGGCTCGGTGTCGCCGTTCAAGTATGCGGCGGCGGCCTTCCCGGCTCGGGCCGACTCCTCGGCGACAAAATCGACGAGATCGTGAATGTGCAGAACGTTCCCCGCCGCGAAGACGCCGGGGATGCTGGTCATCAGACGAGAGTCGACGACGGGTCCCTGGGTCTGTTGATCGAGGGCGACGCCGATCTCCCGGGAAAGCTCGTTCTCCGGGATCAACCCAACCGAAAGAAGAAGGGTGTCGCACTCGAGGTCGAAGGTGGCATCAATCCGGGGTGCGCCGTTCTCGAGGGGAGCGACGGTCACCCCCGAGACGCGGTCGGCACCGTGGATTTCGGTTACGACGTGACCCAGATAGAGGGGGATGCCGAAGTCGTCGAGGCACTGGACGATATTCCGGTTGATTCCCGAGGGTACCGGCTGGATCTCGATTACCGCCTCTACCTCGGCGCCGATAAACTTCATCCGTCGGGCCATGATTAGTCCGATATCTCCGGATCCGATAATGACGACCCGGCTTCCCGGAACGTAGCCGCTCATGTTGACCAGTCGCTGGGCGGCACCCGCGGTAAAAACGCCGGCCGGCCGGGTCCCTGGAATACGAATACTCCCCCGGTTACGCTCTCGGCTTCCCATCGCGAGAACCATCGCCCTGGCGTGAATCCTCTCGAGCCCCCGCTCTTCCGAAAGGGCGCGTAGGTCGAAGCCGCCGTTCTCCCGAGTAACGCCGAGGGCCGTGGTCCCCCCGAGAAAGCAGACGCCGGTACCCTGGAGGTCCGAGACGTAGCGCTCGGCGTATTCCGGACCCGTAAGCTCCTCGCCGAACTCGTGGATCCCGAATCCGTTGTGGATACACTGCCGAAGGACCCCACCGGGGCGGCTCTCGCGGTCCACTATGACCGCCTCCAAGCCCTGGGCCGCCACTTCCTTTGCCGCAGCCATCCCGGCAGCCCCGCCCCCGATAATGAGGACGTCGGTCCGGCGACTGCGGATGGCGGGGGCCGGGCTGTCGGCCGGGGCCTGGTTCCCGCTCGGGGCCTGGGTTTCGGCGTCGGCCTGGTTCCCGCCCGGGGCCGGGCTGTCGGCCGGATCACCGCCCATCCGCACCGGGGTCCCGGGAAGCGTCTCCCGGATAACCCAACTCTCCCCCCCGCGCTTCGTCGCGTCAATTATCGGGGCGTCGGCCTCGAGGGCGATCAACTCGAGAAGACGCGGCAAACAGAAGGAGCCCTGGCACCGACCGGCGCCGGCTCGGGACGAAAACTTTATGCCGTCGAGGGTCCGGTGCCCTTGGCGAATCGCGGTCACGATTTCGCCCCGGGTGACGGTCTCGCATCGACACACGATCTGCCCCTCCCGAGAGTCTGTCGCCCAGGCGGCCTGAATCTCTTCGTCGGTCTCGGTTCGAGTACGACTGACCGGGGGGAGCATCGCTTGGAAGCGCTGTTTTTCCGTCATCCGGCATCCGGCGGACTTCAGGAGCTCCTTTACGTACTCGCCTACCGCCGGAGCGGCGGTAAGCCCGGGGCTTTGGATACCCGCTACCTGGATAAAGCCGGGTTGCTTCTCTGATTCGGCGATGTAGAAATCGCCCCCTTCAAGGGTCGGGCGAAGGCCGGAGAAGGAAGCGATTATGTCCTGGTGTGAGACACTCGGAACCAACCGTCGGGCGGATCGAACTATCTCCTCCTGTCGGGAGGCTGTGGTGCCAAGGTCTTCTTTGTCGGGAATCTCGTCCGCCGTGGGGCCGATCAACACGGTCCCTTCGACGGTCGGAATAACCAGCATGCCCTTGGACACCTGGGTGGGCACCGGGAAGAGCACTCGGTCCGGACAGGCAGGGGTTCGACGATCGAGTAGATGGTACTCCCCTTTTCGGGGCTGGATTCGATACTCCTCGGCGCCGAAGATGCCGGACACTGCGTCGGCGTAGAGGCCGGCGGCGTTTACCACGTAGTCCGCCCGAAGCTTTCGACCATCCCGAGCGGATACCTCAAACCCTTCGTCGAGCCGACGAGCCGCCGACACGTCGAAATCGGTAATCACCTCCAACCCGTTTTCTCGAGCATTCTCGACCAGGGAAAAGACGAAGCGATAGGGCTCGATAATACCCCCAGCGGGGGCGTAGAGACCGCCGATGACATCCTCGTGGAGCTTCGGCTCGAGCTCCTTGATCCGTGCAGCGCCGCAGACCTCGATGCCGAGGGAGCCGTTCTCGAGGCCCTGACGGTACAGATGCTCGGATATCGTCATCTCCTCGGGAGAGAACGCGGCGACGACGATTCCGCACTGCCGGTAGGGAAAGCCGAGCTCGCGGTGGAGCTGGGGGTACATTCCGGCTCCTTGGAGCTCGAGGCGGGTCTTAAGGTACTTCTTGTTATGGTGAAATCCGCCGTGAATGATGCCGGAGTTGGCCTTGGACGTCCCAAAGGAGACGTCGGCCTCCTTGTCGAGGAGGACAACGGATAATTCGAAGGCCGTAAGGCGGCGGGCAATCGATGCCCCGGAGACACCGGCGCCGATAACTGCTACGTCGAAACGTTCCACAGTTCTATACTATGGAACGAACTTTTTTGATTGTCAATGATTTTTTATGATCGTTTAGGGGGTGTCCACAAGCTTGTTGATACCTTCGTCCCCGATCTCGGCGGTGACGACGTGGATGCCCTGCTCTTCGAGGGCAATTCGATACTCGTCGGTAATCCCGGTATCCGTAATCAAGACGTCGACATCCGACAGAGGCGCGGTGACGAAGGGGCAAACACCGCCGATCTTTGACGAATCGGCGAGCACCACCACCTTTCCTCGGGTACGGCGAATCATCAATCGGGCGATTTCGGCCTCCTGGTGATGGGGAGTCGTGATGCCGGCGTCGAGGGCCAGGCCGTCGACACCGATAAAGGACTTCGCCCCGTAGACCTGCTCCAGGGTCAACACGGCGAGGCCCCCGACGAAGGAGTTCGACCGTGCCCGGTAGACTCCACCGACGACGATGCACTCTATGGTTTCTTCGTCGAGTACCTTCGGGGCATCGGCGTTGCTCGTTACCACCCGGAGCTCTCCGTTCGGAAGGCGCCGGAGAAACTCCAGGGTCGAAGAGCCGGAATTGACGAGGATGGTCTCCCCGGCTTCCACCAGAGCCGCCGCAGCCCGGCCGATCGCCTGCTTTTCCCGAAGATTCCGTTCCCCCTTCTGGGCGTAATAGGGCTCTCGTTGAAAATGCCGCGGAGAGATTGCGCCGCCGTGAGACCGCGTCAACACGCCCTCGGATTCGAGGGCGATAAGGTCCCTTCGGATGGTGATTTCCGAGACCCCGAAGAGCTTGCTGAGCTCGGCAACTCGGACGACGCCTCGATCGTCGACGACGTCGAGAATCTTCTGTTGCCGTTCGACCGGAATAAAGTCCGTAGCCATTCCCTATTCTATCGCGCCGGCATAAAGGAGAGAAGCTCAATTCCGCAGAGCGCCATGTCCCGCTCTGAGGCGACGTTGGGTATCGTTATGAGGTGCTCGAGGAACATGGCGGCGGCGCCGAAGGCTACGGCGCGGTCTCCGAGTCGAGAGAGAGAAACGGTGCAGTTCACCGGGCCGGGGTACGCCCACTTGTCCCGCATGTCCTTTTCTATTGCCGGAATAAGCTCGTCGGCGAGGGCCTCGATGGGTCCGCCGATTACGACCCGCTCGAAGTTTAGCGAGTGAACCAAAAAGGCTACGTGCTGGGCGAGCTCGCCAACGACCTGCCGGTCTACTTCGGGATCCATCAAAAAGCGCCGAGCATCCTCGTCTGCAAGGGAGAACTGGTTCACCTGGTTCGGCCGGTACAGAATGCTCCGGAACTCGCCGGCGGAATGGCCTGTGCCGTGGTGCACCTTCCCGTCGACGACGAGCCCGAATCCCAGCGCCATTATTCGGTAGTCGTCCATCTCGACGGTGTGCTTACGCAATTCTCCCAGGACAAAAAGGAAATCCACGGGTCGCGACGTGTGGCGAACCGCCAGCTCGCCCCAGCATCCGCAGTTTGCGTCGTTGTCCAGCATAATCGGGATCGACACGCCGAGCTGCTCTTGGGCTTGGCGAGCAAAGGCGACCGGCTCGTATATTTCCAGCGGCCTCGACGCCTTGAGCTCCCCCTTTACCGGATCAACGAAACCCGGAAGGCCGACACCGATACCGATAAGGTTCATCCCCTTCGCCTCGAGGCTCGGTCGGAAGCGATTAACGATGTCCACAAAGGCCGAGAGAAGGCCGGAGGTGCGAATATCCAAGGGTTCGGTATGACTAAAAAAGATGTCACCATGGAGATCGGTGCCGATTACGGTAAAGGCTTCGGTCTGAATCTCCACCCCCATCACGCACCCCCAGCTCGAGTTGACCTGAAGATAGATAGGACGCCTGCCACCGGTGGGCCCCGAGTCTCCGACGGAAGAGGTCTCCAGAATACCTAGCGACTCGAGGTGCGCAACTATCTTAGAGATGGTCGACTTGTTAAGATTGAGACGCTTGGATATTTCGACCCGGCTGATACCGGGGTTCAGCCAGACGGAACGGAGGACACGCGTGGTGTTGATGTCGCTCACGTTGTGGGGTGTCATCCCGGGTCACCTTCCTAGTTGGTTGCGACAACCAAGCTACACCCTTATAGATGCGGTGTCAACGAATCCTTGTGACGTATCAGCTTGTTGATACGTCACAAGGCGGGTGTAACAGCAGTTCTCATTTTGAGGGGAGTGGCGGGTTTAATCGATAATTCTTTCTCGAC
>CAZLDK010000031.1:17503-18095 GCA_964558285.1 uncultured Spirochaetaceae bacterium | reverse complement strand
CGCGGCGTTCCCGTCGGTGTCGGTCAACCAGGCTGAAGCTACGTTTTCGACCACCACAACAGAGACGCCCTCGCGGCGTGCCTCGTCTTTGACCCGGGAGAGGTGCTCCTCGAGTATGCGCCGGTCGTGATCGTAGCTTTCCCGAACCTCCACCACGAAAAACCGGTTCGGCTGCCGAGGTCTCGGACCGTCCTCGCCTCTCCACTCCAGGAGGTCCTCGCCGCCTCCGGTCCCCGGGTGCACCCGAACGTATTCCGCGCTCTTGCTGTGAAGGTTCGAATCCTGTCCATCCTTCCAGTTGTTGGCTACCAGGAGGTCGATGGTATCGAGGTCCAGGCGGTCTATGAAGCCGTAGACCAACATCGAATGGTGGAGCTCCGGCCCGATAAAGCCTGCGACCACCGGGGCTCCGGCCTCGATTCTCTTAAGAATCTCTTCGACCTCCCGGAGAGCCGAAGCACGACTCTGGGAACCATGCCGGGGTATTCCGTCGTCGAGAAACAGATCGAATACGATGTCCATCTGGAGAAAGTGCATCTCGCGGCGGATTCGCTCTACCCCGCCCCGGACGTCGTAGACCGAATCGTTGTAC
>CAZLDK010000031.1:6533-17493 GCA_964558285.1 uncultured Spirochaetaceae bacterium | reverse complement strand
ATAACGGTACTGGGTTCCCGAAAAGGCGTAACAGCGCCCCGGGTTCTTACCAAAGAGGCTGTACATGTAATGCACCAGCAGCACCTTCTCAGAGACTTCGATCTCTCCGAAGCGATCTTCGAGCCAGGCGAAGAGCGCCAAAGAGTAGTCGCCGTTGAGGGTCTCGAAGTCTGCGTTGTTGCCGAACCGGAAGTTGTCCCGGCCCCAGACGAAGTCGACGAAACCGACCCGGTAGGGGACCTCGATCGATAACTCGGGCCCGGAGAGCCGAACAACAAGGTCGTAGATACCAGGGGAGAAGAAGGGCGAAAACGGGATGGACACGCCCCCCTCTGGGCCCCCGCCCTCCGGCTGCGGAAGCGGGTACGACATTCTCGATCCACCGGCGGCGATTTCGACGTGGTCGAACCGCCCCTCGGGGTCTTTAAGAGTAAGCTGCAAAAGCAGAGGGCTTCCGCTGAAGGAGCGCAGATCCAAGCTATAGGCAGGCTCGCCGGTAGCCGGTGCCTCTTGGGAAGAGAGCGCCGGAGGCACAAGAAGCGACGCGACAACCAGTACGAAACCGACGACAGCAACAGGAGCCGGGCAGAAGGAGCGCGGCGTCATGGGAAGACGATACCACATTCTGAGCGTGGCTACCGAATCGTGGTCAGGTAGAAGAACCCTGGTTCCCGGCGGGAGACAGCTCGTTCAAAGGAGAGCTCCCGGCCCTCGGCGTCAACAAGCTCGATCGCCCTACCCGAGGTCAAGTTTCCGACGACGACCGCCAGTTCCGGGTGGAGATCTGCCGCAGGGCGATCGAGCCGAATGACGAGGGGGCTCCCGGGGCCCGGGGCGCCGGCACGGTTGTCGCCGGGGCCGGGCCCCGCGCCGTCGCCAAATTGTACGGCAGTGCGGTTTCGGGACCGCCAGAACTCCCCGAAGCTCGTGACGTCGCCCATCCAGGCACCCATCTCCTCGGCGCGGCGCATAAGCCGCTCCTGGGCCCGGAGCTTGTGGTCCTGGTTCCGCGTATCCGAGGGGTGGTTCAAAAGCACCGTGATGCTCTGGTTGGCGGCGTTGTGCTCGAATACTTCGATCCACCGCGCCGCCGCCTCGTCGACCGTCTCGGGTGTGAGGAATCCCAACGAATCGTCGAGGGTCATCGGAATCTCGATGACGTTCGAAAGCCTGGCAAAGGGAACCCTTCTTCGGGCCGCGAAAAAGGGAAAGCTCTGGAGGACGTCGTTGGCGGAAAAGGTCGAGTCGTAGAGATAGCCCGAGTCTTCGAGGACGCCGATCAAGCCCTCGTGAAAGGCGAGGTCCCCGGCCCGGAAGGAAACTGTCTCTTGGTTCGGAATATCCCGATCAAGAAGCTCCTTGCTGACAAGGACTTCCCCGAAGAGGGTAACGCCGTCCACCGGGTCGTAGTCGGCAAAGGTCGTCTCCGGGTCTCCGATGGGGGCGGTGTCGAGCTGGGTGTAGTGCGCCACGGTGTGGGACCCGATGTCGAACCCCCGGCGGCGGAGCTGTCGGATGGCCTCGAGATTCTCAGGAACGTTGTAGTAGTCGATGTCCTTCCAGTCGACGAAGTACTTGGTGTTCTGGAAGAAGGTGGCCGAAACGCCGTAGGCGTCGGCGAGGTCGGCGAACTTTAACGAGTCGACGAAGGAGGTTTGGGCGTCGACGTCGTGGGAGAGAATCAGGGCAGTCGGAGCCCCCCGGGGAATCGTATGAAGATAGACGGCCGGGTAGGAATAGGCTTCGTAGGCGGCCTTGACCAAAAGGAGGATGACGTCCGCCGAAGGCTCGACGGAATTGACGAACTGTCGCTGCGCCTCGAAATCGTGACCGACCCGGGGGAGCATGACCGATTCCACCCAGGAGACCCCCAGAAGATAGGCCATACCGCGGCCGAAGAAGTTTCGCACCAGACCGGCGCTCCCGTCGTCAAACCGGGCGAGGACCTCGCCTTCGGCGACCGTGTAGCCGTGGGTCCAGATCACCTCGTCGTAGAAATGCCCGGGGCCGTTCCCGAGGGAAATCTCCCGTTCCCTCGGATGGTCGACATAGGAAAGGACCGGGTCTTCCTCGACGAATCGCAGGCGGTACCGGCTCTTTGTCGACTCGCCGTCGGCAACCCCAAAAAGCGAATAGAGGGTCGACCCGATCCCGCTCGGGGCGACCAAGACTCCCCCCTCTTCGACGAACCGAAAGAGGGCGTTCGCCCAGCCGTCCTCCAAGACACTGTTGTAAAAGCCACCGCTCAGGTAGACCAACTGAAAACCTTCGAGGTCTTCAGGCTCGGTCACCAGGGCGTAGGGAATCATGAAGGTTTCGAGGATGCCCCTGAGGGTCCGAACCGACAAGGCGGTCGACTGGGCCGCCGCGGCGGCCTCTTCGCCGGAGAACCCCTGGCCCCGGCCTTCGGCCGGCCGAAGGTTCTCGAGGGAGGCTGCAGAAGCCGACGGCGCGACGATTGCCACCGTGTTATGGGCGACCGTGTTCCCTGGTCCCTGGGCAAACACCGGGGCAACCGACAGAAGGAACAACGAAAGCAGTGAGAGCGCTCCCTTCAGCGTCATCTCGGGAGACTCCAGAACGTGTTGCGGACCGAATCGTCTGTGAGCACGGCCACCGCGATCGCGTACCAGGCCGTCCCGGCTACGCTTCGGTACGTCGTGAACTGATGCGGCACTAATCGATCGGCGTACTGAAAGCCGCCGTTTCGGTGCCGGTAGGCGTGCATCGATTCGATTATCTTGGCTGCGTCTTCGGCGTTTCCCGCCTTCGCCCGGGCGACTGCGACTCCCAAGGACCCCTCGATCCAAACCGGGGCAATCTCCGTCCAGGTAGCGTCGCTCCGCCCCAAGAGGGCGGCGTTGATGGCCTCATCCTCGTAGACCGAGCTGTCGCCGTAGGGTATGTAGCCGACCCCGTCCGCGGTCTCCACGGCAAAGCGGTCGTCTGCCGCCTCGAGCATCGTTAACGCCCTCTGTCGGTCGCCCCGAGCCAGAAAGAACATCGATCCCCAGGACGCCGTGTCCAGCGGTAGAACCTCGTCCCGGGTTCTGTCGTCGTTGATGCCCCGAATAAGCTGCCGGGCCCCGGGGCTCCAGAGGGATTCTAGGCCCAGGGCTACTTTTTCCGCGGCGACCCGGTAGCGCTCTTCCCCGGTCAGGTAATGCAGGTCGTGAAGCAGAAAGAAGACGTCGATATTGTGCTCGCCGCTGGTCCACCCGAGCTCCTCGAACTCGAAGTGCTCCTCTACCGCCCCGGAGTCGCCGACCTTTAGCGTGTGAGTACCCCTGCCACCGGTCGCGAGGCCGTAGCGGGGGTCCGAAGGGTCGTCGACCTGCCGCTCCATGACGTACCGAGCGGTCCGAACGGCCAGGTCGAGGATACGCTCCCGGATCCGCCGGTCCGCCGGTCCGCCGGGCGCGTCGGCGGTGAGCCGGAGGTAGAAGGTCGCCGCGTAGCCGACCCAGGCGGTGGTCCCCGTCCGAATAACGGCACCCAGGAAGTCTTCGTCGTTCGGCCAGGCGTTGTTGGTGTTGTAGGAGAACCACAACCGTCCGTCTTCCTCCGAGAGGCGCCACATCGCCAGGAGGATGTTCTCCGCCGCGGCGAACTCACCCGCCGCAGCAAGAGCGATCGCGGCAATTGCCGCATCGTAGGTATACGCGCGTCGGCCGATGTACCGAAAGACGGGGTCGCTCCGGGGGATCTGGTAGCCGATGGGGAGGTGTCGCCGGGTGGGATAGGGGTCCGTCTCGATGCTGTTCGGCACCTGTTGGGCGGAGAGCCAGTCCACGGCGTCTTGGAAGTAGTCTTGCATAATCTTGTTCGGGCCGGTCTGAGCGTCGGCAGTACCGGTCCCCAGGACCGCCAGAGACAGAATCAGCGCGATTCGCAATCGGTGGCGTACTGCCATAGGCTCCCAGCTAAAAGTTCACATCCAGCAACAGGAGGTTTCGAACGCCGTTCCGGGGTTCCACGCTGCTTCCGAGGTACTCCAGGTGGTACTTGAGGGCAGCGGTCTCCGAAAGAGAGAAACGCGCTCCGGAGAGCACGGTGTAGCTCCAGACAACGTCCAGCGCCTCTCCGGCATCGCTGTACTCCACCGGGTCACCCCCCTCCCGTCCGGCGGTAGCACCGAGGTTTACCGTAACCGTCGGTGTAATCGCGTAGTCGCCCTCGAGCCAAAGCGAATGACTGATGACCTCGTCGCTATTGACGCCGAAGAAATACTTTCCCAGGATGCCGAAGCCCCCGTCTAGATAGAGCTTCCCGCCGAGAGAAGGGATCATGAACCAGGACTGGTCGCCTTGGAAGTAGCGGCTTCGGATTCCACCCCCGTAGTAGTATCCCGGCTGCTCGTAGTTGGCTTCGAGGTTTAACTCGTGGAAGAAGGAATCGTCGTTGTCTTGTTCAAATCCGATACCGTAACGACTAATCGTGTACAAACCGCTCGGCCAGGTAAAGATCGGCCCGAGGGCTATGAGGGTACGGCTAACAGAGGGCTTCGTTTCGTCTTCCCGCTCGAGGCGAGCCTCGAGAAGCGCTTGCTCTCCGAGGGGGGCCAAGAAGACGTTGACAAGGTTCAGCTTGGTGCTTTGATCCTCGTAGTAGTCAAAGCCAAGGCTGGCAATGTTACGAAAATTCTGTGAAGAAGCCACACCCGGCAAGAGGAAGAGCAAGAGAAGAAAGAGCACTCCTACGGTAGTCGTCCGCCTAATCATTTTATCGTCCTTTTTGAAATACCGAATCCCCGGCGTCCCATGGCACCCCATCCACTCCGGCGCAGAAGCGCGCTCACGAACCCCCGGACCCTGAGGAAACTAACATACTGCCGGTAGCCGAAATTTTCCAGAAAAGCGAGAAGCAGCAACCGGACCCGGTCGAAGGGCTTGAAGTACTGTGTATGCCATTCGGCAAGAATCAAAGAGGCCACGGAGACCAGCATTCCAAGGGGGATGGTCAACGCGGTCATCACCAAAAGAACCCCCGGAGAGAGCACCCCAAAGGAGACACCGATCGCAAGCCAGAGGTAGCCTTGAAGCTCGATCCAGGGCCCCAGAACCTCGAAAACGAGAAAGTAGGGTAAACCGACCATCCCGGCGATGCCGTACCTTGGCCGGAAGAGCATATTGCCGTGAAGCAGGAGAATCTCGATGAGCCCCCGTTGCCAACGGTCTCGTTGGGCCGACAGGATCCTTCGCGATTCGGGCACCTCCGTCCAACAGTTCGCGCTGTAGCAGTACTGTACCACCGCGCTCTTCCCTTCGTCCCGAAGCATCTTCGACATCCGGACCACCAATTCCATGTCCTCCCCGACGGTGTCCCGCCCGTATGCCTCGCTCTGGGTCAGGTAGCCCCTGGCTCGAACCACATCCACCTTTCGAAAAAGCCCAAAGGCACCGGAGATAATGAGGAGAGACCGTAGACGGGACCAGGCGGTGCGCCCCGCCATAAAAGAGCGGATATACTCTATGGTCTGGAAACGGGCGATCGCTTTCTGGGGCAACCCGATGGTGTCAAGGTGGCCGTCTTCCACTGAGCAGCCGTTGACCGGAAAAATGTTCCCCCCCGTCGCCACAACGTCCTCCTCCGCGTCGAGGAAGGGTGCGGTTAGCCGAAGAAGGGAATCCCGCTCGAGGAGGGAGTCGGAATCGATTCCCGCGAAGTACTCCTTTCGCGCTATGTTGATTCCGGCGTTCAAAGAATCTGCCTTCCCGCCGTTCTCCTTGTCGATAACCAGAAGCTCCGGGATACGGGGATTCCGATACACTCCCCGGATAGCTTGTGTCTGAAGGTAGCCGTGGACAAAGACGTCGGTCCGCTCTAACTCGAAGGTGTCGACGAGCACCTGGAGGGTATCGTCCGAAGAGCCGTCGTTGACCACGATAACCTCGTAGTCCGGATACCGGAGATTCAAAAGCGAGTTGACGCTCTCGACGATGGTTTCCGCCTCCCGGAACGCCGGGGCGATAATCGCAACCGACGGGAGCATGTTCTCTTGAAAGAGCATCGACAGAGGCTTGATGTCCAAGTGCCGTTGTTGCCGTCGAACCTCTATTCCGGAGACGACGAGGAGCACCAGATAGGTAAGGTTGAGAACCAAGGCGTACCCGGCAAAGAACAGACCGAAGACCGTGCCGTATCCAAGAAGAAGATCCACCGGGCTGGTAGTCGAAATCTCGCCCAGGTGCCAGAGCAGATAGGCTACCGGGGGTGATACCAGAACAAGAAATAGGATCCCTCCGAGAATCGCCGGCCGAGAGATGTGCTTCCGCTCCGTGTTTATCGACTCTTCGGCCTCGGCCTCATCCAGGGAAAGCTTGGCAACCAGGTCCCGACGGAGATAGGTCCGGAAGCCCTCCGCCCGTTCGGGATAGCTCTTGAGAAGAGGTCCCAGTATCGCGAGGAGCCGGCCCTCGATCACCGGGTCCCGGTTTCGATTAAGAAAGGCGATTATGCCGCTGTTTCTACCGCTCGCCGTCAGCATCTCGACTACGTCCGCGGTCGACAGCCCGGCACTTTCGGTTCGACCCAGGAAGTATTCCACTCTTACCGATAGCGTCTCCAGAATGCCGTCCCTTCTTTGGGGTGCCGTCGATTCGAGAAGCTGGTGGATTAGATACGTAAAGAGGGAGGGCTGGCTGCCCGCCGCTTGGGTAATCCCGACGATCGCGCTTTTCCGGGTCTTCTCCTCGTCGAGCAAAGGAAGCAGTAGATCGATGGTGGTCCTGGTCGGTCGGCTTCCGAGGGCTTCCGCCGCGAGGTTTCGGATCATCAGATCGCTACTCCCAAGAAGCTCCTGGGGCTCGATCTGATGGACGTAGTGGGTCATGAGTACCCGGGTCGCATCGTGGGCCAACTCCCCGGGTCTGGTTCGGACGATCTCTAAGAGATAGTCCCGGAGCCTCCGAGAAGGCCGCCGTGCCGCATACATGATGATCAGCCGGACGATCTCATCCTCTTCTCGATTCAGCAAAAGCCCTATGTAGGGGTCGAGATCCGAGTTAAAACTCAGAAGCATTCCGAGGGCCCGCATCTGGTAACTGGTCGGCTCCCCGGCAAGGCTATCGACGATCGAGGGAATCGCCGCCGGGTCTCCAAGGCGGCAGAGACCAAAGACAATGTGCACCCTCACCCCCCGGTCGCGCTCCCTCTCGAGGGCAAAGATCAGAGCCCGGGATCCGGTCTCCGAGCCGATGTACCCGAGAAAGACCGCAGCCTTGCTCCGGGTGTACCCTCTCTTCGAGAAGAGCTCCCCAAGGTAGTGAGAATCGATCCCTTCTGAGTGAAAGGCGGAGCCGATAGCCAGCTGCCGCTCCTCCGGGAGAGCGAGGGAATCGCAGAGCGCAACGTAGGTTTCCAGGAAGAGCTCCGGGTTTCGGCGGATCGCCAGTCCAATCTCGTAGCTATCCGCCTCGAGGAGACGGGTCCGCATAAAGCGTTGGAGCCAGCCGAGAAGCCGCTTCCTACGTCTTCGTCGGAGAAGAGCAAAGACAAAACCGGCGACCGCTAGGGTGTTCGCCCCGAGGAGACCGGCGAGGGTCCAGAACCCGAAGGTGTAGAGATCCATCAGGCGGTAGACCGGACCAGATTGCGCACCATCCCGACGATCTCCTGGACGAGAACCGGCTTCCGGATAAAATGAACGATCCCCTGAAGGGCCGCCTTCTTGATCATCTCCTCGTCCTTCCGGTGCGAAAGCAGCACAAAGGGGATATCGCTGAGCTCCGCGGAGTGCCGAAGCGCCTCCCGGAGTCCAAAGCCGTTTAGTTTCGGCAGGATCGCCTCGCTGACGATCACGTCTGGGACGATCTGATGAATAGCATCCAGGGCCTCCCGACCGTCACGGCTCAACATGGTAGTGAACCCCGCGGCTTCGAGGGAGTAGAGCAGAATTTCCATGTAGTCGACGTCGGGCTCCACCACGAGCACGGTTCCCCGGGCGTTCGAAGACGACAATTCCTCGGGGGAGGCGTCGCAGACGGTGTTGGCTCCGCTGGACCGAGCTATCTCTAGCCGGAATTGCCCGGTCTGCTCGATCGTCTCCATCGCGTCAGAAGAATCTAGGTCGATTTCTGAGAGGTAGACAACTCCGATGGAGACGGTCAGCTGGGTAAGAAAGAGAGTCGATTCCGCAACCCGCTGCCGGATTCGCTCGGCAACTTCCTGGGCCTCTTCCTGGGTTACCTCCGGGAGAAGAAACGCAAACTCGGGGCCGGCGTATCGGAAGATGCCGGCGTTCCGTAGTGCCGTTCCATCCCGCCGGAAGTTTCGAAGTACGTAGGAGACCCCGTAGAGCGCCTCGTCCCCTCCTATCCGGCCGAAGGCAGCGTTTATCTCTTGGAGACGGTCCGCCCCAAGAAAGAGGACGGCACCGGCGGGACGTCCGGTTCTTATGAGTTGCCTAAGGCGCTTCCGAAAGGCCTCTTCCCCCGGAAGGCCGGTTATCGGACAAAGTGAGGTGTCAGTCTCCGCCGGGGCCGGGGCCGGGTCTGAGGACGGAGGAGAGATGGATTGGGCCGAAGCACGGTCCTCCGGAATGGGCTTCGGCTGGTCGCCCCCGAAGACAAACCCCGAGCCATGATCGACCGCCAGGAGCCGGCTGCCACCCCCCGGCGTCGCGACCGGAGCAAGGAAAAGACGTTCGCCCTCTCCCCAGGGGAGAGCGATCGCCTCGTCTCGAACTTCTCGCGCATCTCTCGCGGCAGACAGGGCGATCGCCGATGGGAATGCCCCTCCGGGATAATACACCGTACCGAAGGTACGGTTTCTTTCGAGAAGAACCGACAGAAAACCGACGGCCTCTTCCCACCCCGAGAGGAGCACTAGGTGGATCAGTTGGTTTTCCCGGGTCTTGCCGAGGAGCGCCTCGTACACCGGGTCCTCCGCGATCGAAGACCCAGGAAGAATGACCACCGCCTCGGAACCGGGCCCCGAAAGAAGATGAGCATACGCCGGGGGACCGGACTCCGCAGGTTCTAGTTCGATTTGGTGGATGTTGGCGGCGATTTCGGTAAGGGGCAGACTCCCTCCAGATCCTCAAATTTTTGTATGTCGACCATTGTATACCACTGGGGGACTTGTTCAAGGGCGCACCTATTCGCGTCGAGACTTAGCGCCGCCGGTACCTTCTGACGCTCTCCGGGGATATACTGTGGAGCGAGGGGGGCTCCATGTCGCTAAGGGATCTCCGAGCCCGGCTGGGGGAGCAACTCACCGACGCATGGGCTCTCCTGTCGGACACCGACCGATTCTTTTCGCGGTCCAAGTTGATGCCCAAGTACGAGAACCGTCTTCGAGACTGGCGCCGGCGACTCGATCAGTTTCGAAGCGATCCCGAGGTAACGAGAGCCGTCCGAGGAGAGATTATCGCGGTCCGCAGGGCGCTCCGGGAAGAGGGATGGGAGCTCCGCCTCGGCTCCATGGATATCCGGGTGGCGGGGTTTCGGAGTGACGACGCCCAGTCGAGGGGGTTCCGCCGAACGGTAGTCGCCCTTTCCTCCTACGGAAGCATCTACCACATCGTCGGAGATCAAAATCACATCGAGCTGAAGGAATGGCTCAGCTCTCGCCTGCCGCCGCGCAAGTCGGGGGAGGTGCTGAGCTATCACTACCTCTGGTACCGGGTTTCCGCCGGAGTCATCGAGCTTGCCGGCGCCGACTCCGAGCCCCGGGAGGCCCTCGATCAACTCAAAGAGAGCGTCGAGGATAGAAAGTCCGATTTCGTCAA
Source organism: uncultured Spirochaetaceae bacterium (assembly GCA_964558285.1). GTDB lineage: Bacteria > Spirochaetota > Spirochaetia > DSM-27196 > PWMO01 > CAYPUT01. Next base: position 7,763 of record CAZLDK010000031.1, on the reverse strand, counting down.
AGCGTTGAGAGGATTGCGGTAGGAGGACAAAGACCCTCGGAACGATTATCTTTCGGATAATGGCACTCCGGTCACGACCCTTCCGAAGGCAGCTCCTTCCCGCTTTCACCCTGGCGATGGTTCTTGGTGTCGTGCTACCGGCCTACGGTATAGACCGGCTCTACGGTTTTCAGGATCCCGAGGTGAGAGATCTAGCCCGCCTCTACCGGGTTGCCGGAGAGCCTTTTCCGACCGTGGCGTTTCCCGTCTCGAAGAGTTGGCTCTACGACGCCGCCGGAGAGCTCTCGGACTCGCTACCCGGAAGAGACTCGTCCCGACTGGATTACTATCTCGAGAGGCTCCGTCCTCGCCCCGGCGAGATACGGACCGCCGTAGACCTAGCTTTTAGACCCCAGCTCTATCTGGAGACGGACTATCTCCGGGACTCGATAACGGAGAAGCTCCGGAGGGAAGCGCCGGCTCTGTCGGTCGCGGCATCCGGTGCCACAGACGACGGTCCCCTGCTCTACGCCAGGGTCGACGCTATCCGGCAGTACCGTTTGCGCCACCCGAGTAACCTATCCCCCCCTCTCTCAGGGAACCCTCTACCCTACGAGTTCAACAATATGTACGAGGGCTATCTCTACTGGCCCTTTGAGTTCTTCACGATAACCTTTGGACGGCAGAAGCTCGACCTGGGTCCCGCGCCCCGGTCGTCGATCGCCCTGGCTCCGGAGGTTCCGTACCTCGACGCCCTCCGGGTAACCCTCGACCTCGGGCCGGTACGAATGCATCACACCATCGCGTCGATAGACAACACCGAGGCCGGAGAAGACGTCGAACTGCCGACCCCGGGGAACGATCTCTACGCCTTCGATCGAAACCAAATATTCTTCAACACCCACTACTTCGAATACCGATTCGACGCCTGGCGCCTCGGCGTCGGCGCTAATCTTGTCGTCTCCCGAGAGATGAACAATTTTGCCCTATCCGACTTCTTCCCGGTCTTTAGTTGGCACAACGCCAATATTCTGCCGCGGAACATGTCGGCCTTCGCCGATGCCACGGTTCCCCTGGCTCCGGGGCTCGAGGTCTACGGGCAGGCAAGCTTCGACGATATTCGCACTACCGATGTCGGCATCGGGGACGAGCCGATACCTACCGTTCCCGCCTTTACCATCGGAAGCCGCTACTCTCGATTCGACGGGGACCTTACCTGGGATTTTGCGGTCGATCTCGGGTACACCCACT
>CAZLDK010000031.1:0-6523 GCA_964558285.1 uncultured Spirochaetaceae bacterium | reverse complement strand
CGGGAGACCGGATTAAGCCGGGCGATCTACCGTCTAAGAACGGATGTTGAAAGCTACGCCTTTCCTCTTACCGCTCCCTACGGCCCAGGCACCATCTTCGCCCTCATAGGTGCTGAGTTGGGCGGGCCCAGGTTTGCCGTGTCTGCATTTTACGAGTTAGTAGGACGGAAACCGGATGCCGATCTCTTTGCGACGGAACAGGAAGAGTCGGATCTACTCGCCGGCCAGGCATACCGGCTCTCTCACCGCATCGAAGTCGAAGGTGCTTATGCTGCTACCGACTGGCTCTCGCTGATGCTACGGCCGGGGCTCTACGCAGGCGACGGCGCCGTCGACTTCTATCTCGATATAGGGGGGACAATCCGCTATTCGGCGAGAGATGCGTAGAGTCGCTCCACGTCCTCCCGACGGCAGAGATCGGTCCCCGGCGTAATGACCGCGGCGCTCCCTGCCGCAACGCCGTACCGCGCAGCGTCGCCTATCGGCGCCCCTGCCGCAAGGCGGAGGACCATCGCCGCCATCATGCTGTCACCGGCTCCGATCCGGCTTTTGACGGACACGGTAGGAGCCACGAGGCGCTCCCATCCATCTGCGGTCGCAACGACGGCTCCTCCGTTCCCCAGAGATACAACGACGTAATCGGCTTTCCCTTCGGAGACAAGGCGTCGGGCCTCTTCGCCGATCTGGTGGCCCTCCAGGCTCTCCGTGCCGGCCAAGCTCGCAAGCTCCCGAATGTTCGGTTTCATGAGGCTCGGTCGTCCCCCAAGGGCCTGTTTTAGGGCCTCCCCGGATGTATCGACGGCGAAGCGGATACCCTCGGCGCGGGCGCGGGCACCCAGACGGGCATAGAAGTCCTCCGGGACTCCTTCGGGGAGGCTCCCGCTCCCGACGATCCAGGCCGGCTTCTCCGGCCCCTCGAAAGGCGCGTCGAGGGCGCGTTGAACCTCCTCATCCGAAAGCCGAGGCCCCGGCATTCCGAAGCGGTACTGGTATCCCCGGGAGGACTCGATGATTGTGAGGTTCTCCCGAGTTTCTTCGGAGATTTTGATCCGCTGTTCGGGAACGGACTCTCGGGAGAGAAGTGCCGTGAGAGTATCGCCGGCGAGGCCCCCGGCGCAGTAGACCGCCCGGGTATTACCACCGAGGCGGGCCAGAACGCGGGAGACGTTGATTCCCCCGCCCCCGGGATCCCTCTCCGGGTTCCGACAGCGCAATTTGTCCTCCCGGACGACCCGGTCGACCGACGCCGACTTGTCGACTGCGGGATTCACGGTAAGGGTAACCAGTAGCTTCGCTTGACTCATGGGCCAAACCTAACGGTGATCCTTAAGCGGTGCATATACACCGTAGAGGCTATGCGCCAAAGCCCGGCAGCCGTACGTCCAGCCGCTGAGACAGGCGCAGCGTCGGGCCCCAGAGCCTCGGGATGCCGTAGTAGACAGCCAGACCTACCGGAATCCCCGCCACCACGTCGACGACGTAGTGAGCGTAGATGTAGACCGTCGAGACGAACAAGAGCAGTGTCGGCAAGGCAAACACCGCGGCAAGGCGGGGGTTGTGCTTTCGGTTGTAGAGAAGCGCCGCGGTTGCCATCGCCACGTGGGAGGAGGGAAAGGCGGCTCCGGCAAGGTTCGTGTTGTCGAAGATGGTCGTCATGATCGGCGCGAACACAATTCCCGAAAACTCGGAGTACCAACTTTGTCGAAGCGAATCGATCGCGTACTTCGGACCATGGACCGGAAACAGGATATAGAAGAGATAGAGAAAAGCGAACCCGGCGGTTATGAGGAAGAGACCTCGGACCGCTTCGGGCCGGTCCCCTCGAGAATAGAGAATCCAGGGACCGAGAATTATCAGTGCATAGTAGAAGAAATAGGCGAAAAAAAAGAGCTCGTTGACCAGAAGTGAACCCGAAAGAGACTGTGAGAATTGCAGCGCCGGTTGGAATCCGAAGAGGAATTCCTCCAGGCGGAGAAACAGCTGATCAAGGGAGCGGCCGCCGTAGAGGAACTGGGAAAGACGAATACAGTCGGTAAAGTAGAAAATGTAGAAAAGCTGTACGTAGAACGTGCGCAGGAACCCCACCGCCGGGCTCCTTGCCGCGCCACCGTATCGAACCAAGAGCAGGACGACCACAATCGCACCGAGATAGAAGAGTCCGGATTGCCAGGCCCCGGGGTTCCCGAGCATGCCGAAGAGCAGAAAGAGAATGCCGAAGAGCAAATTCAGGACGATTACGATGAGGTCGGTCGGAAGCAGTCGAGACAGTCGGTGTCCTTTAACTAACACAACCAGAGAGTCTACCGATGTCGGAGGAGGGAAGAAAGACCTCCCCGTTGATTCTTGCGCCTCGGAAGTAGATCTTATCTAATCAGTATGGTTGGTATACTGCTTCTTCTCGGCTTCTGCCTTTCCCTACCCGGACTCTCCGCGGACCCTCTAGGCTGGACCCTGTCCGACGCCCTCGACGCGGCAAGGGCGTCGGACCCTGCCCTCGAGCGAGCCCGTATCACGGTTGTCGAGACCCTTGGCGAGCGGGAATCGGGATGGAACGTCCTGCTTCCGGAAGTGCAGGTCGGCACCTCCTTGAGCCGGGCGATGTTCGACGAGGGTCCTTCGCCGTGGACGTCATCCTTGAGTGCCACGGCGTCCCTTGGCTTGTCACCGGCAGTCGCCGACGGCCTCCGGCGTCGCTCCCTCGATTACGAAATTGCCCGCATCACCTGGCTTCAACGGGAGACGGCGTTAGATCGGTCGGTCCGGGAGGCGTTTTACGGCGTGCTTCTCGCCGAAGAGCGTCTTGCGATCGCAGAACGGAACGCTACCCTGGCTGAGCGACAACTCGAGCAGGCTCGAGTCCTCTTCGAAGGGGGGCGCGCCTCGGAACTGGACCTCCTCGAGGCCCGGGCCGCGGCCGTCGGACGCCGGCCCGAACTCCTTTCTCGTCGCCAGGCCCTTGCCTCCGGCCGTTCAAGGCTAAAACAGCTCGCGGGCCTCGCCCCGGATGACGAACTGCTCCTGGTGGGCCGGATAGAGATTCCGGACCAAAGTATCGCTACCGATTTGTCGCCTCAGCTGCTTCAGAGCTTCGTCCTTTCCGAATCTCTTGATCTCGAGGCCGCTCGCCTCAACCTAAGCCGGCGACAACTCTCGGCGTCCCTCGTCCGACGAGACAGCCGCAATCCTCGCCTCTCGGCAAGCTATTCGTATTCCCCGGACTTCTCTCCGCCCTTCGCCTCGTCTGAGTGGAGCGACGCCGACTCTTGGCAAACCGGGAGCCTCTCTTTCCGCCTGACGATGCCACTCGACCCACTTGTGCCCCGGTCGGAGGCAGACAACGCCGTCCGCGCCGCTCGACTCGACGCCGAGAGAGAGGCGATAAGCCTCCGTGAAACAGAGACATCTATCCTTCATCGGGTCGCAGAGCTTACCGGCTCTCTCGCCTTCGCCGCCGAGCGCCTCTCCAACCTCGAAGAGGCGCTGGAGATAGCCCGTGCTCGTTACGACACCACTCTTAGGATCTTCGACTCCGGGGGAGTCGATCTCTTGGATGTCGAGAACGCTCGGGCGTCTCTCGAGGAGAGCGAGGTAGAACTTCTCCAAGAGCGGTACAGCATTGTCGTCACTATTGTCGAGCTCGACGCCCTCGCGGGGGGCGCACTTCTTTCGGAGTAAGTAATGCGCAATTCTATCGCTACCATGAGTGCCGCTCTCTTCTTGACCCTCCTGGTATCAGGGTGCGTCGACGGTGATGCCCCCGCCGGGGACCAACCGCAGGAACCACCCGCCGCAGAGTCGGCCGCCGCCCCCCGTCCGCAACCGACCGAGACGGCGCGCCTGGAGTCCCGGAGCCGTACCATCCAGGTTGCCGGGAGGCTGCGCCCGGGGACCCGAATCTCCCACGAAGTCCCAGTCGCCGGAATCGTCCGTCGAGTAGCCGTCGCTCCGGGAGACCGAGCCGATTCCGGAAGCCCGCTCTTTACCGTCGAGCGGGAAGAAGTCGGCCGGACCTTCCGTCCGATTGTGGTTACCTCTCGCCTCGGTGGAATCGTCTCCGAGGTGTTGGTCAAGGAGGCGGAGCAGGTGCGCCCTGGGGATGCCGGAGTGCTTATAGTCGGAGACAACGGCTATCTTCTCGAGGCGAAGGTGAGCGACAAGGACGCCTTCCTTCTTTCCCTTGGCCAAGAGGTGACGGGCCACACTCGGGAAGGGGCGGAACTGACCGGCACCCTAACCCGGCGTTCACAGGAGCCGGACTACGAGACGGGACTCTTCTCTGTGGATTTTCGGTTTCCACCTGAGACATCCGCGGGAATCGGTGCCTTCGTTATCGTCGAGCTTCCCACCGAAATCGTATCCGGGTTCTTCGTTCCTCGAAACGCGATAGACCGTCGCTACGGGCGCTACTATCTCTGGGCGGTGGACAAGACCGAAGACGTCCTTCGGCGGCAGGAGGTGGCCCTCGGTGAGGCAATCGGCGACTCAGTTGTGATTACCGCGGGACTCGCCGACGGGGAGCGCTACCTCTCTCGGCTTACCGGAAGGGAGCGAGAAGGCGCCCCGGCGCCGCCGGAAGGGCCCGCTAGGGACCCAAACTGAGATGCTCGAGTTGATCTTCCACCGGCGAAAGGTCTTTATGCTCTTTGTCCTGCTTCTGGCCTCAGCGGGTCTCTTCCTTGTGACTCAGCTGCCGGTCCAACTCTACCCCCAAACACAGCGGCCCCGAGTATCGGTTCGGATTCCCCACCCCGGCTACTCCGCAGTGGACTTCTCCCGGGAGTACGGCGAGGACGTAGAGAACCGCCTCTTGACCATCGAGGGCGTCGAAACCCTAGAGGTAGAATACGAAAGCGACAGCAGCGACTTTGCCCTGACCTTCGACTGGAACACTGACAGCGACGAAGCGAAGGAGAATGTCGAGAACGCGATGGTCTCGATCCGCTCCTTACTGCCGCCGGATAGTCGGGACGACTACTCGATTCGCTTCTTTGCCGGAGAGAATGCCGGATTCCTACTCCTCGGTGTTAGCTCGCCGTCCACGACCCCCGAGGCTCTCCATCGGATACTGACACGATCCCTCGACGCAGAGCTGAGCCGAGTCGAAGACGCGGAAGAGGTGGAGGTCCTCAACATCGAGGACTTGGAAGTCGCAGTGGTGTTACGTCCCGCCGCCATGCTCGACTACGGCCTGACGATCGACGACGTCGAGAGCGCCTTTCGGCAGGGTCATCTACCGGAGCCCATCGGGACCCTGGAGGAAGGGGATCGGGATTTTTCGGTGCGCTACCATCGAGGGGTGGACTCGATCTACGATATCGGCGGCGTTGTCGTCGCCGATCGAGGCAATCATCTCTTGCGTCTCGAAGAGATCGCAGATATTTCCATCTCGTACACCCTCCCCCCTCGGGCTCTCGTCATCGAGGGGAGTCCTGCGGTGCGAATAAACGCGACGCCGAAGGACGGCGGCAACATTCGCCGGATGTCCGAAGAGATCCGGACGATCTTGGAGTCCGCCAGGGAGAGGGGTGTGCTTCCCGGGGACACGCAGTTTCAGCTCTACGTCGACCCTGCGGCGTACATCAATCGCTCGATACGCAACGTCGCGGGGGCCGCCGTCATCGGCGCGGTCCTCGCGATGCTGATCGTGTTCCTTGCCCTCGGAGAGCTTCGAAATACGCTTCTCATCGGGGTTTCGCTCCCGGTCACCCTCGTCCTCTCCTTTATCCTGATGTACGCCTTCGAGGTCAGCCTTAATCTGATCTCCCTCGGAGGAATCGCCCTCGCCGTCGGCATGGTAATCGACTCTGCGATCGTCGTGATGGAGAACATTCACCGCCACTACGAGGAGGCGAAGTCGGTTCCGGATAAACGCGAGCTTCAGAACCTCATCGTTCGTGCTGTCGCCGAAGTGCGGGCGCCGGTTATCGCATCGACCCTGACGACTATTCTGGTCTTTCTGCCGATATCCTTTACCGCTCCACTGGCGAACGCCATCCTGGGTGATCAGGCGAGCGCGGTCATCTTCGCGCTGGTTTTCGCCCTCCTGGTCTCCCTGACGCTAATTCCAGTTCTTGCTCTCGGGTTCTACCGTCCGAAGCAGCATGAACAGTCGAAACCCACTCGAGGGCTTTCCGCGGTCTCGGCGCAGGTTATGGGCGGCCTCGTCACTGCTTACCAGGGCGCGCTGCGATTCTGGCTTTCCAGGAGAAGACGGTCCGCCCTCTTGGTAGTCTCCTCATTCCTTCTGTTGATTCCGGCGCTCTGGCAGATAGTGCCCCTCGTCCCGAGGGAGATTATCTCGCCCCCGGCGAGCGACCGGATCGTAATCTTTTTCCGGAGCAGCCAGATTACCGACCGGGTGGAGATAGTCGAGACAGTCGTCCCAAGCATGGAGCGGCGGGTCCGGGAGGCCGGGGGCGACGACGTTCTTCAAACCTATGCCCTCGTTTCCGGTCGCTTCAACATCCTCTTCGTAAATCTGAAGAGCGCCGAGGTGGCGGAGGACGTACTCGGCAGGCTGCAG
>CAZLDK010000030.1:0-18122 GCA_964558285.1 uncultured Spirochaetaceae bacterium | reverse complement strand
GCCGCGGTGGCGCGGATTCGCTCGAGGTTCGAGAGGAGGACCGACGTCGAATCCCAGGTGCCCGCCATCAGGGCGTTGCGGTACGCCGGGGGAAGGTTGAAGGAGTAGCTCTTCTCTCCGGCGGTGACGACGTTCTTATCCATATCGATCGAGATTTCCGCCGAAGGGTTCGCCTCGACCATCCCCTGGAGCTCGGCCACGTCCTTTGGGTCCAGGCTAATGGCGGGGACACCCATCGCGGTGCAGTTCCCGGCGAAGATTTCGGCAAAGGACTCGCCGATAACCGCGTTGATTCCCCAGCGCATCAGCGCCTGAGGAGCGTGCTCCCTGGAGGAGCCGCAGCCGAAGTTTTCGTTCACTATGAGAACCGAGGCGCCCTGGAAGCGCTCGTCGTTAAAGGGGTGATCCTTGGGAGTCCCGGACTCGTCGAAGCGGACATCCTGGAAAGCGAACTCCCCGAGGCCGTCGAAGCTTATCACCTTCAGGTAGCGAGCGGGGATAATCTGGTCCGTGTCGATGTCGTTTCCCCGGACGACGATGCCCCGTCCCGAGACCTGTTTTACTGGTTGAAGTGTTTCACTCATTACTTATTTCCTCAGACCTGAACCGGTTCTCGGACAAACTCCCGAACGTCGACAATTTCTCCCGAAATCGCCGCCGCGCCGACCATCGCCGGGCTCATCAAGACGGTCCGTCCGGTGGCCGAGCCCTGACGCCCCACAAAGTTTCGGTTGGACGAGCTCGCGCAGAGCTCACGGCCCTGAAGCTTGTCGGGATTCATCGCGAGGCACATCGAGCATCCTGCTCCGCGCCATTCAAAACCGGCGTCGGAGAAAATTTTCGCGAGGCCTTCGGCTTCGGCCTGCTTCGCGACCTGCTTCGACCCAGGGACGACGAAGGCCTTAACACTGGAGTGGACCTTCTTTCCCTTTACGACCTTGGCGGCTTCCCGGAGGTCCGAGATCCGCGAGTTGGTGCAGGAACCGAGAAAGGCGACGTTTATCGGGTGGCCCTGGAGAGACTGTCCCTCCTCTAGATCCATGTGCTTGTAGGCCTTCTCCGCGGTCTCCCGTAGCCCGTCGTCGAGGCTCGAGAGAATCGGGGTGGAGCCGGTTACCGGAATCGCCTGTCCTGGGTTTATTCCCCAGGTGACCATCGGCTCGAGGGTGTTGGCGTCGAGGTGGAAGATATCGTCGTACTCGGCGTCGGCGTCGCTGGCTATGCTTTTCCAGTACTCGACCGCCTTTTCGAAGTCTGCCCCCTTCGGAGCGTAGCGGCGTCCTTCGATGTAATCGAAGGTGGTCTGGTCCGGATTTACGTAGCCGACTCGGGCGCCTCCTTCGATACTCATGTTGCAGATGGTCATGCGCCCTTCCATCGAGAGCTCGTGGATGGCGTTCCCATTGTACTCGTAGGCGTGCCCAAGGCCGCCCTGTACACCGAGATCGGCGATTATTCGCAGGATAATGTCCTTGGCGTAGACCCCGTCTCGGAGGCTCCCGGAGACGTCGATCTTGCGAACCTTCGGACGGGAGATGGCCATACACTGGGTGGCCAAGACGTCCCGGATCTGGGAGGTGCCTATACCGAAACCGATGGAGCCGAAGGCACCGTGGGTCGACGTGTGAGAGTCTCCGCAGGCGATCGTCATCCCAGGCTGGGTAAGCCCCAATTCCGGTCCGATTACGTGAACTATGCCCTGGTGCTCGGTCGTTAGGCCGAAGAACTCGACACCGTAGTCTTCGGTGTTCCGCTCAAGGGCCTGCATCATCTGTTCCGCCAGCGGGTCGGCGAAGGGCCGCTCCTGGTCCGCCGTGGGAACGATGTGGTCCACCGTCGCGAAGGTGCGTTGGGGGTAGAGGACGGTTAGTCCACGCTCCCGAATCATCTCGAAGGCCTGGGGCGAGGTTACCTCGTGAACCAGGTGGAGCCCGATAAAGAGCTGATCTTGTCCAGTATCGAGGGTGGTAACCTTGTGAAGGTCCCATACCTTGTTGAGCAGGTTGGTGCCCATGGACACTCCTTTTTTAGTTATGGTGTTATTTCCGATCCCCGTGCCATGAGTACCTTTCCGGTACGGATCATTTCTTGTACGCCGTAGCGCTCGAAAACACGGACGGCACTATCGAGTCGCTCCGACTCACCGGTGAGCTGGAGGATGGTCGCGTGCTCGGAGACCTCGACTATATCACACCCCATGGCGTGTGCCAATTGAAGTACATCAGTACGAAGGTCAGGTTCGCACTTGATTTTCACCATCATCATTTCGTGCATGATGATGTCGTCGTTCGTACGGTCCGACGCGTGGACAACGTCGACAAGCTTATTCAGCTGCTTGAGGATTTGGTCCAGCGTCTTCTCCTCCCCCGAGGCGACGATGTTCATCACCGAGAACTGCGGGTCGTTCGACTCCGACACGACCAGGCTGTCGATGTTGTACCCCCTCCGGGCGAAGACCAAGGAGATCCGGATGAGGACCCCCGGTTTGTTCGCCACCAAGAGGCTCAATGTGTGCTTCTTGTACCCAATCGCCGCGGTAAGTGGTGCTCCCATTACGTACTCCCAACCGGCTTCTCGAGCCGTGCCCGCGCTTCGCCCGACTTGGGCTTCGGCGCCTCTATAATCATTTCGTCGAAACTGGCCCCTGCGGGGATCATCGGGAAGACGTTGTCCTCCTTTTCCACTTCGACGTCTATCAAGACCGGCCCGTCGTTGTATTCCAGGGCGCTCCGGATCATCCGGCGGACATCGGCGCTCCGCTTAATCCGGAAACCCTTTCCACCGTAGGCTTCGATAAACTTTACAAAGTTCGGGTTGCCCTCCAGGTCGACACCGGATAGACGGTTGTCGTAGAAGAGACTCTGCCACTGCCTCACCATGCCGAGGTAGCGGTTGTTGATCAAAAGAATCTTTATCGGCAGGCGGTTGGTAACCGCGGTCGCCATTTCCGACATGGTCATCTGGAACCCGCCGTCCCCGACGACGGCAATGACCGTAGAGTCGGGGTGGGCCAGCTGCGCGCCGATAGCCGCGGGAAAGCCGAAGCCCATGGTTCCCGCCCCGCCTGAGGTAATCCAATGAAACCGGTCGTCGGTCAGGTAGTATTGGGCGGCCCACATCTGGTGCTGTCCGACGTCGGTGGTCACGTAGGCCTTGCCTTCGGTCTGGAGGTAGATCTCCTCGATCGCGTGCTCCGCCCGGAGCTTGCCGGACTTCTTGTACTTCAAGGGGTAGGCTTTCCGCCACTTTGCCACGTCGGCGAGCCACTCCTTTGTTTCGGTTGGACGTACCACCGCGAGCAACTGCTCTAGGATAAGCTTTGCGTCGCCGTGGAGGGTTATGTCCATCGGGAGAATCTTGTTGAACTCCGCGGCGTCTATGTCGATGTGGATCTTTTTGGAGTTCGGTACGAACTTATCCGGGTTTCCGACAATCCGGTCGTCCCACCTGGATCCGATGGAGACAATCAGATCGGCATTCTTCATCGCCATGTTGGCGTAGGCGGTTCCGTGCATTCCGAGCATCCCGAGGTTTAAGGGGTGGGTCTCCGGGAGAGCCCCCTTGCCGAGGAGGGTGTTGGTAACGGGTATCTGGAGCTTCTCCGCCAGATAGCGAAGAGGCTTATCGGCACCGGAGATAATCGCGCCGTGACCGGCGAGAAGAATCGGCCGCTTTGCCGCCTGAAGCATCTCCGCCGCCCGCTCCACAGCCTCCGGTTCCGCCTCCGTCGGTACGTTGTACCCCGGAAGGTGGTATTCCTCGGTGTAATCCGGCTCAATCAGCGCGCTGGATACATCCTTCGGCACGTCGACCAGGACGGGACCCGGGCGTCCTGTCTGGCAGAGGTAGAAGGCCTCTCGCATAATGCGCGGTAGGTCGTTGGCGTCCTTTACCAGGTAGCTGTGCTTGACGACAGGGTAGGAGATTCCGCTTACGTCCGCTTCCTGGAAGGCGTCGAGGCCGAGGTTCCAGGTCGTCGACTGTCCGGTAATAACGATCATCGGGACGGAATCCATCTGGGCGGTCAGAATGCCGGTAATGGTGTTGGTCGCTCCGGGTCCGGAGGTTACCAGCACCACCGCGGGGCGTCCGGTCGCTCGAGCGTAGCCGTCTGCCATGTGAGCCGCACCCTGCTCGTGGCGGGCAAGGACAAACGTGCAGGGAGACCCTACCAATGCGTCGAATATGGGAATGGCCGCCCCGCCGGGATGACCAAAGATGTATTCCACTCCCTGCTGCTGGATGACATCGACGATGACTTCCGCGCCGGTCTTCTTGTTTCCACTCATACAAACCACCTTCTTTAGTCCTAGTTCGGTGAACAGTAGTTAGGATTTCTTAGTTGGTCAAGCAGTGATGGGAAATTTAAGCAAATTTACGTTCGATATTCGGGTTATATGAGCTATAAGTCTGAAACTTGTCTCTCAGACCGTGCAATTGTGGCATGCATCCTGCCAATGGTCGCAAATTTGCTGTTATGGCGGTAGAAATTTACTGTTCTTTGGGGATAGGGATGGGTGTTGCTTTTTCTTGCAGCGGCGATACCGCGTTAGTACCTTCTGGTTCGAAATTATGGCAGGCAAGAAAGCAGTCGTTATTGGCGGTGGATTTGGAGGGCTCTCGGCCTCGTCCTATTTGGCAAAGGCCGGGTGGGATGTCACTCTTCTAGAAAAGAACTCCGACGTCGGTGGTCGGGCCCGGGTTTGGCGAAAAGATGGGTTCGTCTTTGACATGGGACCCTCCTGGTACCTGATGCCCGAGGTCTTCGAACAGTTCTTTGCCGACCTCGGTCGTTCACGACAAGACTACTACGAGCTCTATCAGCTCGAGCCGTACTACCGCGTCTTTTTCGGCGCCGGGGAATCGGTCGATATCGATCGCAACCTCGACCGTACCAAGGGCATCTTCGACACCTTTGAGCCCGGCGGCGGAGAAAAGCTGGTCCGCTACCTCAAGCAGGCGGAGTACAAGTACAACATCGCGATGTCCGAGTTTCTCTACCGGGAGTATCGTTCTCTCTTCGATTTCTTTAACCGCCGTTTGATGCTCGAAGGTACCAAGCTAAACGTTTTTCAAAACCTCGACCGTTTCGTCGGCCGCTATTTTTCCGACCGCCGGGCGAAACAGATTCTCGAATACGCCATGGTTTTTCTTGGGGCGAGTCCGAAGAACGCCCCGGCGCTCTACTCGATTATGTCTCACGTCGATCTGAACCTCGGGGTCTGGTTTCCCCGGGGGGGGATGGCGTCTTTCGTCGACGGAACCCGGCGCCTCGCCGAAGAGCACGGTGTCCGGGTGTTGACCGATCATCCTGTCCGGCGAATCGTGGTAGAGAACGGCCGCGCCGTCGCCGTCGAGGCAGACGGCTCCTCCTTCGACGCGGACCTGGTCCTTGCCAACGCCGACTACCCCCACGTCGAGACGACCCTTCTCGAGGAGCGCTACCGGAGCTATCCCGCGAAGTACTGGAAGAAGCGGGTGATGGCCCCGACGATGTTCATCGTCTACCTCGGCCTGAATCGAAAGATTCCCGAGCTGGTGCACCACAACCTCTACTTTGACCCGGAGTGGAACAATCACTTCTCGGCTATCTTCGACAAGCCGGCGTGGCCGGAAACCTTCTCCTACTACGTCAGCTCCGCCTCCTACGACGACCCGGGGGTCGCCCCGGAGGGCCACGAGAACGTGTTCTTCCTCTTGCCCGTGGCCTCGGGCCTCGACGATACCGACGAGATCCGAAGCCACTACTACGAACGTCTCATCGACCACCTCGAAGGGCTTATCGGGACCACGATTCGGGAGTCGATCGTCATTTCGAGAATCTTCTCACACCGGGATTTCGCGGCGGACTACAATGCGTACCAGGGCAGTGCCTTAGGAATCGCCCATACTCTCGGTCAGACCGCGGTCTTCCGGCCTTCCCAGCGGAGTCGGAAAGTCAAGAACCTCTTCTATTCCGGTCAATACACCCATCCCGGTGTAGGGGTGCCGATGACCTTCATCGCATCCAAGATAATTGCAGAATCGATCAATCGAGAGCTTCTCTAAGGAGGAGAGATGGGACGGAACGGAAGGAGCAACGCCGACCTTCACACCCGAGTTTTTCGAGAGGGCAGTAAGACCTACTTCAACTCAAGCCGTTTCTTCCCCCCGGAGGTCCGCCGGGACGTATACGTGCTCTACGGTTTCGTCCGGGTGGCGGACAACTTCGTCGATGCGGTGCCCCAGAAAAAAGCGGCGTTCTACGCCTTTAGCGAGCGCTACTCCCGGGGCATGGCGGGGGAGACGACCGGGGACCCGATCGTCGACAGCTTCGTCGAGTTGGCCGACCGAAAGGGATTCGCTCCCGAGTGGACCGACGCATTCCTCCGGTCGATGGAATGGGATCTGACAAAGAATACCTACCATTCCCTCGACGAAACCCTCGACTACGTCTACGGTTCCGCCGAAGTTGTCGGTCTCTTCATGGCGCGGGTTCTCGACCTTCCTCCGGAGGCCGACAGGAGCGCAGCGATGCTCGGTCGGGCGATGCAGTTTATCAACTTTATCCGCGACATCGATGAGGACAATGATCTCGGCAGAACCTATCTGCCTATAGACGAAACCGCACTGCCGGACCTGACCGAGGCGACGGCGACAAAGAACCCCAAAGAGTTTTGCGCCTTCGTTCACCGACAGCTGGAGCGTTACCGTGGATGGCAGAAAGAGGCCGAAGCCGGGTACCGGTTTTTGCCTCGACGGCTCCTCATCCCGATCAAGACCGCGGGGGACATGTACAACTGGACCGGGGAGGAGATTGCGGCGGATCCCTTTGTCGTGTTTCGCCGGAAGGTAAAACCAAGGCGTCGGCGTATCGTCATCCGAGGAGTGCGAAACACGTTCTTTCCCCGGCGAGGAGTGGTTTCCCATGCTTGAAGGGCTCACCGGACACCGAGAAGCGATCGAAAGCTATCTGGCCGCCTTCTTCGACCGCAAGACGGAGGAGGTCTCCTCCGGCTCCGTCCCGGTGGCCGGTGGCTTCGACGCCGACGTCTTAGCACGCCTGAAGGAGTACGTCCTTCGCGGTAAGCTCCTCCGGGGAGCCTTGGTCTTCCTCGGCTACGACGCAGTCGGGGGAGACCCGGAACGTCGGGACGCCTGCTGCCTCCCCGCCGCGGCTGCAATGGAGCTGACCCAGTCCTTTCTTCTTATCCACGACGACATAATGGACAAAGACGAGGTCCGCAGAGGGGTGCCGTCCCTGCACCGGCAGTACCGCGACTACGCACAAGACCGCGGTGTCTCAAACCCCGAGCACCTTGGCGCCTCCCTCGGCATCTGCATCGGCGACATCGGGGTATTCTTGGCCATGGAGCTTCTCGCCCTGGCGGAAGCCGCGGCCGCGGGTGCTCTCCCGCCGGGCGCATTTCTGGCGACCTACGCCCGGGAGTTGAACCTCGTCGGGCTTGCGCAGATGGACGACGTCTTCTTCGGGCAGGCCCCGGAGGAGCCGAGCGTCGACCGCGTGGTCCAGGTCTACCGCTTTAAAACGGGGCGCTACACCTTTTCTCTACCCCTCGTTCTTGGCGCCATTCTTGCCGCCGGGAGTAGCGAAACGCAGTCGGCCCTCGCCCGCTTCGGCGAGGAGCTCGGCGTCGTGTTTCAGATAAAGGACGACGAAATCGGCATCTTCGGGGAGGAGGAGCATATCGGCAAGCCGGCGGGGAGCGATATCGTGGCTAACAAGAAGACCGTTTTCCGCCAGCTATTGATTTCCCGGGGCGCCCCGGCGGAGACGATGGCGCTTTTCGGACGAGAAGAGCTGGGGCCCGAGGAGGTCGCCCGGGTACGGAAAACGATGGCCTCCCTCGGGGTTCTCTCCGCGGCGGCGGAGTTGTCGAGCGTTCACCGGAGCCTAGCCGAGAAGACCCTCGGGCCCATCGTCGGGAGCGATCACCGGGCTCGGCGCACCTTCGACGAGCTTATCTCCTTCAACGACCAGCGAACGCGGTAACGAGCTCCCCGAAGAGCCGGTGGACCCGGAGGTCCCCGGTGAGCTCCGGGTGAAAGGTGGCGGCGAGGAGATGGCCCTGGGAAACCAGCACCGGGTTTCCTTCAAATTCGGCTAGGGTAGCCACGCCGGCACCGACATCGGTAATGATCGGGGCCCGAATAAAGACTCCGGTAAGCGGGGGCGAGGTTAGGGAATCCGCCGCGGAAAGCTCTGCTTCGAAGCTCTCGATCTGACGGCCGTAGGCGTTCCGGGCTACCCGGATATCCATCAACGCGAGGCGGGGCTGGTCGCTGTTTTCTATTTCCTTCGCCAAGAGAATTGCCCCAGCGCAGGTCCCAAAGAGGGGCAGGCCCCGTATTCCGGCCTTCTGAACAGCCTCGAGGAGCCCGAAGCGCTCCATCAGCATTCCGATCGTGGTGCTTTCCCCCCCGGGAATCACCAGTCCGCTCACACCCTCGAGATGCTCCGGGGCCCGTACCGGGACCACCGTGAATCCGAGGAGCGTGAGAACGTCGCTGTGGCGTTGAAAGTCTCCTTGGTAGGAGAGTACTCCGACCCGGGGCATTACCAGCCGCGAACGGCTATCCGCTCTGTCTCCTGCATCGACCCGACGCTGATACCCGACATCGGGATACCAAGGTCCATCGAGATCTCCGCCAGGCGCGCCGGGTCGTCGTAGTGGGCCACGGCGTCGACGATCGCCCGGGCTCGTTTCGCTGGATTGTCCGACTTGAAGATGCCCGACCCGACGAAGACCGCTTCGGCGCCTAGTTGCATCATCAGCGCTGCGTCCGCCGGTGTCGCGACACCTCCGGCGGAGAAGTTTGGCACCGGCAGCTTTCCGGTTTTCGCCACCTCCTGCACCAGCTCGAAGGGAGCGCCAAGCTCCTTCGCCTCCCGCATCAACTCCTCCTCCCGGAGGACGGTAAGGCGGCGGATGCCCCCGGTCAGTGTCCTGAGATGACGTACCGCCTCGACGATATCGCCGGTTCCCGCTTCGCCCTTGGTCCGCATCATCGCGGCGCCTTCGCCGATCCGTCGCAGGGCTTCCCCGAGGTCGCGGCAGCCACAGACGAAGGGAGAGCGAAACTCGTGTTTCCAGACGTGGTTGGTGTCGTCGGCAGGGGTCAGAACTTCGCTCTCGTCGATGAAGTCGACCCCGAGGGATTCGAGGATCTGCGCTTCGACGAAGTGCCCGATACGACACTTGGCCATCACCGGAATGGTGACCGCTTTCTGTATTTCCTGGATCATCTTCGGATCCGACATCCGGGCGACGCCGCCCTGAGCTCGGATATCCGCCGGAACACGCTCGAGGGCCATTACGGCCTGGGCGCCGGCGTCGGCGGCAATCTGTGCCTGTTCTACTGTGGTGACGTCCATGATAACGCCGCCCTTGAGCATCTCTGCGAGGCCAACCTTTGTCCGCCAGGTGGACTTCTGTCGTTCAGACCAAAGTTCGTTGTTCATTACACCGGAAATCTACTCCCACCCTTTGCGCCACGTCAACGCAAACGGGTAGACTTGTTCCTAGATGTCGGTTCGGGAGAATGTAGAATACGTTTTGGAGCGCATGGAGGCGGCTCGGGTGCGTTCCGGACGCCAGGACGACAACCTTCGTCTTATGGGCGTAACCAAGACTCGAAGCTACGCCGCGGTGGAGGAGGCATACCAGGCGGGAATACGCCTCTTCGGAGAAAACCGCGTTCAAGAGGCGCAGGAGAAGTACACGAGGCTTCCGGCGGAGGGCGAGCTCCATCTTATCGGGCACCTTCAGCGCAACAAAGCGCGGACGGTGCCCGGGCTCTTTTCCGCGGTTCAATCCGTCGATAGCACCCGCACCGCTCGCGCCTTGGATGAGGCCGTGTCCCGAGCTCGACAGGAGCAGCTGGAGGGGCAAGAGGCGGCTACCCCGGGGGCCCCTCTGGATATTTTCTTGGAGGTGAACACCAGCGGGGAAAGTTCCAAGTTCGGCTACAGGAGCCTGGACGCCCTCCTCCGGGACACCGAGGAGATCGCCGGAATGAGCCATCTTCGCATCGCCGGGCTTATGACCATCGCTCCATTTACCTCCGACGAGGGAGTAGTGCGAAAGAGCTTCGCCGAGCTCCGGAAGAGCTTCGAAACCGTCCGGTCCTCCTTTCCCGATCTCCCTCTGACGGAGCTATCGATGGGGATGAGTAACGATTTCGAGATCGCCGTGGAAGAGGGAAGCACCCTCCTTCGCCTCGGGACAATCCTCTTCGGCTCCCGTCCCGGGAGCCCGAAATGAAGAATCGGGTCGTCCTTCTTCTGGTTCTTGCTGTCTTTCTCGGCTCCCCGGCCTGGGGACAGTCGGATCCGATAACGCCGGAGCCCTACGCCCCGGAAGAGTTTCCCGGATGGGCCCGGGATCTTCGGAGGGGACAGATCATCGCCCTCGGTGTTTTTCCCGTTTCCCTCATTCTGACGCAGCTTACCTACGACCTGGCGCGCTTCGGCGTCAAGAGCGCCCAGGCGGGGGAGTTCGACAGGGAGGCGGCTCCCTGGTTCTTTGCTCCCCCGGGGGTTCAGCGGTTTAGCCAGGAAGAGAAGGAGACGATCCTGATAACCAGCGCCGTCGTCTCCGTCGCTTTTGCCCTGGTGGACTACGCCCTCGGGCGGCGAGAGCGCCGGAGATCTCAAGAGCCGTGACCACCACGGTAGACGACGAATGGGTCGGTGAGAGGGTCGACCGTTTCGTCGCAGAAGGTCTCGATCTCTTTCCTCGAAGCCAGCTCCGACGGCGACAAACCGAGGTCTGGGTCGAGGGACGCCGGGTAAAGCCCTCCTACCGCTTGAAAGAGGGGGAGCGGGTCGAGGTTCGCTTTGACGAGCTTCCCCCCATCGACCTCGAGCCCCAGCCCGTCGACTTCGCGGTTCTCTACGAAGACTCCGACGTCCTCGTTATCGATAAACCAACCGGCCTTGTGGTACATCCAGGGAGCGGCACAACCGAGCCGACGCTGGTCCAGGGGCTTCTCTACCGCTACCAGGGGATGGGGGAGTCCTTCGCCGGGGAGTCTCTCCGGCCTGGTATCGTCCATCGTTTGGACCGGGGGACCAGTGGTGTCATGATCTGCGCAAAGCATCCGGCGGCCCACTCCGCTTTGGCGGCTCAGTTCGCCGACCGGGCGGTGGAGAAGCGCTACCTCGCCCTGGTTTCCGGTTCCCCTCCCTGGAAAGAGCAGAAGGTGTCGGTGGCCCTTGGCCGGGACCCCTCCCATCGGCAGCGCTTCGCCGTCGTCGCGTCCGGGGGTAAGCATTCCGAAACCAGACTCCGAGTCGTCCGCCGCTTTCCGGCGGGGACCTTGGTTGAGTTGTGGCCGAAAACAGGTCGTACTCACCAACTGCGGGTTCACCTCAAGCACCTCGGTTTTCCCATCATTGGTGATGATGTCTACGGTTCTCCTATCGCCGGGCCACTCATGCTCCACGCGTATTCTCTGCGTATCCGTCTTCCCTCCGAGGAGGGCCGGCGACTATTCGTCGCCCGGGTGCCGACTAGATTTCGCGACTGGTTTCGTACAACGGCGAAAGCCGACTAGCGTACGATGGGCTGGGTAAGGTCCGGGTTGGTTTCCGACTCTATTCCGATGGTGGTTGGAGGGCCAAGGAAGGGAAAGACCAGGGTTTCCCGGGGAAGGCAGAGAAGCTTACGTCGGACGAGGTCGACCAGAAGCGAGCGAACGTAGGGGTTTGCGACCTCGCCGATAACGCCGGCGCTCAAGACGCGTCCCGGGAAGAGGACATGTTTTATCCGGTAGACCACGGCATCGCGAAGGTAGGATGGAACCGATACTACCTCGACCGAGAAACCGTCGAGGTCCAAAACGTCGCCGTCTTCCACCCGATTCGCCGGAAACGAGAGAACCCGAGGCGTAGCGGCGTGAATCTGTGCATCGTAGACCCGGAGAATCGTCTGGATGCCCCGGAGGTGCATTTCCTCCGGATGGGTCACCAGGATATGACGGATGTAGTAGCCCCTGTCTTCGATCAGCTTCAGGAGGGGAACATCGAGTACGCCGGGATCGACGGCGATGGCCGGCCCAGGGCCCTCAGGCGCCAGGAGAAAGGTGTTCGCGAGGTTATCGACGGAGTAGTGGGTAAATACTTTCACCGGATGCTTCCCGGGAGGTCGAAGTGCGCTTCTTCGGAGTTGGAATACTTAAACGAAACGTCCTGTCGGCTACTCGCAACAAAAAAGACCTGCTTGACGTTGGAGCTCTCAAAGGTGACTCGATTCAGGTGACAGGCGACGAAGCGGCTATGAAGAAGATCGGCGTCGCCGAAATCGATGTCCTGAAAATCGCCTCCGTTAAAGTTGCACTGGATAACAGCGGCCCCCCGAAACGTGGTGTCTCGAAACCGCGAGGCGGCGAAGACGCAGTTCTGCAGGTCGGCCTCCCGAAAGGCGACCGACGATATATCGGCGTGATCGAAGAAGCAGAGCTTAAGCGAGCTCCGGGAAAAGTCGCACTCTGTAATGACGGTGGAACTAAAGTTACACGCGACGAACTGTTTATCGGTAAGCGAGAGACCCGAGAGGGTTGCGTGGGCAAGGTTGAGGTCCAGAAAGTTATCGCTTTTGGTCAGGAGATCGTGTATCTCCGCCGTAAGCGCTTCCCGGTCAGGGGCGTGGAAGAAACAGTAGTCTCGGTCGAGGACCCGGGAGCGGCTGCATTCCGGGTCCTCGCAGATTACGAGGGAAAACACACCTCAGCGTAGCTGCTCCGGAGAGGTGGTACAAGGGGGGCGATGCTTGCGCCGACGGAGTCGGACGAATAGTATCGAGGTATGGCGTACTGCTTCAGCTGCGGCGGTGCTCTCGACGATATCGGGCGGGTGTACCGGAACACGCTCTGCCCCCACTGCGGGGCGGACGCGAAGGTCTGTCTTAACTGCCGTTTCTACGATCCGTCGGCACATTGGCAGTGCCGGGAAACTATTCCCGAGGAGGTTCGGGATAAGGACAGGGCCAACTTCTGCGACTACTTTGTACTGCGAAGTAGCGACTCCGACGCCGCTTCGAAAGAGCCCGGGAGCGGAGAAAAGAAGCAAGAGGCCCGAAAGAGCTTCGACTCCCTCTTCGGCGGGGGCGATTCGTCGGCAGATGACTAGGGCTACCGTCTGTTTTCTCGACTCCGGTGTCGGGGGGCTTCCCTATCTCGAGGCGGCCAGGAGCTACCTGAAGGGCTACTCCCTCGTCTACCTCGCGGACCGCGAGTTCTATCCCTTCGGGACTAAAGACCCGGAGGAGCTCCGGATACACCTCGAAGCGCGGGTGGAGGCACTCATCCGTCGCTTCGATCCCTCCTGTATTGTGCTTGCCTGCAACACGGCGACGGTAGTTGCCCTCGAAGCGCTTCGGCGCCGCTTCCGAGTCCCCTTCGTCGGGGTCGTTCCCGCCATTAAGGCCGCGGCGGAGCACACCGATGGCCGGAACATTGTCGTCCTCGCCACCTCAAGAACCGTCAAGGAACAGTACGTTGCAGACCTCGTCGCTCGTTTCGCGGCGGACCGGAACGTCATCGGCGTCGAAAGCGGGGCCACGGTCGATTTCGTCGAGCGTCGGCTCGCGGAGGCTTCGGAGGACGAGCGACTCACCGCCGCCGGGGAGGCCCTCGTGTCGATCGACCTCGACCAGACCGACGCCGTGGTTCTCGGCTGTACCCACTTCGTCTTTCTTCGGCCCTACATGGAGCGGCTCGTGGACGGCAAAGTCAGGATTATCGACTCCGTCGATGGTGTGGCGAGGCAGATCGGGCGGGTCTCTAGGGACGCAGCCCCCGGCGCTGCTCCTCCGAAGGTCCCAGGGGACGCAGACCTCCTTATCGTCACCGGAGAGGAAGCACCGGGCGCTCTCTACCGGGATGCCGCGGAGCAATTCTCTTTGACCCTCCGGAGACGGCTGTGAGGAACCGAGAAGGGCGGGTTCTCTTCGGTATCAACAACATCTACGCGGTATCCCTTTTCGGAGCCCCGGAAACGGAGCCGGAGAGGGAACCGGAGGTGTTGCGCTCCCGTATCAAGGGCAAGGTTCTCCAAGAAGCCGAGGGGGAGTATAGTCCCTTGGCCCCCGGGGATATCGTCGAGGTCGAAGAATCCGGAAGCGAGGGGATGATCGTCGCCAGACGGCCTCGACGGAACTCCCTGTCGCGGTGGAACCGAAAGCGCCACCGCCTCCAGGTGCTCGGCACAAACCTCGACCGTGTTGTGGTGATCTCATCTTCCGGGACCCCCCCCTTCCGCCCCCGCTTCGTCGATCGCGCCCTGGCCCTCTGCGAGCACGAGGCCATCGAGGCGACGATTGTCGTAAACAAGATCGACCTCGGCATGGATCCGGGCGCAGAAGAACGAATAGCCGACTATCGTGCCCTCGACTATCAGGTCATCCTTACCTCTGCGACGGAGGGTTCCGGAATCGGACTTTTGTCCGAAATTGCGCATCGGGAGACCCTCCTATTTCTCGGTCATTCGGGAGTCGGAAAGAGTAGCCTCTTGAACCGGCTTCTTCCGGAGGCTAACCAACGTGTCGGCGACGTCTCGGTCAAGTATCGGAGAGGACGCCACACTACCAACTTTGCCATACTCCACCCCCTAGAGGAGGGGGGGATCGTCGACACTCCGGGCATCCGGGAGCTCGACCTCTATCCGTTGTCGATTCTCGAGATCTCCCACGGGTACCGGGAAATACGGAAGTACGCCCCGGAGTGCACCTACCCGAACTGTACTCATCGTCAGGAGCCGGGGTGCGCGGTACTCCGGGCGATGGAGCAAGGGGATATCAATCTTGATCGCTACCAGAGCTACCGCCTCGCGATAGAGGACCGGGAGGCTACGGCGTCTCGGGAGGAACCCTAGTGAACCAACACAGCTTCGATGTCCTCGAGTTCGCCCGGGTCCTTGACGAGGTTCTCGAGTACTGCTCCACGGTGCCCGGGGCCCACCACCTCGCATCGGATCGACCTCGGGTTACCACCGATGAGGTCTCGCTCCTCCACCGGCAGGTGACCGAATGGCGCTCCCTCGAGGAGGGCGCCGATCCCTTCGCCGAGGCGCCGTTCCTCGACCCGGAAGAGATCCTTGGGCGACTCAGAAGAGAGGGAACCGTCCTCGACGGACAGGAGCTGACGGGGATCCGGCGCCTTGCAACCACGGCTCGCAGGGTGTTCTCGGTAATCCGGGGTGCCGACGAGGTGCCGGAGCTCGAGGCCCTCATCGCCGAAGCACCGGATCTTTCCGAGACGACCAAGGCGATCGCCGCCGTCCTCGACAACGAGGGAGAGGTCAAGGACTCCGCCGTACCGGCTCTCAAACAGCTGCGCCAGACGCTGATACGGAGCAGAAAAACGCTGCAGAAGGAAGCACAGCGTCTTATCCAGGATCCGGCGCGGAGGCAGATCTGGACGTCCGACCAGCCGGTTGTCCGGGACGGCAGAATCGTTCTGCCACTCTCGGCGAACCACCAGGGGACGGTAAAGGGCATCGTCCACGAACACTCGAGCACCGGGCAGACGGTCTACATCGAGCCCTTCGACCTCGTCGAGACGAACAACCTCGTGCGCCGCACCCTCGACGAGATAGCGGCAGAGGTGCACCGAATCCTCCGTGAGCTGAGCGACAGGGTCCGTCGGGACGTCCCGGAGATGCGCCGGGTTTTCGCCCTCCTCGGTCAGATAGACGCCCTCGGGGCCCGGGGGCGCTACGGTAGAATCCACGACGGACTCTTCCCGGACCCCGGCCCGGCGATAGAGCTTCGGGGGGCCAGGCATCCGCTTCTCGGATCAGACGCCGTCCCCATCGAGGTCTTCTTCGAGAAGGGGAAGCGGGTCCTTATCATCACCGGGCCGAACACCGGGGGCAAGACGGTCGCCCTCAAGACGGTAGGGCTTCTCGCGGTGATGAGCCAGTTCGGTATACCGGTGCCGGTTGACCCAAAGTCGGTTCTTCCGGTTTTCGACGGTGTCTACGCAGATATCGGCGACGAGCAGTCGATCTCTCAATCGCTCTCGACCTTTTCCGGGCATATGACGAATATCGCCTCGGTTCTGAAGGCTGCGGGTAGCAATACCCTCGTTCTTCTCGACGAGCTCGGCGCGGGAACCGACCCTGAGGAAGGTTCGGCCCTGGCGATGGCGATTCTCGACCGGCTCCGGTCCGCCGGGTCCTGGGTGGTCGTTTCGAGCCACCATACGGCGCTCAAACAGTACGCTTACCGGGAGGAAGGGTGCATCAACGCCAGCGTCGACTTTGACGAGGCCCGGCTGGTCCCGACCTACCGCTTGCGTATCGGGATTCCCGGAGAGAGCCACGCCATTAGAATCGCGGCGCGAACGGGAGTGCCGGAAGACGTTACCGACAACGCCGCGGAGTACGTCCGGGAGGGGCAGACAGAAGGCACCCGGCTGATAACCGCTCTGGCGGCCCAGAAGGCCGCTGTCGAGGAGCTTCAGGACGAGCTTCGAAAAGAGCAAGTGGCCCTTCAGCGTGAAGGCGCCCGGCTTTCGGAGGAAGCCGAGCGGCTCGGTGGCAGAGAGCGGGAGCTTCTCCAGCGAGAACGACACGCCCTCGAAGGCTTTCTTTCGGAGGCCCGGAAGAAGATCGAGCGGACCGTTCGCGACGTTTTCGAAAGTGGCAGAAGCCGTCCCGTCTCCGAAGCGAGAGAAGTCGTAAAAGAGGTCGCAGGGGCCCTCCGGGAGCGGGAGGAGCAGCTCGCAGCCCGGGAGGCGGATACCAGGGAGGAGCACGTTTTTTCCCCCGGGGAGGCCGTCAAGATGAAGTCCACCGGAGTCCGGGGCTTCTTGAAGGAACCCGCGGGGAACAAGAGCTGGTACGTTCAGACGAGCTCCCTGCGGTTCGTCGTCAAAGAGTCGGAGCTCGTCCCCGACCCGGCGGCCAAGGCACAGTCCAAAACCGGCCGGGTTCACGTCGAAGCGCCCCGGGAGGCTGCTCCCTTTCAGATCGACCTCCGGGGGGAGCGCCTCGAGGAAGCGCTCAAGAAGGTGCAACAGCAACTCGACGCCGCCCTGGTAAGCGGAACCCCCGCCTTTTCGGTTGTCCACGGAAAGGGGAACGGTGTGCTCCAAGAAGGGGTTCGGCGTCTCTTGAAGGAACACGAGGAGATTCTCGAGTTCGAGTACGCCCCTCCGGACCAGGGCGGTTACGGTAAAACGATTGTCCGCCTTAAGCCCTTCGGGAGTTAGGCCGGGACCGGCGCCCCGCCGGCACCGCCGCGGCTTGAAAAAGTGGCGACGGAAAGGCTACTGTGCCCTCGTGAGTTTCCCCAAGCCGTCGAGCCGCTTCGCGTTCGTCTTTCTCGCAGTTCTCTCTCTTTCCGGTTGTCTTACGCTGGAATCGACGGTCAGCCTGAACGACGACGGCTCCGGGCGACTCAGTTTGGTCTACACCGTCTCCGAGGAGCTCTACGACTACGGGGTCTTCGACGAAGAAAGCACTCGCCGAGTTCTTCCCTTGAGTCGGAGGGACTTCGAGCTGTCGGTTCTCGCTACCGATGGCGTACGCCTGGTCTCCTACGACACCGGACGGCGCGACGGCGTAGTGACTATAGAGGCGGAGCTGGACTTCTCGACCGCAGACGGCCTCTCGGGACTCTTGAATCTTCCTTCGGGTTCCCTCGTCTCCGACTCCGGGGGAACGGTCTTTCGGCAACCGCTCTATTCCGGGTTCGAAGGGGCGGTGGACACCGAAATGGTCGAGGAGTTCTGGAACGAGGTACGGTTCGTTCACCGGATAGCAGCCCCTTCCCGAATCCGGTCGGTCAACATGGGGGAAGTGTCGGATAACGGGCGGACCGCCGTGGTCGACATACGGCTTGTCGAGCTGATTCGAGTAGGCGGTCTGGTGGTGTGGGAAGTAGCTTGGTAGGGTGCAGCA
Organism: uncultured Spirochaetaceae bacterium; assembly: GCA_964558285.1. Classification (GTDB taxonomy): domain Bacteria; phylum Spirochaetota; class Spirochaetia; order DSM-27196; family PWMO01; genus CAYPUT01. Next base: position 214 of record CAZLDK010000030.1, on the reverse strand, counting down.
CCACGCGTCAAGAAAGATCGAGGTAAGCCTCAGGCATCTTTTCGGAGAGGTCGACGCTTTTTTGGAGGATCGGTTTGGCGATCGGCACACCCTCCACCCGGCACGAGCTCGTCGAGGGACCACCTCCCACTACGCCCAGGACGGGCTCTTCGACGTCGGGGCCTCGTTTTCCGCAGGCTACGGGAGCCGGCTCGGACGGGGCTACGTCGTCGAC
>CAZLDK010000029.1:17920-18217 GCA_964558285.1 uncultured Spirochaetaceae bacterium | reverse complement strand
CTCCCGGAACTCCAATTCCGCGCCGGCAACCTCGGCGATTACCTCCCGGGTTAGATCGTCGGAGGTGGGGCCGAGCCCACCGGTCGTAACCACGACCTGACTGTCGGCGATGAGCTCCCGGAGTGTTTTCTTGTAGAGAGCCTCGTCGTCCGGTATCAGCGCGATTCGCCGCACGGTAAAACCGAGCTCGTTGAAAAAGGCAGAGAGGTACTGTCCGTGGCGGTCGAGGGTCTTCCCCTCCGTCAACTCGTTCCCGACTCCGAGGATGGATACGTGGTTTATGTGACTACACTCCCT
>CAZLDK010000029.1:0-17910 GCA_964558285.1 uncultured Spirochaetaceae bacterium | reverse complement strand
ACCGGTGCGGAAAAGATATCGAGAGAATCCGCGTTTCGGAGCATTTCGCACTTCCCTTCGAAGACGACGCCGTCGGCGATCCGGAGCTTGCCGGCACGAATGTTGCCGTAGACCCTGCCGGTGGGAAGCATCTCCAGGCGCCCCCGGGCGGTCACGTTCCCCCGGACGGTCCCGCCGATGATGACCGACCCCACTTCCAGGTCCGCTTTTACCTCGGCTCCCTCGTCGACGAAGAGAAATCCTTCGGAGATAATCTTTCCCTCGAAGTGCCCCCGAATAGCGAGAGACTTAGCAAACCGTAGGGTACCTTTGAGGCTGGTCCCCTCCCCGAGACGGGTTTCAGTTTTGGGTAGTGGCTTGATTTCCGCTTTTTTTCCGATCATTTGGTCTGCATTACGAATACACCGTCCCAGTCTTCCGGGGGTGGATTCTCGACATAGTGTTTGCACCGCGCGTGGTAGACCTTGGAGGGCCCATCCTCGGGATCGATAGACAGTGCCTCTGTAAAGTGCTCCAAAGCGCCGGAAAAGTCCATCATTTTGTAGTGCTTACGCCCCTCGGCGAAGTGTCGCAGCACCGTTTCCTTTTCCGGAGAGACCATCAGTTTACCTCGCCCGCACCCTGCTTATTCTGATAGATGTCGAAGTGCTTCCGGTATTTCTCTTCCAGCATCTCCAGGGTCACTTCCCGGGACTTTATCTCGTTCCCCTTCGACTGGAGGTCTTCGATCTCTTCTTCGAGACCGTTGAGAGCCGCGAGGGTCTCCTCGAACTCCTCCCGAGCGTCTTGAACGAAGCTAACGACGGCCACTGGGTCGGCGGCGTCCAGCTTTTGGGCCGCCTCAAGGAGGGCGGTTACCGGTTTCCGAAGATGCTGGGTAAAGTAGACAAGGGACTGATTTAAAGACTCCACGAGGGCGATGCGCCGCTCTCGCTCGATAAGCTGAACCGAGAGCTCCCGGCTCCGGAGGACCGCCTTTATCCGGGCAAGGACCTCCGAGAAATTGAAGGGCTTGGTAATGTAGTCCTCGACGCCTAGTTCGAAGCCCTCGATCTTGTCCTTTACGTCGTCCATCGCAGAGAACATGATAATCGGAGTCGCCCGCACGTCGGCGAATTCTTCGGACTTCTTGACCCTCCGGGTAACTTCCCAACCGGAGATTTTGGGCATGATGTTGTCGAGAAGAATGAGGTCCGGCTTTTCGGATCGGATCCGCTCGAGAGCCTCCTCCCCATCTTCGGCCTTGGTCACCTCGAATCCGAGCTTCGAGAGCATTACCTCGAAAAACTCAAGATTGATCGGCTCATCGTCGACGATGAGTATTTTGCCTTTGTTCTCGTCCATGTTTACGCTTCTCCGGTGTTGTCATTGTGCCGAATGCATCAGCGCCGTGTCAATCTTAGCAGCCGGGAGGCGAGACCGCCGGCCAGAAGCCCGGCGGCGGCAAGGACGAAGAGCCAGGCAAGCCAATCCCCGGCGGCGGTGTAGAGGGTTCGGCGATCGGTGTAGACCGGCACGTCCTCCACGAGGTAGTCCTCGGTAAAGGCCGGGAGCATGGCGGTTATCCGACCGTTAGGGTCGATGACCGTCGTCATGCCGCCGTTGGTGCTCCGGACGACGGACCTGCGGTTCTCGACCGCCCGGAAGACCGCCATCGCCATGTGCTGCATCGCCGCCGGCACGGAATAGGACCAGGAGTCGTTCGTCAGGTTTACGATAACCTCCGCACCCTCCAGGACGAAGTTCCGTGATAGGTAACCGAAGGTGTCTTCGAAGCAGATGGGAGTCGCAAAGCGCACCCCGGCGGCTTCAAAGACGGTGTACTCGTCTCCCGCTTCCCAGAACGTGGTTTCGTTCTCGACCAGGAGGCGGTGTAGCCAGGGAAACGTCTCTTCGAAGGGAAAGTGCTCGGTAAAGGGAACTAAATGGATCTTTCGATATACCCCGCGGTACTCTCCGTCGTCGTGGAGTATAACGGCGTTGTAGTCGACCCGCTCGAGGGAACCGTCGCCCCGGGGCCGAAGCTCGCCGTCGCCGTTCCCGATAACGAAGGGGACGTCCTGTTCCGCCAGGTAGTTGGTAAGCTCCCGTACCAAGGCGTAGGATTCGGGATTAGTTCGATACCGGGAGTGATAGTTGATCGACGGAACGAAGGAGGTCTCGGACCATACGACTATATCCGGATCCTCCTCGAGGGCCTTATCACTCTGCCTTAAGAGGATGTCCAAAGCCCGCCGGTAGGTCGGGAGCCCGCCACGCCAGGGATCGACGTTTTGCTGAACCAGGGCAACCCTCCACTCCGGACTCTCGTCAAGATCGACGGCGGAGACGTAGCCGTAGGTTACCGCCAGGACAAAGACGACGGCGTAGACCACCATCGGCCGGATCCGGTCCCGGGCTAGGGAGAGGGCTTCCCGCCAGGACTTGGCGGAATCGATTATCCAGGCCAACCATGCCGAGGGGAAGACGACCAGCGCGCCGACGATCCAGACGCCCCCCAGTTCGGCAACACCAAGGAGGGGCCAGAAGAGGAATTGGGAGTAGCCGATTATTCCGTAGGCGTAGCCGAGAAAGAACTGAATGCGGAAGTACTCGTAGGCCATCCAGATGACAGCCTGGACGAGGTATCCATGCCGAGGAAAAAGAACCGTCGCCGCCTTGAACAAGGGAAAAAAGAAGGCGAAGTAGACGGCGTAGATAACCGGGACGATAAAGATAGACAGTGGATGAAAGTTGATCAGCCAGTAGTTTACCGTGGCGTAGGCGGCGAAGCCGTAGAGAAACCCCCAGAGCACCGATCCGATCCAGTTGGTCCGTCGGACGACGAGGAATACCGGCACCACCGAGACGTAGGCTAGGGGAAACCAGCCCCACTGGCTGATGGGGCTCGGAAAGGGCAAGGCATACAAGAGTGCCCCGCCGAGGACCAGGGCGAGGTTAACCAGGGCGTTCTTTAGCACCTATCGCCTCAGAGCCCAGGCCGAGTCCTTTAGTTCTTTTCCGGGACGGAACACCACGACACCGTGATCCTGAACCCGAACGGTCTCACCGGTTTTCGGATTCCGGGCCCGTTCGCGACCCTTCCGTGTACGGACCTCGAAGGTGCCGAACCCTCTAAACTCGATGATCCGGTCCTCCAACAGAGCGCCTTTAACCTGGCTAAAGAAGGAGTCGATGATGTGTTGAATTTCTCGCTTGCTGACCGTCGTCGTCTCTGCAATAGCGTCGACGATCTCCGCCTTTGTTAGCTTGTTTTCCGGCACGCTCTATCCTCTGCGGGCAGAAGCTACTTCGCCTGGAGAGAACTGAGCCGCTTGTGGAGACGCGACTTCGAGCGAGACGCGGTGTTCTTGTGGTAGACGCCTTTCCCCGCAGCGGAGTCGAGAAGCTTGGTTATCAGCGCAAACTGGGTGGTCGCCTCTGCTTCGTCGCCGGCATCTACCGCATCGAGGAACTTCTTGGTTGTCGTTCGGACGCGGCTCCGGACCGCCCGGTTGCGAAGTCTTCGCTTCTCACTCTGTCGATGGCGCTTAGCCGCAGATCCTTTTGATATCAATGCTTAGTCCTCCAAAATGAATGCACAAGCTACCAAATCCCCGCCGAGTAAGTCAACCTCTTCTCCAAAGGCGGGAATAACCGGTACACTGGCCAGCCTGTTGCTATGCTAAAGGAATACCGGACTCTTCTACCCCTGGTCAAGCAGTACCGCGGACATTACGTCGCCGGTGTTCTCTGTCTTGTCGTCACCAGCGGAGGGCAGATACTCATTCCGCAGTTTGTCCGCCAGGGAATCGACATCGTTACCCAGCCGGGGTTCTCTCTCTCGGAGCTGGTACCTCCGCTCCTGATGATGATCGGCGTTGCGGTTGTCATTTCGATCGCCCGGTACGGCTGGCGCTACTTTATCCACGGCGCGTCCCGGCGAATAGAGGCCAAGCTCCGGCAGCGCCTCTTCTCCCACCTTTTGACCCTGTCGGGCAGTTTTTACCGAGAGAGGCAGTCAGGCGACTTGATGGCCCGAGCCACGAACGACATGCAGGCCATTCGGATGGCCTCGGGTATGGCCCTTGTAGCGGCGATCGACGGTGTCTTTATGACCCTCGCCATACTCTGGATCCTCTTTCAACAGAACCCGCGAATCGCGGCCCTTACCATTCTCCCCCTGCCCCTGGTAACGGTGCTGATTCTTTCGGCAGGTCGAATCGTCTCCCGACTCTTCAAGCAGGTACAGGAGGGGTTCAGCGATTTAAGCGAGGAAGCGAGGGAGGCGATCGCCGGAGTCCGGGTCATCAAGGCCTTCGTAAAAGAGGCGTACTTTCTCAAACGGTTCGGAGAAACGAACCGGGAATACCAACGCCGCAACCTCCGCTACGTTCGCCTCTGGGGCCTCTTTTTCCCGCTGGTTATCTTTCTCTCGGGACTGACGACCCTCCTCCTGCTTCGCTTCGGGGGCGCGGCCGTCATTCGCGGCACCCTCACCCCCGGCGAGTTCGTCGCCACGATGAGCTACCTCGAGATGCTCATCTGGCCCATGCTCGGCGTCGGGTTTACCGTCAACATGATCGCCCGAGGCGCCGCGAGTCTAAAGCGGATAAACGAGATACTCGACGTCGAGCCGGAAATTACGCCGGTGGTCGACCCGCCGGTGCCCGTCGGCCGAACCCACTCCCACACCCTGGAGGCAAAAAATCTGACCTACCGCTACCCGGACGCGGAGGCGGACGCCCTTTCCGGAGTATCCTTCCGCCTGGAGCCCGGCAGCACCCTCGGTATCCTCGGGACCACCGGCTCCGGCAAGTCGACCCTTATGTGGCTCCTCCCTCGGTTGCTGGATCCCCCGGAGGGAACGGTCTTCCTCAACGGACAGGATATCCGCGCCCTCGACTTAGCCGAGCTCCGTTCGCTCTTCGGAGTGGTGGCCCAGCAAACCTTCCTCTTCTCCGCCACAATCGGCGAGAACATCGCCTACGGCGCCCCCGGAGCCTCCACGGAACGCGTTCGGGAGATGGCCGAGATCTCGACCATTTCTCGAGACCTTGACCTCTTTCCCCAGGGTATCGACACCGAAGTCGGCGAACGGGGGGTGAGTCTCTCGGGGGGCCAGAAGCAACGAATCGATATCTCTCGGGTCTTAGCGACGGATCCGGAGATTCTTCTGTTCGACGACGCCCTTTCGGCAGTGGACACCGAATCGGAGGAGATAATACTTCGGCGCCTCGAAGAGCAGCGGGCAAGAAAGTCGAATATCATCGTAAGCCACCGGGTCTCAACCCTTCAGTTCGCCGACGAGGTTCTCGTCCTCGATCGCGGTCGGGTTGTCCAGCAGGGAACACCCGAGACCCTCGCCGCCGAGGAGGGGCTCTACCGGCGGATCGCAGCCCTGCAATCGATGGAGCGGCACGTTTCGTGAAGTACTACCATCCCCGCGTTATGCGGCGCCTTCTCGGCTACCTAAAACCGTACAAGCTTGCCACCGCCGCCGCCGTCCTCGGATTGATCGGGACCACCGTCTGCGAGCTCCTCTTGCCGGTCATAATCCAACAGACCGTCGACCGTTACATCGTAGCGGAGTACGTGGAGGTCGATTCGGCTACCGCCGCGGAGCTCGACGACCGGGAGATAGCTATCCGGCGCCTCGACGAGAGGATCTACGTCCTCGAAAGCGCCGTCTCGACGGTCGCCGCCGGCAACGTATTCCGACCGACGGAAGATCAGCCCCGGTATTACATGGTTACCCAAGACGGAGACACCCTTGCGATGCCAAAGAGTGCCTTCGAAGAGCTCTCCCCGGAGGAGCGCGGGGAGTTCCGGCAGGAGGACATAGCCGGCATCAGTCGCAACGCCCTGCGGTTTTTGGGGCTTCTCTTTGGAATCCTGCTCTTTACCTTCGTCCAAGTTTATCTCTTGGCGTACCTCGGCCAACGGCTGATGCGGGACCTCCGAACGCAGCTCTTTACCCATACGATAAACCAGTCGATGTCCTACCTCAATCAAAACCCCGTGGGCAAGTTGGTTACCCGGTCCACAAACGACGTGGAGACCATCAACGAGCTCTTTACCAACGTGATCGGGAACCTTCTCAAGAACCTCTCGATAATGGTCGGGGTTGTCATCACCTTCTTCTTGATGAATCCCCGGCTCGGTCTCCTTGCGACGGCTACGCTTCCGCCGGTCCTGTTGGTGACCGTCGTCTTCCGTCGCCGGGCCCGGGACGCCTTCCGGAAAGTACGGCGCCAGGTCTCCCGGCTCAACGGCTTCTTGGCGGAGCACCTCGCCGGTGTGGCGGTGGTGCAGATGTTCGTTCAAGAGGAACGGACAAACCGGGAGTTCGACGAGGAGAACGACGAATTGATGAAGGCGAACCTTGGAGAGATGTACGTCTTCGCCACCTTCCGGCCGCTCATCGACCTCCTGAGCAGCGTTTCCATCGCCTTTGTCATCTACTACGGAGGCGCCTTCGTCCTTCGGGGGTTCGTTTCCCTCGGCGTCCTCATCGCCTTTCTCAACCTGATTCGCCGCTTCTTCCGGCAGCTTCTCGATATTTCGGAGCGATTCGTCGTACTTCAGAGCGCCATGGTGGGAAGCGAGCGGGTTTTCGCCCTCCTCGACGAGGCGGAGCGGATTCCCGATACCGGTGTCGAGAGACTCCCGGAGCCGATCCGAGGGGAAATCCGATTCGAAGGGGTAACGTTTTCCTACCGAGAAGACGACCCGGTGCTGACGGACTTTAGCCTCTCGGTGGAGCCGGGGCAGCGAGTTGCCCTCGTCGGCTACACCGGAGCGGGTAAGACCACCATCGCCAACCTGCTTACCCGATTCTGGGACATCCAGGCGGGGAGCATTCTTCTTGACGGAAGGGACATTCGCTCCGTACCCCTGGGGGATCTCCGGAGAGCCGTTCAACCGATCCAGCAGGACGTCTTTCTCTTCCGGGGTACCGTCGGCGAAAACATCCGTCTCGGCGAGGATCTTTCCGACGACGACGTATGGCGGGCACTCCGGGTAGTCCATGCCGACGGATTCGTCCGAGAGCTCCCGGCGGGCCTGGAGACGCACCTGGCCGAAGGGGCCCAGAACATCTCCGTCGGGCAACGGCAGCTCCTATCCTTCGCCCGAGCCGTTGCCCATAATCCACCAATAATAATCCTCGACGAGGCGACTTCGAGTGTGGACACCGAAACCGAGCAAAGGATCCAGGAGGCCTTGGAGGCGGTTCTCGAAAACAGGACTTCCCTCGTAATCGCCCACCGGCTCTCGACCATCCAGCACGCCGACCGAATCGTGGTCCTGTCCCAGGGGCAGATCGTCGAAGAGGGAACGCATCGGGAACTTCTAAAAAACGAGGGGCTCTACGCTCAGCTCTACAGGCTGCAGTACGTAGGTCCTTATTCGGAGACCTTCCACCTGGACGATCCACTGTCGTAGACGAAGCGATTCGCGGGAATCGTAATGCTCCTTCCGTCCTCGGCTACCATCCTGATCCTCTGGGAAATGAGGTTCACCTCGCAAACCCGGCAGACACTGCCGTCGTAGTCGAGGCGGGCACCCTCTCCGGGGACCTTGTTCTTTTCGTCGGCGTAGTAGTCGTATTCGTAGGCCAGGCAGCAGAGAAGTCTCCCGCAAGGACCGGAGATCTTGGTCGAGTTAAGGGAGAGGCTCTGGACCTTTGCCATCTTTATCGACACGGGCTTTAGCTTGTCGGTCATACCGTTGCAGCAGAGCACTCGACCGCAGACTCCGAGGCCACCGAGAACCCGGGCGTCGTCCCGAACACCAATCTGTCGAAGCTCGATCCGCATCTTGAAGTGACTGACAAGGTCCCGCACGAGGTCCCGAAAATCGACCCGGGAGTCCGCGGTAAAGAAGAAAAGGAGCTTTGGCTCTTCGAGGACGTAGTGGGCGGAGACGAGCTTCATCGGGAGACCGTGGCTTCGAATCCGTTCCTGGCAGGCTGCAAAGGCAGCCGGCTCGGACGCTTCGTTCTCGGTGTAGCGCTTTACGTCGTCGTCGTCTCCGACCCGAAGAATGACTCCTCGCTCTTTCCACAGATCGGCGTTATCGGGAAACACCGGACCTAGCACCCGGCCGAGGTCGTTTCCGTACCGGGTGGAGGTAACCACGACGTCTCCGATTTGCAGCACCTCAACCGACTCGGGAAAGGGGCAGAGCTGCGATTCGCTCGAATGAATAACCTTTACGAGGACACTGGAGTCCGGCGGCACAACCTCCGGCTTCAGCGCGAAAGGACGGTTGCAGCATCCGGCTTGCATATTCGGCATAAGGATTCCTCAGTGCGAAAGGTCAACCAACAGTCCTTGGATTTCCTCGACACGGTCCAGAAGCGAAAATTGCGCCTCCTGACTCTGCATCAACCCGTGAACCAATCGTTCGAGACGATCGTTGACCACAGTTATAATAGTATAGCGTTTCCGTGTTGCGATGGAGCTTCCGGACTCCTGCTCTCTAATTCCCAGGCCATCGCCGACGACCTGTCGGAGAAATCGCTTTACCGCCTCCCGGTATGCCCGGAGAGCGTGCATAGTCCGTCGCTTCAGAAGGTCTTCGCCTAACTGGTGAATACCGTCTAGCATACTCTCGATGCTCGACGTGTCAAGGTCGGGGACCCCGGCCCCCGGCGAGACTCCCCCGGGACCGGAGTCGATAAGACTATGGAAGGTTGATGTCGGACCGGAAGCTGCCGGACGGGAAGCCTTGCCCCGACTCCGGTCGCCGTAAAGGGGTGCGTTTCGATCGCGTTCGATCCGCGCCATTCTAACGCCTCTCCTACCGGGTCGTTGTTCCGCTGACCTCTTTGAGCTCTTTTGCGGTGTCGAGCCATTCGGGGGTCTGCACTTTGTCGAGTTCCGATGCTTTCGGAGTAGCCTCTATACCACGAATGACGAAGGTCCCGTCGAGGATAACGCCGTCTTCGACGATGAGTCGGGGTGAGTAGATATCCCCGATAATCAGCGCAGAGGAAAGTACGATGACCTTTTCCGTCGAGTGAATGGTTCCCCGCAGGACCCCACCTATGACTACGGTACCCGCCTGGATGGTGCAGTCGGCTCGGCCGTTCCGTCCGATAAGGACACGACCAGCCGTCCGGATGGAGCCGGAGAAATCACCGTCTATGCGCAGAAGGCCGGCTAATTCCAGATGGCCACGAAAATGGGTGCCTTCTCCGACGATGGAGTTTACAAAGGCGTCATCCGTTGTTTCTGACATAAATTTTCATTTTACCTAAGTCGGGACCACCGACGAAAATCGTTGGAGATCTTCAAGAAGGCGGAGGGATCGACCACGTCGGTACCGAGCACAATCTGAAAGTCCAGATGGGGTCCGGTCGATATTCCGGTGTTTCCCAGGGTGCCTATCCGCTGTCCTTGGACGACTTCCTCACCTTCGGAAACGGTTATGCTTTGAAGGTGAGAATAGTGGGTTCGAAACCCGTACTTGTGGCGAATCCAGACGTGAAGGCCGTAACCGGGATCTACACCCAACTCCACGACCTTACCGTTGGCAGCCGCCAAAACGGGGACGCCGATGGAGTCGGCGATGTCGAAGCCTTTGTGGAGGTACCACTGCCCAGTTACCGGATGGATGTTTGGACCGAACTCCATGGTTACACGCCCCCGTCCTCCGGCGAGGGGCCAAAAATTCGGTAGATCCCTTAGAAGATCCTCTTGAGATTGCAAGACTTCACGGATCTGGTTGAGAGGCTCGATCGAGGACCGAAGAGTCTGAGAGAGGCTTCGCAGCTCTTGAATCTCCCGAAGCTCCCCGGGGCTTATCTCTTGGACGTCGAGAAAGGCCGAGAGGTCTCCGCCGGTGACGTCGTCGGTTACGGACGCGTCGTTCCCAAGCCCAAGCCCCTGTATCGTCCCCGCGAGAGTCTGATCGAAGAGGTTGGCGACCTGGACGACGTCCTGTAACTCGTTGAGCATGGCCTCGAGGCTCGCTTCGGTCTGATCGAGGCTCGCCGCCTGATCGGAGAGGAGGCGAGAAGATCCGGAAAAGACGGTGGAGAGGTAGAAGAAACCGGAAACCAAGAGAACCAGCAAAATGCCGAGGGCGGCGATGGTTACGGTATTGATCTGAAAATTGATGACGCGCTTCTCGGTATGAGGTATGAACATTACCGTGAAGCGTTGCCTTCCGGCGGAGACGATTCCTCCGGCTACGCGCTTGAAATGAGACAGTATTTTGCGCGGAATTGACCTTGAGCGGCCTGCGCCCCCCCTTCCGGAGGCTTCCCGAACCGATGCCACTACAACAGACTCCTCTCCAATACTATCGGCAGGCGAACCAGTAACCGTATACGCCCCGAAGATTAACACTTACGAAATTCTTTGTCAAACGGCTGACAATTGCATGGAGATGCGTCAGATTGACTCGGCGCATCCCGTGTGCTATTGTTTTATCTAGTTCGCCAGCTAGTCTGGACTCTTCAATATAAGCGGTAGATACATGAAATTGTTCGATTCTCACGCTCATATTGGGCTGATTCACGAAGACCCAATTGAGCAGCTCATAGTAGTTCAAGAAGCCCGGCAAGCCCACGTCGAGGGGATTATCAGCATTTGCAATAATCTTCGGGACTTCGAGCAGGTATACGAAAACCTCAAGACGGCGACCCACGTCTATCACTGCATCGGCGTGTCGCCTTCGGAGGTCACCAACCCCGGAAAGGAGTGGGCGATGACGATCGAGGAGGGCTCGAAACAGAGCCGGGTCGTCGCCGTCGGGGAGATAGGTCTCGATTACTATCGGAAATTTGGCAACAAGGACGCCCAGATCGAACTCTTTATTCGACAACTTGAGCTCGCCGACAAGCTCAAGCTTCCGGTCGTGATCCACAACCGGGACGCCGGGCGGGACGTTCTCGAGATTCTTCGAGAGAGGGTGCCGGAACGCGGAGGTGTTCTCCACTGCTATTCGGAGGACTGGACCTACGCTCAAGAGGTCCTTGAATTACCGATCTACATCTCCTTCGCCGGAAATGTCACCTACCGAAACGCAAGGAACCTCCACGAAACCGCAAAGAACATGCCCCTCGAACGGATGCTCATCGAGTCGGAGAGCCCCTTTATGGTGCCGGCGGCACACCGGGGCAAGCGGAACAAGCCGGCCTACCTCGAGGAGACCGCTCGTTTCATCGCCGAGCTCCGGGAGGAGCCCCTGGAAGAGGTCACCGAGACGATCTTTCAGAACACGCTGACCTTTTTCGGGATAGAAGATCGTTGACCAAACTTCGGCACTTCTGCGGAATCGCCGGAATCTACTCGAAACGGGAGACGAACGTCCCCTACGACCTTTTCTTTCCTCTCTTCTCGCTGCAGCATAGGGGGCAAGAAGCTGCGGGCATAGCCTACCGGAAGGAGGGGCACACGGTTGTTTACAAGGATCTCGGCATGGTGTCGACGGTCCTCTCTCGCTACCTCGATCAACCGAAAAGGTCCCGGGTCGGTATCGGCCACGTGCGCTACTCCACCAAGGGTGGTAATCGTCTCGAGAACGTCCAGCCGATTCACGTAACGTGTAACAAGGGCGAGATAGCCCTGGCGCACAACGGAAACATCTCGAACGTCGACGAAATCAAGAAGGAGCTTTTCGACGAGGGCTCCATATTCCAGACAAGCTCCGACAGCGAGCTGATTCTCCATCTGATTTCCAGGTCCCGGCGAAAGACCTTTCACGACGCCTTGTTGGAGACCCTCGAGCGGATCGAAGGAGCCTTTAGCCTGGTAATGATTCACGACGACAGCTTGGTGGCGGTCCGGGATCCCAACGGCTTTCGGCCGCTTTACATAGGAGAAGCGGATGGGAAGATTGTCGTGGCCTCGGAGACCTGCGCCCTCGACATTCTGAACATGTCGAATGTCCGCGAGGTGGAGCCCGGAGAGATCGTCTTTGTCAGCCAGAAGGGCGTCCACAGCGAGAAGCTGGAGACCAAGCGTCCGCTGCGGCAGTGCGTCTTCGAGATGATCTACTTTGCCCGACCCGATTCTACGGTCTTTGGAGCCAACGTACATATCGACCGGAAACGAATGGGGGCCGCCTTGGCCGATGAAGACGCCCAGGGGGCTGAGTCCTCCCCCGGCGACCCTGCGCCGATTGGCGATATCGTCGTACCGGTTCCGGACTCCGGGACCAGCGCGGCCCTCGGGTACGCGGAGCAGGCCGCCCTCCCCTTCGATTTCGGCCTTACCCGGAACCACTACGCCGGCCGGTCGTTCATCCTCCCGACGACCGGAGAACGGGAGTTGGCAGTACGGATGAAGCTCCACCCCGTTCGTGAAGTAATCGGGGGTAAACGGGTCATCCTCGTCGACGACAGCCTGGTCCGGGGGACGACCGCTCGGAACCTGGTAAAGCTTCTCAAAGACGCCGGAGCGCAGGAGGTTCACCTTCGGCTCTGTTCTCCGGAAATTCGCTGGCCCTGTTTCTTCGGAATCGATATTCCAACTCGGCAGGAGCTTATTTCCAACCACCATACTCCCGAGGCGATCTCGACACTGATCGGTGCGGACTCGGTCCGATTTCTCTCGGTCCAACGCCTGAGGGAAACCCGCGACGACCCGGATCGGTTCTGCTACGCCTGTTTTACCGGCGACTATCCCCTTCCGGTACCGCTGCCGGAGTCGGAGCGGACGGGGTACCCCCGGGACACGGCTCAACAGGAGCTTCTCTAATGTCCGACGCCCAAAGCCCAACGGGCTCGACACCGGCCCCCCGAAGCTACGCCGAGTCGGGAGTCGATATCGATCGTGGCGAGGCGGTACCCCGCATACTCTCCGCGATGGCTTCCAAAGCGGTCTCTAAGGAGATCGGCGGTTTCGCCGGAGGCGTCCCGATCGATCTCTCCGGGTACTCGGAGCCGCGACTTCTCTCGACCACCGACGGGGTCGGGAGCAAGATTCTTCTCGCCCGGGAGCTCGGAGACTATTCGACTATCGGAATAGACCTCGTCGCGATGTGTGTGAACGACCTCGCCGTTTGTGGCTGCTCCCCGGCTCTCTTTCTGGACTATCTGGCGTGTAACCGAATAGAAGAATCGACGATCTCCGAGATTCTCTCTGGGATCGCCGTCGGCTGCGAAACCGCGGGGTGCATCCTCGCCGGAGGCGAGACTGCGGAACTACCGGACCTCTACGCTTTCGGAGAAATGGATCTCGCCGGCTTCGCCGCGGGCCTGGTCGAGGCGTCGAAACAGCTTCCCCGCCCCGAGGCGGTTACACCGGGGGCCGAAGTGTACGGCCTGCCGTCGGTGGGGATCCATTCCAACGGCCTTACCCTGGCGAGGAAGGTTATTCCGACGGAAGAAACGGCTCTCCGGAAGGCACTCCTCACTCCGACAAAGATCTACGTCCAGGAGCTCAAGACGCTTCTTGCCGGGGACGGCGTAATCGCCGCGGCTCATATTACCGGTGGGGGGCTCCTGGGCAATCTTCGCCGTGTACTCCCGGAATCCCTCACGGTAGATCTGCGGTGGGACTGGCCCGTGCCCTCGGTCTTCGAAGAGATTCGCAGATACGGCTCGGTAGACGAAGAAGAGATGAAACGAGTCTTTAACATGGGCATCGGCGCCGCCCTGGTCGTCCCCCCCGGGGATCCCGGCGGAGTGGCTGCTCGCGGCGCCGGGGCGGGAATCGACGTTCTCCCGATCGGAATCGTGAAGGAGAGCTGACGGTGGCGAGGTACGCCGTCTTCGCCTCCGGCCGCGGAACCAATTTCCGACGGATCGAAGAGTCGCTCCGGGAGAGCGCCCACGTCTTGGCCTGCCTGGTGACCGACCGGCCCGATTCTCCGGCGGCAGAGTACGCAGCGTCGGTGGGAGTTCCCCTCCTTTCCCTCGCCTACCGGGGACGAGACAAAGAACAGCTGGAGAGAGAGCTGGTCGCCGCCTTAGATGAGAAAGGCGTCGAGCTCTGCGTTCTGGCCGGTTTTATGCGCATCCTCTCTCCGGTAATGGTAGAGGCCTTTCCACGACGCATAGTGAACATCCACCCCTCACTGCTTCCGAAATACCCCGGTACGGGTGCCATTGAACAGACCTTCCGATCAGGGGATACTATCTCAGGAATAACAATTCACTACGTCGACTACGGAGTCGATACGGGACCAATCATCATGCAAGACACCTTTGTACGACGCCCGGAAGAGACCTTGGAGTCCTTCGAGGCGCGGATCCATAATTTAGAGTATCGCAGCTATCCCAGGGTCGTTCGAGAGCTCCTCGACTCCTGCGACGGGCTCCCGTCGGTGAGGGATTGCCGGTGAGGGTCCTGATCCTCGGAGCGGGCGCCCGGGAACACGCTATCGCCTGGAAGTTTTCGAAGAGTCGAAAGATCTCCGGCCTGTTCGTGGCCCCGGGAAACGCCGGTACCGCCGAAGTTGCGACGAATATTCCGGACCTGATGCAGGATGACGTCGACGAAATAGTCGAACGCTGTCGCGAGCTCCGGATCAACCTTGTCTTCGTCGGCGGCGAGACAGCCTTGGCAGGGGGGGTAATCGACCGGCTGGAAGCCGAGGGCATACCGTCGATCGGCCCCCCGAGAAAGAGTGCCCAGCTCGAAAGCAGCAAGGCCTTCTCAAAGGACTTTATGGCCCGCCACTCTATCCCAACCGCGGAGTATACAACCTTTACCTACCTTCCGGCCTTCGAAGAGTACCTCGACGGGATCTCGGGGAAGGTTGTAATAAAGAAGAGCGGCCTCGCCGGAGGAAAGGGCGTCCTCGAATCGGAGGAACGAGACGAGCTTCTTGCCTTCGGAAGAGAAGTATTGGAGAGCGACAGCCTGGTAGCCGAGGAATTTCTCACCGGTTACGAGCTATCGATATTCGCCCTCACCGACGGAAAGGGCTACCTACTTCTTCCGGCCTGCGCGGACTACAAAAAGGCGGGCCCGGGAAACAGCGGCCCCAATACCGGTGGAATGGGCGCCGTCTGCCCCGTCCCCTGGATTCTCGAAAGCGACTGGGAACGGGTAGTAAAAGAGGTGGTGGAGCCGACCTTCGCAGGGATCGCCGCAGATGGGCTCGGGTATAGAGGGGTTCTCTACTTCGGCCTGATGGTTACCCCCGACGGCCCGAAGGTTCTCGAGTTCAATGTCCGGTTCGGAGACCCGGAGACCCAGGCTCTGTTGCCCCTCCTCCGAAACGACTTCGTAGACCTCTGTCAGAACATGCTGAAGGGCACTATCTCGGATGTTACGGTACAGACTACCGGCGATGCCGCAGTGGGCGTCGTAGTGGCCGCCAAAGGCTATCCGACGGCGCAGTCGGCCCCGGCCACGGTGACCCGCCTCCCCGAAGAGGGGCCGCACCTTCACATCTTTCATGCCGGAACTACCAAGGGAGACGGCGGCCTCGTCGCCCCGACTGGACGCTGCTTTACCGTGGTTGGAACCGGACAAGATCTACTCGCCGCTCGAAATCTCGCTTACCGGAACGCGGCAGGGGTAGCCTTCGACGGCGCGTGGTACCGTCCGGACATCGGCGCCCGGATTTTTGGTGGTTAGACCCGGGCCGGGGCTCCGAGGTGCCGCCGAAGCTCGTAGGACAGAATCCCGGTAGCAACCGACACGTTGAGCGAATCGACCTCTCCCCAGGTCGGAATAGCGACGAGGTCGTCGCACCGGTCCCTAACGAGACGGTGCATCCCCTTTCCTTCGCTCCCCATAACGAGAATCGCCGGCCCGGCAAACCGAAGCTTGTCCGGGGTGGTGCCCGCGGCGTCGGCGCCGTATATCCAGAAGCCACGCTCCTTTGCCTGCCGAATAGCCTCGGCGACGCTGTCGAGCTCGACGGTCGCTACGTGGAACACTGCTCCGGAAGAGGTCTTCGCGACGGTGTCGTTGATCCCCCCGGAGCGGCGCCCGGGCAGACCAACGGCCTCGGCTCCGAACTGGTCCGCCACTCGGTAGATCGCCCCGATGTTGTGGGGATCGGTTATTCCGTCGAGAAAAATAGTCAGCGAGGTGGCGCTTCTTTTCCGGTCCAGGAAGTCACGGAGCGAGAGCCGCATCTGCTGCGATGCGGCGCCCCGGGCGACAGTCGAAACCGGAGCTTTTGCCAGGAACACGACCGGCTGGCTCTGGGGCGTACCGTACCGGGCGAGCTCTCTTACATCGACCCGCCGCGTCTCGACACCGAAGCGCTTGGCTTCTTCGACGAGGTCGAGCACGCGCTTGTTGTGGCCACCGAAAAGGAGGGTCCCCCGAGGCGTCCCCCGGCGGAACAGCTCGTGGATGGCGTTTACCCCGGCGACCGGGCTACTCCGCGACATAGTCCTTGACCACGTCAGGCATACCGTCGAAGTCCGTGTCGCGCTCGTAGCGCTTGACGTAGACACCCCGGTCCAAGAAGACCCAAAGGTCGATGGCACCGTCGAAGTTGGTATCGATCTCTTGCCTGACAAGCACTTCGTTTCTGTAGAAGTAGAAGTCGTCCATCATACCGTCGAAGTTAAAGTCGACCGCCTCCCGGTCCTTCAGCAGCTCGTCGGTCACCCGCATGGCATAATCGACGAGGCCGTCGCCGTTCCTGTCGTCGGTAATCCAGGTGTCGTCGTACTTGTTAACGTCGAAGTACTGATCCGGCAGAGGCTCCCTTGGATACTCCGCGTCCCCCGTAGATACGGCGAGAACCACCATGGGCACCAGGACCAAGGCCGGAAGAATTGTCCATTTCATCAAAAACCTCATGCGTACCTAGATACCGCGATGCCGGAGAAAAGACAACACGACTCTGTCAGATTATCGAAGTATCAGGGAAGCTTGCTTAGGGGAAATCGCAAATCGACCGAAAACGAGCTTCGAAGTCGCCGGGTCGTGAGGGTCCCACCGTAGCGCCGCGCCAGGCTGCGGGCAATATCGAGTCCCCGGCCCCATCCCGGCCCCCTGGGACGCCGCCGGTCGGCGGCCTCTTCGTCGTTTACGATACGCAGGAGCGCCACTCCCTCCGAGGGGCTGGGCATCCAGCTTAGAACTACCCGGTCGCTTTCCGGCGCCGCGTAGTCCGCAGCGTTCCTCAGAAGGATCAAGAGGCAGTGCAGAACGACGTCTGGGGGTGCAGCGATCACCATCGTGGTTTCAGCTCGGAGGTCGAGAGTCTTCCCAGATCGTCGGAAGAGTGGCCCCGCCAGCCGAAGAATCGCCTCCACGTCGCCGGGGACCCGGGTCTCCCGGACGCCGGGCTCCCGCCCGTAGAGAGCATCCAAACCCGGGAGAGACGCGGCTGAGAGCCGGATCTCTTGACTGATCAAACCCAGCGGATCCGGCTCCCCCTCGGCAACTTCAAAACCGCGGCCTTGCCGAAGGCCAAAATCGACCAGCAACTGAAGCCGGCCGAGAAGCTTCCGGTATTCGTGCACAACTCCGGTCGCAAGAACCTCGGAAACCGACCCACCGTCGGGCTGGACCGACCTCCGGGACCCTACGAAGAGAAGCGCCGCCAGGAGGGAGAGGGCCGAAACACCGATCGAAGTGTGCCGGAGGCCGCTACGATAGAGGAACAGTTCGGCGAATAGACCCACGGTCGCGATGAGGGAAAGCGTCCCGAGGAAACGAATCCAGCCGGGCTCCGAGTTTCGCTCGACCGCGGAGGTGGGAAGGAGGAGAAAGACGGCACCGGGGACGACGAGAGCGGTCTCCCAGAGCAGAACGCCGAGGAAGTGGTCTCCGGAGAGAACGGCGACCGAGAGTCCGACGGAGACCGCAAGGCAAGGGTACAGCGTCAACCAGCCGGGGTTGAATTCCCAGAAGACCAAGACGAAGAAGCCGATCGCGACCATACCGGAGGCGACGGCTCCAACCGAGGAGGAGTCCAAAAGCCAGGAAACGGCTGCGAGGCCAAGGATAATGGTGACTTCGGGAAAGACGGCGGGGGATCGAATAGAAGGTCGAT
>CAZLDK010000028.1:10739-18389 GCA_964558285.1 uncultured Spirochaetaceae bacterium | reverse complement strand
TGTTCTTGCGGTACACCCGGACCGGGCTCCACATCTACGCTATCGGGGGGAACGAGGAGACCGCCCGGCTGGCGGGGATAAAGGTGCAGCGGACCAAGGTCCTGGTCTACGCCTTGAGCGGCCTGACCGCCGCGGTCGCCGGGGTCGTGTTGACCTCCCGCCTCTGGTCCGCCCAGCCCCAGGCAGGGTCGGGCTTGGAGCTCAACGCCATCGCTGCCACCGTCCTCGGCGGCACCTCGCTGATGGGGGGCTACGGAGGCACCGCGGGTACCGTCGCCGGAGCCCTTATCATGGGCGTTCTCTCGAACGGCCTGAACCTTATCGGAGTGTCGGCGTACCTCCAGCGGGTCATAACCGGCGCCGTGTTTATTCTGGCGGTCACCATCGACATGTACACCAAGTCCGAGCGCTTCCGGCGGTCGCTCTAAGGCTTGCAACGGCGAAGTTAGCGAAGCATACTATGACTACTGCCATGTCCAATCCAGAGTCGAACGACTACCGTGCCCGGGCGCGTGAACTGTACGAAAAACGCCGGGGGAACACAGACCCGGTCGAGGCGGCCGACCTCGTAGAAGAGCTTCGGATCCATCAGATCGAGCTGGAACTGCAGAATCAGGAGCTCCGGAAGGCCCGGAAGCAGGCGGAGGCGGCGAGGGACCGCTACTTTCTACTCTTCGATATGGCTCCGACGGCGTACCTGGTAGTGGACTCCGCCGGCACCATTACGCAAGCGAACCTCCGGGCGGCGGAGCTCTTCGGCCGCAACCGGTCCAAGGTCCCAACCCGGCTGCTCCCTGGTTACTTCGAAGGCAAAGACGCCGAACGCGTCTCCTTTGCCCTCGAGTCGGCGTTGAACGGCCGCCCCTTCGACGAGGAGTGGTACGCCTTCCGGCCCGTCGACGGACCGATCCGGTACGTCAATCTGCACGTCGTCAGTTGGCAGGAAGAAGACGAGGAGTCGCCGGCCCTTCTGTTGGCAAGTCTTATCGACGCGACAAATCAGAAGCGCCGGGACGACGAGCAACGAGACGCCATAAGCCACTACCGCGTCCTCCTCCGGGAGCTGAACCACCGAGTAAAGAACAACCTGATGATACTCTCGAGCATCGTCGAGCTCGAGCGGCACAAGGGGCCGACGGAGGAGACCTTCGACGCGATTATCCAGCGGATTCGCGGCGTCGCCCGGGCCCACACCGCGATGCACCAGGCCGCCACCGACGTCGACGCCGTCGACCTCAACGCGATGGTCAAGAGTGTCGTCGAGAACGTACGTCGACAGCTACCGAATAACATCGATTGTTCCTTTACCCGGGGTCCCGCCGAGCTTGTAATTGGCTCTCGGCGTGGTCTGACGGTGAGCCTCGCCGTAAACGAGCTGATAACCAACGCGGTAAAGCACGCCTTCCCCGAAGGCCGGGGAGGAACCATCCGGGTCGAGCTCTCCCAGGTCGACAATCGGGTCCACCTGACGATCGCCGACAACGGGGTCGGGACGGAGACCTCCCATCCCACCGAGGGAGCGGGGATCGGGACCCAGCTGGTTATGCAGTTCGTCGACGAACTCGGTGGGACCTGGGAGATGACCTCTCCGAACGAAGGGGGCACCGGCCTGCGCCACGACATCGAGTTCCCCCTAGAGTGATGCCAGAGTCGAAGCCAGAGTCGAAGGATAAGGATTCACACCCGGAGCATCCGGGGCACCTGATCGTCGGCATCGGTGCTTCCGCCGGAGGATACTTGGTTCTCGGGTCCTCAGAGACCAATGGAAACTTCCTGGACCTCTTTACCTCGGTCTCCGAAAAGGGCCGGCTCTACAAAGCGAAACTGAGCTAACCGCTACCAGAGAGCGCCTCCACACCACGGTCGAGGAGCTCGAAACGACCAACCAGGCCACGACCGAGCTCGTCAGCATAATCGAGAGCGATGTCAACCGCCATATCGGGCAGCTGAACCAGGCCTCGGCCCGCGAACCCGGCCCCTAACCCTTGACCGACCCCGCGAGAATACCCCGGATAAAATAGCGCTGGAGCCCGAAGAAGACGGCGAGGGGCAGGACCATCGAGATAAACGCCGCCGAGGTCAAAAGGTGCCATCCCCTTCCACGGGATCCGACGAGCTGGCTAATTGCGACCGTCAGCGGTGCCACGTCCGGGGTTCCTCCGAGGTAGACCAAGGAGACGATCAGGTCGTTCCAGGCCCAGATAAACTGAAAGATTGCCAGGGACGCGATCGCCGGGACCGTCAGCGGCAGGACCAGGCGGTAGAAGATCATAAAGTCGTCGGCGCCGTCTATCTCGGCAATGTCGAATATCTCGCCGGGAATCCCTCCGATGTAGTTTCGCAGCAGGTAGATCGCGAAAGAAAGCCCGTAGGAGGCGTGGGCTATCCAGACCGACGGGAAGCGGCCGGTCAGGTTGAGCCCGGTGAAGATTCTCAAGAGGGGGACCAGGGTCATCTGGAGAGGTACGATCAACAGCCCGACGATGATCAGGAACAGCAGGTCCCGGCCCGGAAAGACGAACCGGGCCAAGGCGTAGGCCGCGAAGGCGGCTATCAGAATCGGCATTACGGTCGACGGGATGGCGATGGTAAGGCTATTGATAAAGCCGTTGGCGATGTCCGCCTCGGTAAGGACGTCGATGTAGTTCTCCAAGGTGAACTCAGAAGGCGGGATAAAGGCGTGCCACCAGCCGCTCCGGCGTATGGCTGCCGGGGTCCGGAAGGAGCTTACAAAGAGGCCGATCGTCGGGAGGAGCCAGATAAGGCCGATCGCGATGATGATTCCGTGGACCGGAAACCGCAGGAAGAGCTCCCGGGCTTTCTGAGAGATTGGCTTGCGGTTCAGCTCGATTTCCTTGGTGGCTCCGTGGCCCAGATCAATCTCGACGGTCTGTTTTCTGTTGAAGAGCACCTAATTCTAACTCCGCTGGACGAATTTCCGGATGTTCAAGACGAGCACCGGAAGCACCGCGAGAAAGAGAACAACGGCAATTGCCGACGCCCGGCCGTAGTTCTGGAAATTGAAGAGCTCCTTGTACATCCGGTTCGCGATTACCTCGGTCTGGAGCCGCCCGTTGGTCATCACGTAGACGATGTCGAAGATCTTCAGCACGTTGATGACCATCGTCGTCACCACGACAACGATGGTGGAGGAGATAATCGGAGCGATCACCTTCCAGAAGACCTGCCAGGCGGTCGCGCCATCCACCTTCGCCGAGTCGATAAGGTCCTGATTCACCCCCTTGATCGACGCCGAAAGAATTACCATGCAGAACCCGGTCCAGATCCAGATGGCCACCATGTTCAGGGCCAAGGTGTTCCACGGCGGGTTCGTCGTAAAGGAGACCGGCTCGTAGCCGGGAAGGAGAAAATTGAGGAGGGCGTTGACCGTCCCCGTCTGGGTTTCGCCCTCGGGTTGGTACCAGTACATGAACTTCCAGATAACGCTCGCGGCGACGTAGGAAATGGCCATCGGCATAAACAGAACCGACTTCGCGAGAGACTCGTAACGCACCTTGTCGGTTAAAACCGCCATCAAGAGGCCGACTCCCACGGTCACGGTGGTAAAGAAGATCAGCCAGATGGCGTTGTTCCGCAGGGCTATCAACATTTCTGAGCTGGTAAAGACGAACCGATAGTTGGTTAGCCCGACGAACTCCTGCGCGTTGGGGCCGAAGAGGCTCAAGAGGGCGGTCCGGATAACCGGGTACACCATGAATACCCCCAGCAAAAAGAGCGCCGGGGCCATCCAGAGCCAGGGGCGGATGCGGTTGCGGTGGGAACGGGTCTTGATGCGCTTCATCGAGAGCTCGGCGAGGTAGGAGTAGGCTACCAGCGCCAGAGGTAGCGCAATCGACGAGACGACGGCGATAACTACGCTTCCGATACGAATCACGGAGGGCTCCTATGCGCCGTGGCCGGCGAAGGCCACGGCGCGGGATTCGAGTCGATGCGTCAGTTCGATTCCTGTCGGACTCGGTCGAGCTCCTCGAGGTACTGATCCAGGTTGTCGGGGTTCGACACGTAGTCCATAACCGCGTTGAAGAACTGCTGGTTTACTTCCGAGGTCATCATGTCCGAGGCGTCGAATACGACGACTTCGGCATTCCTTAAGAGCTCCGCCGCCTCTCGGGTCAAAGGATCCCTGTAGGCATCCATGGAGACGTTGCCGTTCGGGGAGATGGCGCCGGTATCGAGCCAGTACTCCTGGGCTTCCGCCGTCGCCAAGTAGCGGATAAGCGCCCGAGACTGGGGCGTGTCGTTGAACACGGCAAAGACGTCTCCGGCAGCAATAACCGAATTGGCGTACCGAGGGTCGATCTGCGGGAAGGCGAAGAAGCGAAAGTCGTCCTGCGCCTCGAGATCCGGAAACTGGTCCGTAATAAAGCCGCTTAAGAAGGTCGCCTGGTGGTGGAAGACCGCACTCGGATCCTCCTGGTACAGCGGCCCGTGGGCTTCGCCGAAGTTGGTCGAGAGGACGTAGTCCTTTCCACCGTAGATCATGTCCGAATTGGTCACGACCTCTCCCCACTGGACCCAGGCTTGTCGAACCTCTTCGGAGGTCCAGGACACCTCGCCGCGGTGCCACTGGTTGTAGAGCTCCGGACCGTGCATCTTGAGGAAGATGCTCTCGATCCAGTCGGTGCCCGGCCACCCGGACGCTCCGCCGCTTTCGAGGCCGACGGACCAGGGGGGCATGTCGGTGTTCTCGGCGATGTCCTGAGAAATGGTCAGCAACTCTTGCCAACTGACGGGAATATCGAAGCCGACCTCTTCACGGGTTGCCGGGTCGTACCAGATAAGCCCCTTCATCGCGGCCTTGGTAAAGACGCCGTAGAGCGAGCCGTCTACCCGGCCCCGGGCGATCCAACCCGGGGAATAGGCTCTCTCCATGGAATCCATATCGAGGATCCCCGAGAGGTCCACGAGCTCCCCCTGTCGGCCAAACTGGGCCATTTTCCCCGGGTTCGAGAACGCCGCGATGTCCGGCGGATTTCCCGCCTGCACTCGGGAGGTGACGACGGCGTCCATGTCCCGACTGCCCGTGTAGTTGACCGTTATGCCGGTCCGCTCTTCGAAGGGGGCGAGCATCTCCATCAGAACATCCCGCTCGTTGCCCCCCCATGTGGCTATCAGCGAGACCGACCCGCCGATCTCCTCCATCTCCGAGCCCTCTTCTTCGGCTGCCTCCTGCTCCGCAGCTTCCTCTTCCGCCGGACCGCATCCGACAAGAACCAAGAGCGAAGCGAGAACCAGCAACAGTGAAAGTCGTGCTATGCGTCGCATGGTTTTCTCCTATAGCTCCAAGTTAGTCAGCTTCTGAGACGGTGCAAACGAACTGTATGGATTAGATGAACCTCGGCCGAAATGTCTAACCCAGAAGGGTTATTCCGCGAGGCGGGAAGCGGGCCACCCGCCGCCTGGAAGAGTTCCGGAGCGCCATGAAGGAACACTCATTTCTGTTTCCGAGCCCAGCTGAGAAACGTCTGCATTTCTGGCTCCCGGAGAAGTGCTTCCCGGCTGTTGAGCTCCTCGGCGAGGCGCCACCGGGAGTAGAGCCGGTGAATTTGCCGGCGGCCCGAATCAGACATCGGCCCCCTGGAAAAAGCGCTCGGCGATCTCGGCGATGGACCCCTCTTCGGCGGTCCGGTCGAGGACGACGTCGGCAACCGCCTTGAGCTCCTCCCGGGCGTTCGCCACCGCTATCCCGAGGCCCGCCGCCTCGAGCATCTCCCGGTCGTTGGTGCTGTCGCCCGCGGCGATGGTCTCGTCGATCGGAATTCCGAGCTTCTCCGCCAGTATCCGGAGGGCGGTCCCCTTGCTGACCCCCGGCGCGACTATTTCGAGGTAGTGCTTCTTGGACCGGGTGGTAACCCAGGCGGGCTCGCTCAGGACTCCGGCCTTGCTTCCGGCAACCGCCGCATCCCCCGGCGCCGGCTTCCGAGCCAACTCCTCGAGGGCCGCCTGGTGCGGAGGGATTTCCTCCTCGGGATGGATGACCAAGAGCTTGGCGCTTCCGGCCGGGAGGGCCTCGACCAAGTCCGGCACGACCCGGTAGCTCATCTTCGCCGCCGCGGCGTATGCCTCGGCCCGGGGGTCGTCGTACTCCACCAGAAACTCCTCGGCACCGTACCCCTGAACGAAGAGGCCGTGAGCGTGGGCATACTCCATAATCCGCCCGACGGCCTGCTGGGAGAGGACCTGCTCGTAGACCACGGTGTCCGAGACCGCCGAGGTAACTCGGGCGCCGTTAAAGGAGATCAGGTACTCGGTGTCGTCCGGGTCGCCGATCTGATACGCCATCTGCCGGAGGCTTATGGTCGGGCGGCCGGAGCTTAAGACGACGACGAACCCCCGGTGGTGCAGATCCAGGAGGGCATCGTGATTGGTCTTTGGGAGAGAGCCATCGGGGGCGAGGATGGTGTCGTCTACGTCGGTAGCCAGGAGTCTGTACATGGAGAAGAATCTACGAGGTTCCGCCCCGGGGGTAAAGGCGCCCGAGCGCGGCGCCGGGACTTAACCCGGCGCCCGAGCAGAGGTCCGGGGCTAAGGGTCAATCCGGCGCCCGAGCTTAGAGCCCGGGGCCGGGAAAAGTGTCAGTAAGGCGGGCCGCCTCCCCGGCGGTCGTCGTCGATCATCCGGGCGATCCGTCGCAGGAAGGTATTGATTTGGGGCCGAAAGAAGTAGCCGATGGCTATTCCGACCACTATCCACAGTATCATGCTACTCCTCCGTCTTTATCGGGATCGTCTGACCGGTCTGGTCTCCCGCTTCGACCTTCGGAGGTACGACGACCCGGAGGATGCCGTTCTTAAAGGTGGCCTGGACCGACTCCCGGTCGAACTTGTCCTCCGGCACCAGATACTTCTGCTGCTCGATGGAGCGGAGCTTGAGGCGCCGCTTGAAGTAGTGGCGGCCCTCGGCGGATCCACCGTCCTTTCGGGTCGATTCCTCGGTCTCCTCCGCAGGGGCCTTCGCCGAAAGCAGTAGGTAGTTCCCCTTGAACTCGAGGGTAATCGAGTCCTCGGCAAAGCCGGCGAGGGCGAACTCGAAGACCAGCGTCCGGTCGTCCTGGATGTAGATGTTCGTCGGGGGATAGGAATAGAAGGGATAGAAGTCCCACTTGGCGTCCCAGTTGAAGCCCTGGCCCTCTTTCTCGAACCCCATCTTTTCGGAGAAAACCGTTCCGATGCTTTCCGCCGCGGAAAACAGCTCCTCCATCACCCGACCGAGGTCGTGGTATTCCTTGTTGCGCATAGTACACCTCCTAGAGCGTGTTGTGTATTCCGGGTCGCCTGTGGCCTACCCGGACGGCGCCTTACGGCCGCCACCTAAAGGATACAACACTCGGAGCCCGGCGGCCAGTGAAGGCGGCGGCCAGTGAAGGCGGCGGCCCGGGCGGTGGCGTCCCGCCGCCGGAAGCGGTACTATTGACCACTGTGAGCCTGCGAATCCTCTTTCTCGGAGAGCTGGTCGGCAAGGCCGGCATCTACTGCGTCAAGCAATCCCTGCAACAGCTCCGGACAAGCCGGGAGATCGACTTCGTGGTGGCCAACGGCGACGGCGCCACCGGCGGCTTCGGCCTAGGAAAGAGCCACTCGGTCTACTTGCGAAAGCTCGGAGTCGATGTCCTTACCGGAGGGGACCAAA
>CAZLDK010000028.1:0-10729 GCA_964558285.1 uncultured Spirochaetaceae bacterium | reverse complement strand
TCGGCACGACACCGTCGGTCCTCCGACCGGCAAACCTGCCTCCCGGAAGCCCAGGACGGGGCTGGCGGTACTACGCCGTGGGCAAGGTTCGAGTGGGTGTCATCAGTTTGATAGGCCAAAGCGGCTTCTCGAGGATGCACGGAAGCAATCCGTTCACCTTCCTCCCGGACATCGTCTCCCGGCTCAAGGCGGATGCGCCTACTATCATCCTTGATTTTCACGCGACAACAACGGCGGAGAAGCAAGCGATGTTCCGGCTCGCCGATGGGATGGTTACCGCCGCTATCGGGACAGGGCAGCGGGTCATTACCGCCGACGCCCGGGTAACCGAAGGAGGAACCGCCACCTTGTGCGATGCCGGACGAACCGGTAGCATTCAAAGTGTCGCCGGCCTGGATCCTGAAGTGGAGATTCGTCAGTTTCTCCGGCAGGTTCCGGAGCGCTCCAACGAGACCTTCGAAGGGCTCGAGATTCAGGGAGCAATCATCGACGCCGACGACACCGGACGCGCCACCAGCATAGAGACTATCCGAATACCCTGCGCGCCTCCGGAAGAGAAAGAGGAATCCGCGTGATCGATAAAGCGACCGTCATACGTACCGAGGGGGATCGGGTCATCCTCGCCTGCCGGAGCCAGGGGTGTAAGTCCTGCTCCTCGATGTTTTGCAAGTCCGGGGTGGAAGGACGGGAGTTTACCGCCATCAACCCCCGGGGGGTGTCGCTCCACACCGCCGACGAGGTGGAGTTCTACGTGGAGCCCGGACGGGCCATTCTCGCCGGCTTTTTGGTGCTGGTGATGCCCCTTATCGCCTTTGCCGCCGCATACTTCGCCGTCGGCGGTCTCTTCGACGAACCCTCAGAACAGGTCCGCGTTTTGGCGGGGCTCGGAGGGCTCTTTCTGGGCTTTTGGGTGGCGTACCTTCTCGGGCGTCGGAATACTCGCTATCCGGTGGTATTAGCGGCGTCGGAAGAGACCAGCTCTCCCACTACCTGAGCGATCTGCGATAGCGATACCTGTCGCTCGACGGCCCCCATCTCGAAGGCGGCCCGGGGCATTCCGTAGACGATGCTCGTCTCCTGATCCTGCCCCACGGTGTGCCCTCCGCGCTTTCGAACCTCAACCATGCCTTCGGCCCCGTCCCGCCCCATTCCCGTCATAATGACCGCTAGGGCGCTGTTCCCATACTCCTTCGCGACGGAGTGGAGGAGCACGTCGACCGAGGGACGGTGGCCGTTCTTCGGCGGGTCGTCGGAGAGCCGGAGGAGGGCGCCCTGGTGGCGGCGCTCCACGGTCAGGTGTTTGTTTCCCGGGGCGATGTGGATGGTCCCGGCCTCGGCGAGGGTTCCGTCCTCGGCCTGCCGTACCGAAAGGCTGCAGATCTTGTCGAGGCTTTTCGCGAACTCTTCGGTGAATCCCGCAGGCATGTGTTGAACCACTACAATCGGCGCCGGGACGTCCGCCGGGAACTCGGCGAAGACCTTCCGCAAGGCGTTGGGGCCCCCGGTCGAGACACCGAAGGCGATAAGCCGGGTGGGTCCCGGTTTTTCCCCGGGAGTAACGACGACCGGCGCCGGAGCGGCCGGTTTCGGCGCCGTCGGGGCTTTCTTGGGCCTGGTGGACCGCTCCGCCACTTCTGCCGCCTTGCCGCCGTATACCCGGACCAGCTCGACGAGGTGGTCCGCAACGGTGTGGAGGTCCAGGGAGACCGCCCCCGAGGGCTTCTGAACAAAATCAGAGGCCCCGAGACTCAAGGCCTCCATGGTTATCCGGGCCCCCTTCTCCGCCAGGGAGGAGAGGATAATGACCGGGGTGTGGATTTGCCGGCGCCGCCGTTCCTTCAGAAACTCGATGCCGTTCATCTGCGGCATTTCGAGGTCCAAAACCACGACGTCCGGGTCCGCCTTTTCCATCTTCTGTAGGGCGAAGAGGCCGTTCATCGCCGTTCCGGCGACCCGGATGTCCGGCTGGGCTTCGAAAATCTTCGAGACCAGGTTTCGCATCAGCGCCGAGTCGTCGACGATCAGGACGGAAATGCTCATCGGCTCACCTTCTTGTAGATACACGCCCAGTCGGTCTTGGTGAACTCGAAACCGGAGTTCATGCCGAAGAGCGATTCCGAGTGGCCGATAAAGAGGAATCCGCCCACTTGCATAGACTCCCAGAGCCGCTGGACGGCGGCCTTCTGTGCCGCCTCGTCGAAATAGATAAGGACGTTCCGACAGAACACGACGTCGAGGTTTCGAAGACCGCTGTCGTTCTTGAGGTTATGGTAGTCGAAGGTTACCAGGCTGCGGATGGAATCGGCGATCTGGTAGCCCCCGGTGACCCGGTCGAAGTACTTCCCCAGAAAAGCTTCCGGGACACCGGTTATCCGGCTGTCGGGGTAGAAGCCCTGCTTTCCGGTCATTAGGGACTTTAGGCTCAAGTCCGATGCGAGCACTTCCACGCCGACGGAAGCGGGCAGATGCTCCTTTAGGGCGATGGCGATCGAGTAGGGTTCCTCTCCGGTGGAGCACCCGGCGCTCCAGATCCGAACGGGGGCGCCGGGGGTCGCCTTGCGCTTCTCCAGAAGGCTCGGGATTACGTAGTGCTCAAAGGTCTGAAAGTGGGCGGTATTTCGGAAGAAGCGGGTCAGGTTGGTAGTCACCGAATCGAGAAAGAGCTTGAACTCCTCCTGGTCGCCGGTAATCAGGTTGTAGTAGGACTGTACCCGGTCGAGCTTACTCGCTCGTAGCCGTTCCTTCAGCCTGCTCTCGAGGACCGAGCGATTGGACGTCGAGAAGGCAATGCCGCTCGCGTCGTAGATAAGCGTGCGAAATCGCTCGAAATCTGCATCCGACAAAAACTGGGACTCGTCCACGAGACTCCAATTTTCTCTAAAATATGGTGATTCGTCAAGTACCCTCGGTAGTGTCCGGAATTACCTGTGAAAAAGGCGGCCGCGTGATATCGTAAATAGTGTAATGCGTTCTCAGTGGTGGCGTGTCGTTGTAGATGGCTTTGCCCTCGAGGGGGCAAAAGAAGAGCCCCGAGTACTCCTTCGCAGCCCCGACCATGGTCGTACCTTCGCACTCCCGATCGAGGTTCACAACGCTCGGGCGATCATCGAAGAGCTCGAGTACGGCGACGGCCACGGGCGCCTTCCCGACGTCGTTGCTCAACTCCTGATCAGCCACGGGTTTTGCCCCCAGCGGCTCAGCGTGTTGATTCCTCAGTACGGGAGCGCCAAGGCCGAGCTAACCTACGAGGCCGAAGGAATGGAGCACCGCCTCCCGATGCGCCTCGGCGAAGGGGTGGTCCTGGCGATGCGTCTCGGCGTACCGCTCTTCCTTCGAAGCGACCGACAGGATCTTCCGGAGCTTTCCCCATCGGCCGAGGATTCGCCTTTCTCGATGAGGATTCCCCTCCAGGCGGGCTGAAGGCCGGCGCCGGCCCCGCAATTGCGGCTTCCGCGTTGACAGGTCCGGTGGGCCCTCGAATAATGGCAGAAGTGAAGAAATACGTCTTCGTAACCGGCGGTGTTTGCTCGAGTCTGGGTAAGGGAATAGCCGCAGCCTCTCTTGGAAGTCTCTTAGAATACCGGGGTCTCAACGTCCGGATGGTCAAGATCGACCCCTACATCAACGTCGACGCCGGAACCATGAGTCCGTATCAGCACGGCGAAGTCTACGTTACCGACGACGGCGCAGAAACCGACCTGGACCTCGGAAACTACGCCCGGTTTACCAATTCGCCGCTTAGCAAGGACAACTCGATAACCACGGGGCAGATCTATCAGGAAGTCATAAAGCGGGAGCGGGAGGGGCACTACCTCGGCCGGACGGTGCAGGTCATTCCCCATATTACCGACCGGATAAAGAAACGGATTCTCACTGTCGGTGAGGAGGACGATGTCGATGTAACCATCGTCGAAATCGGGGGGACCGTCGGCGACATCGAGTCGTTTCCCTTCCTCGAAGCCGCCCGGCAGATGATCCATGAGTACGGCCACAAGAACGTCATCGCCGTGCACCTCACGCTTATCCCGGAAGTAGCCGGCGGAGAGCTCAAGACCAAGCCGACGCAGCACTCGGTCAAAGAGATGCGGGAGATCGGTATCCAGCCGGATATTCTCCTCTGCCGGGCTCCGGTCATACTAGACGACGAGCTCCGGCGAAAGATCGCGCTCTTTACCAACGTCGAGTTCGAGGCCGTATTCTCGGCCTACGACGTTTCCCAGACCATCTACGAGATTCCCCTTATGTTCGAGTCGCAGCACCTCGACGATATCATCCTCGAGAGGCTCTCGATCGAAGCCCCGCCGGCCAAGGTGGAGGCTTGGGAAGGTGTCGTAGATATTCTGGCCGGCGCCGAGCGTACCGCTCGGATCGCCGTTGTCGGAAAGTACATCGACCTCAACGACTCCTACAAGTCGGTCGACGAAGCGCTCTACCACGGCGGCGTCGCCAACGGGGTTCGGGTCCAACTCGTCAAGATCGATTCCGAGAAGCTGGAAAAAGAGCAGAACTACGACGAGGTGTTCGCCGGGATAGACGGTATTCTGGTCCCCGGAGGATTCGGAAGCCGGGGAATACAGGGGATGATAGATACCGCTCGGTACGCCCGGGAACACGATATTCCCTATTTCGGTATCTGTTTAGGGATGCAGGTGATGGTAATCGAGTACGCTCGGTCGATTCTCGGCCTCCCGGAGGCGAACAGCAGCGAGTTTGCCCCGGAGACACCGGATCCCGTCGTCGTTCTTCTCGAGGAGCAGATAAACGTCAAGAACTACGGCGGCACGATGCGTCTCGGGGCGAACCCGTCGAAGCTGATGCCCGGTTCGAAGATTCGAAGTATCTACGAGGCGGACCTTATCTCCGAGCGCCATCGTCACCGGTACGAGGTCTCCAACGCCTACCGGGAGCGCCTCCACAACGAGGGTCTCGCGGTAACCGCGGTCACCAGCGACGATTCGCTGGTGGAATCGGTTCAGTGGAGCGACCATCCCTGGGGCCTCGGGGTTCAGTATCACCCGGAATTCAAATCCAAGCCGGTTGCCGCCCATCCGCTCTTCAACAGCTTTATTTCGGCGAGCCTGGCGCATCAGAAGCAAGACCAGATCCCCGAGACCGCAGACGTTTCGGGGTAAGGGGCAGCCGATGCATCGGCCCGTCGCTCCGTCGCTATTCCGAGGATCTCTCGCCCTCGTCGCTCTCCTGGTGGGGTCCTGTACCATCGATTACGAGAGCGCCCTGGTGGTGGAGGAACGCCCGGAAGACATTCCTCAGACCATTCTTACCGAGGCTCGACTGACGATTCAGCGGCAGGATGAGCGGGAGTTTCGGGTCCGTGCCGCCCGGGTGGAGAGCTACCCCGAGCTGGAGGAGCAGCGGTTCTGGGGCTTCTCCTTCGAGGAGTACGACCTCGACGGCGAGCTCTTGGTCTCCGGTCGGGCGGATTACGCCGTCTACGACGACGCGACCGACGACGTGGACCTCGACGGAAACATACAGTTTCGATCCGTCACCGAGGGCATTACCGTCGTCGCCGAGTCCCTGGCGTGGCGGGACGATAGCCGGACCCTTACCGCCGGCGAGGAGCAAACTATCCGGGTCGACAGAGAAGACAACAGCTGGATCGAGGGGCGGGGGTTTTCCGCCGACTTTCGCCGGAGCATCCTCGAGTTTCGGGGGGCCGTCGTCGGGGAGATCGTGACCACCTCGCCGGAGGAAACCGATGGCTGACGCCCGGCTCCGCCGGTACTTGCCCCGGACCGCCCTCCTCGCCATGGTCGGGGGCTTGCTGCTGGCCTTTCCTGCCCTAGGCAGCGCCGAGACCTTTCGCTTTTCCGGCGACGAGACGACGGTCGTCTTTGCCGAAGGGCAGGAGCGGACGGTTCTCCGGGGGGCTGCGAGCGTGGTCTCCGACGATACGACTATCTCGGCCGAAGAAATCGAGATCTACGGGGAGGATTTTCGCTACGCCGTGGCCCGGGGAGGCGTCGAGGCAGCCGACACCGAGCGGGAGATCTACATAACCGCCGACGAGCTCTTCTTCGACCGGGAACAGGACATCCTCCGGGCGGAAGGGAACGCGGTTCTGGAAGACCGGAAGAACGAGCTGGTGGTAAAGGGCAACCTCTTGGAGAACCGGAGCTCGGACGAGGTCACCATAGCCCAGGTCGCCGTCCGCATCCTCGGCGAGGAGCTGACCGCCCGGAGCGAGTTTGCCCTCTACCGGAGGGAGACCGAGGTTCTCGAGCTCTCGGGGCTTCCGGTCGTCTTCTGGAAGGGGGACGAGTACCGCGCGGCTCGGATAGTCGTCGACCTGCAACAGGACGAGATTAGCCTCGAGGGGGACGTCCGGGGCCGCATCACCACCGAAGGGGAAGCCGATGTCGAGGAAGCCGATGCCCCGGAGGAGTAGCGGTCCCGGCCTGGTCGTCGAAGGGCTCAAGAAGAGCTACGGCAAGAAGCAGGCCGTTCGAGACGTCTCTTTCTCGATGCAGCAAGGGGAGATCGTCGGGTTCCTCGGGCCCAACGGCGCCGGGAAGACGACCGTTTTCTATATAATCGTCGGCTTTATCCGGCCCAACGCCGGGACGATCTACCTCGACGGCCAGGAGCTCAGCAGGCTTCCGATGTACCGCCGGGCCCGCCTCGGCGTCTCCTACCTTCCCCAGGAAGCGTCGATCTTTCGAAAGCTGACCGTAGAGAAGAACATCTGGGCGATTCTCGAGACTCGAAGCGACCTGACAAAGCCGGAGAAGCTCCGCCTTCTCGACACCCTCCTCGAGGAGCTCGGAATAGCGGACAACCGGCACCAGATGGCCTATACCCTTTCCGGTGGGGAGCGGCGACGAACCGAGATCGCCCGGGCCCTCGCTATCGAGCCCAAGTTTCTGCTCCTCGACGAGCCCTTCGCCGGCATAGACCCGATCGCCGTCTACGAGATCAAGACGATCGTCCAGCAGCTTTCGAGGCGGGGCATCGGTGTTTTGGTGACGGACCATAACGTTCGAGACACCCTGGAGATAACTAACCGCTCCTACATCATAAAGGACGGAGAGATCGTGGTAGCGGGATCCCGGGAAGAGGTTATGGACAACGCCTTGGCCCGGAAGGTCTACCTGGGAGAGAGCTTCCGGATCTGAGCCCGTCATTGACAAATAGCGACCTCGGTTCCAATAATGAAAATAGACTTTTCCCGATGGAGGCGCCGTGCAGGTACAGCGACCTGCGATAATTCAGACTCAAAAGCTTCGCATGAGCCCTCAGCTCTACCAGAGCATCAAGCTGATGGCGATGCCGATAGTCGACCTGCGCCTTCGAATTCAGGAAGAGGTGGAAGCAAACCCGGCGCTCGAAATTCTCGAGGACGGGACCACGGTCTCGATGGACGAGGTTGAAGGCTCCAAAGCCGACGAATACGACCCCTTCGAAAACAGCTCGGACAAGGGCTACGACGACGAGGCCGGGGACGCGAAGCGGCGTTTTATGGAGGGGGCCCTCTCCCGGCCGGAAAGCCTCCACGAGCATCTGCTCTGGCAACTCCGGTTGCAGCCGATCCCTGAGGAGCAGTTCGAAGTCGGGGAGCTCTTGATTCTGAACCTCGACGACAACGGCTTTTACCAGGAGCCGCCGGAGACGGTGGTCCCCGATGGCATGCACGAGCATCTGGAGAAGATGATCGGGATGATTCGAACCTTCGACCCGGTGGGAACTTGCGTTGTCGACTACCGGGAGTCTCTGATCGTTCAGTCCCGAATCGCGGGAACTGCACCACCCTGGACCGAAGAGATTCTCGGCGACTATCTCGAGGCCCTCGAGCGGGGGCGCTACGCCGAGATCGCAAAGGCGCTCAAGATCGACGAGGAGGACGTCGAAGAAGCCCTCGAGTTCATTCGGGGTCTGACACCCTTCCCAGGGAGAGAGTTCTCCTCCGATTCGACCACCTACGTCGTACCCGACCTCTTGGTGAAGGAGAAAGACGGGGAGTTCGTCATTGTCCTCAACGACGAAGAAATCCCGGTCCTCGGTATCGACCCCTTTTTCGACGACATAGCTAGGAAGAAGGCGGCGGAGAGCGAAGGCCCCGAGGCAAAGCGGTTCGCGAAAGGGCGGGTCAAGGACGCCCGGTGGTTTATCAACAGTATTCACCAGCGAAACCAGACGCTCTTCAAGGTGTCCCGGGCCATCGTGCGTTTCCAAGAGGAGTTTTTTCGCAAGGGGCCGAAGTATCTCAAACCCTTGACCCTTAAGGATGTCGCCGCCGAAGTCGATGTGCACGAAGCGACGGTTTCTCGGATAACGACCTCCAAGCACGTCCAGACGGAGTGGGGCATTTTTCAGTTGAAGTACTTTTTCTCCAACTCGATTTCCGGTTCCGGATCCGATGGGTCCCGGTTCTCCAAGGAGGCGGTCAAAGAGATTATGAAGGAGCTTCTCGAGGAGCTTGAGCATGGCGAGGACAAACACTTCTCCGACCAGAAAATTTCGGAGCTCCTCAAGACACGAGGTATCAGCATAGCGCGACGGACGGTGGCCAAATACCGTAAGGAACTGGCCATTAGCTCGTCCTACGACCGATAGTACCAGGAGGTTTCTATGAATCTACAGATGCAGGCAGTTCACTTCGACATGAAGGATGAGACGCGGGAGTTCATCGAGAAGAAGCTCGAGCGGCTCGGATTCGCCGAGGACCTGATCGTAGACCTGGAGTTTAACCTGGTGAAGGATACTCACGAGTACGAGCTCGAAAGCCTGGTACATTTTCGGTGGGGGAAGAAGGTCGCAATCAAACACAAGTCTTACGACCTCCACGAGGGCATCGACACTCTCATGGACAAGCTTGCCCTGAAGGTTAAGAAAGAGAAAGGTAAGATCAAGGAGCATTAGTGGCACGACCCTCGGAGTTTTCGGTCCTCGATCTCTTGGACCTGGACCTAAAGGAGCATAACGCCCTCAATCTGCGGTGCATCGCCGGGCGCCCGGGGCTTGCTCGGACGATTACGGTCCCGGACATAAACCGCCCCGGGCTGGCTCTCAACGGCTTTTTCGATAACTTCGGGAACGACCGGATTCAGCTTATCGGCCGGGGGGAAACCGCCTTTCTCCAAAAGCTTCAAGCCGAGGGCAAGCGGGACGCCTTGGAGGAGTTTTTCCGCCGGGAGGTCCCGTGCTGTCTCTTTTCCCACGGCCTCGATCCGACCCCCGATTTCGTGGAGATAGCCGAGCGGGTGAGCTGTCCGATTCTTCAGACCGACCTCCCGTCGTCGGAGCTTTCGACCCGGATCCTCCGAGCGCTCGGCAACGTCTTCGCGGCCCACGAAACCATTCACAGCGTCTTGGTGGAGGTGTTCGGTATTGGAGTGTTAATTCTCGGGGACAGCGGAGTCGGAAAGAGCGAGGCCGCACTGGAGCTGGTAGAGCGGGGCCACCGGCTGGTTGCCGACGACGCGGTGGAGATACGCTGTGTGGCCGGGAACATCCTCCTTGGAGCCGGGGCGAACAAGGCTCTCGGGCACCACATGGAGATTCGGGGGCTGGGTATCATCAACATCACCCATCTTTTCGGTGTCGGCGCCATTCGGGATAGCAAGCAGGTGCAACTGGTAGTCGAGCTCGAGCTCTGGGATTCGGCGAAAAGCTACGATCGAATCGGCGCCGAGGACCGCCACCGGGCGATTTTAGGGGTAAAGGTTCCGTTTTTGCAGGTTCCGGTAAAGCCGGGGCGCAATATTCCCATTATTATAGAAACCGCAGCAATGAACGAACGGCTCAAAAAGATGGGGTACTACTCCGCTCGAGAATTCAACCAGAGCGTCCTCAAATGGCTCGAGAGCGAGAATGCCCGGAGTGCCTACTACCAGCAGCGGCAATTCAACGATATCAACGACCCACACTTCGGCCACGGAGATTAATAATGACGGAACGGACCGTAACCGTACGAAATCGCGCGGGGATTCACGCCCGGCCCGCGGCACTGATCGTGCAGACCGCCGGCAAGTTCGAATCGAATATCGTCTTTAAGAAAGACGGAGAAGAGATCAACGCCAAATCGATAATGGGGATTATTACCCTCGGGGCGAGCTATAACACAGAGCTCCAGGTAGCCGCCGACGGCGCCGACGAAGGCGAAGCGCTGGAAGAGCTGAACCGCCTCTTCGAAAACCGGTTCGAAGAGGAGTAGCGTCGGGATTATGGGACGCGTCCTCGTAGTCGACGATGAAGAAGGGCTGCGCAGCCTTCTCTCGAGCATTCTAACCGGCGAGGGACATACGGTTATTACGGCAGACGACGGGTTGGAGGGGCTCCGGCTCTTCGAGCGGGAGCGCTTCGATCTCGCGATTCTCGACGTTTGGCTTCCGGAAAAAGGGGGCATCGACGTCCTCGAAGAGATAAAGTCGGACGGGAACGACGTGCCGGTCATCATGATTTCCGGCCACGGAACCATCGATCTGGCGGTCAAGGCGGTCAAGCTTGGCGCCTTCGATTTTCTCCAGAAGCCCTTGAGCATGGAGCGGGTCATTACCGTAGCCCGGAACGCCCTCGAGATCCGACGCCTCCGGACGGAGAACCTTATCCTTAAGAGCCGACGGCAGGCCGAAGATCCCCTCGTCGGCTCGAGCGCCGCGCTTCAGAAGGTCCGAGAGCTTATCGGCCAGAGTGCCGCCAGCGATTCTCGGGTGTTGATAACCGGAGAGAACGGAACGGGCAAGGAGCTCGTGGCCCGAGAGATCCACGC
>CAZLDK010000027.1:0-19029 GCA_964558285.1 uncultured Spirochaetaceae bacterium | reverse complement strand
GCCGGAACTTTTTCGATAGATTTCGTCACAATAATTTCAGGAGTTTGACATGGTAAAGTATGTATGCGACCACATTCATCTCAAGGCCAAAGACGTGGAGAAGACAGTACAGTGGTACGTCGACACTCTGGGCGCGAAGGTGACATTCGAAGGCAACTTTAAAGGGTCGAAGGTGCGATACTTCGACATCAACGGGTTTACCTTTATCTGCTTCGGGCAGCTCGAAGGAGAGGAGGGGGAGAACGCCCCGATTGAGCCGACCTTGCGAACCCGATTCGGCAACGACCACTTTGGATTTCAAGTCGACAGCATGGACGAGGCGGTCGCGGAGCTAAAGAAGAAGGGGGTTTCCTTTATCGAAGAGCCCTGGAGCCCCAGAGACGGTCTCAAAATTGCCTACATCGAAGGACCCGATAAGGCTGCTATTGAGCTGACCCAGCGCGATAAGTAGTTCTCACAGGTCCATCGGCCAATTGGTGCCCGCGGTAACGCCCCCGCCGACCCAGAGTATCTGTCCGGTGACAAAGGCCGAAGCCTCGGAGGCGAGGTAGATCGCCGTCCCGATCAGATCCTCCGGGGTCCCCAGGCGGCCCATCGGCGTTATCGAAAGGACCCAATCCCTCATTTTAGGGATCGACCAAAGCTTCTCGGTGAGGGCAGTCAGGATGAAGCCGGGCGCCAGGGAGTTAACCCGGACGTTGTAACGTCCCCACTCCACCGCGAGGGAGCGAGTGAGGGCGTGGAGCCCGCCCTTGCTGACGGCGTAGGGTGTGACCCCCGGGAGTGGCGAGTAGTTGTTGTACGAGGCGATGTTCACCTGACTCCCTCTTCCGGCGGCTATCATGTGACGGCCGACTTCTTGAGAAAGGAGAAAGGCACCCCTCAGATTGGTTCCGAGGACGCGGTCGAAGTCGGCTTCGGTCATGTCGGTGGTCGGCCGGCGCTTGGTTACACCCGCGACGTTAAAGAGCGTGTCGATTCGGCCGTGTTTGTCGATTATGTCGGCGACAACCCGCTTGTTGTCCGCGGCGATGGAAACGTCGGCGGCGTAGGCCGTCACACGAGGGGCGTCGGGGAGTAATTCGGAGATCTCCGCGGCGGCAGCCTCGACGGTTTCCGGTGTTCTGCCGGTAATGGCGACGGTGGCCCCCGCCTCGGCGAAGGACTTTGCGATCGAGTA
This sequence comes from uncultured Spirochaetaceae bacterium, assembly GCA_964558285.1. GTDB lineage: Bacteria > Spirochaetota > Spirochaetia > DSM-27196 > PWMO01 > CAYPUT01. The sequence continues at coordinate 17,849 of CAZLDK010000027.1, read as the reverse complement.
TCCGATACCTCGGCTTCCGCCGGAAACGAGAACGACCTGGCCCTCAACAGAGAAGATCGCTGTACTCATCTAGTCACCTCGCAGACGATTGAAATTTGGACAACCTAGGTTGTAGAGTGTCGTTAGTGTAAGCTGAGTGGCTTACTACTTCAAGTCGGGAGTATCCACGTGGGAGAACGTTTTAGAGACAGCGCTTGGGATCGGCACGGTGTTATCGAGGCGATGCTGCGGGAGGTGGAGATTCCACGATTCCTGCGGGTGTCGCAGAACTTCGATTCGAAGAACATTGGCGACATTACCGAGGCGATCGCGGCGGAGTTTTCGAAACCCTTCGCCGACTCGAGCGTCAAGAAGGGCATGCGCGTCGCCATTACCGTCGGTAGCCGAGGCGTCGCAAACATCTCGAAGATTACCAAGGATGTTGTCGCGGAGGTAAAGAAGCGAGGGGGAGAGCCCTTCGTTGTTCCGGCCATGGGCAGCCACGGTGGAGCGACCGACGCCGGCCAGAAGGAGCTGCTGGAGGGCATGGGTGTAACCGAGTCGTTCGTCGGTGCCCCGATTCTGTCGAGCATGAAGACGGTAATCGTCGGGACGACGGACGATGGAAAGCCGGTTCACGTAGACAAGCACGCGAGGGAGGCGGACGGGATTATCGTCATGGGCAGGGTGAAACCCCACAGCTCCTTCCGGGCGGATATCGAAAGCGGTTTGATGAAGATGATGGCGATTGGTCTCGGAAAGCAAAAAGGTGCCGAGACGGTTCATGCCGAGGGGTTCGGCCGGATGGCTCACTACATTCCGGCTTTCGGCCGCATCATCCTTGCCAAGACTCCGGTAATTCTCGGTTTGGCTATCGTCGAGAATGCCTTCGACGACACCTACAAAATCGAGGCGATTGCCCCGAAGGATTTCGAAACAGAGGAGCCCCGACTCCTAAAAGAAGCCTTTTCCCTTATGCCACGGATAAAGCTCGATCGGTTCGACGTTCTCGTCGTAGACAAGATCGGGAAGAACTACTCCGGGGACGGAATGGATCCGAATATCTCCGGCGCCTTCGCCACGAGCTACGCCTCCGGTGGACCGGCGGTCCAGCGCTACGTCGTCCTCGACCTAACCGACGAATCCCACGGGAACATGCTCGGTGCCGGGTTGGCGGATTTCGTGACGAAGCGCCTCTTCGATAAGACCGACTTTGACGCGGCGTACCCCAACGCGCTGACCAGCCGAGTTCCGAAGCCGGCAAAGATGGGCCTGATAATGAAGAACGACCTCACGGCGATCAAGGCGGGTATCTACAACTCCGAGGGGATCACCGACCGGCGGGCCACCGTCGTGCGTATTCCGAACACCTCGCACGTTAACGAGTTACTCGTCTCGGAGACGCTTCTCGATCAGGTGGAGGCACATCCGGAGCTGACGGTTCTGGGTGAGCCCTTCGAGCTAGAGTTCAACGCCAAGGGCAATCTGGTGGAGCTCGGCGACTGAGGGGCCCGGAGGCACCCCACCACTATCGCATCAAGACGCCGCCGTTGACGTCGATGGTCGCCCCGGTAATGTAGTCCGAGAGGGGGGAGGCGAGAAAGTACACCGCTTTAGCGACGTCCTCGGCGGTGCCGATTCGCTTGAGGGGTACCTCTTCGGGATTGAACTTGCCCGTCGTCATGTCGGTCGCGATGAACCCAGGGGCTACCGCGTTTACGTTTATGTTGTGCAGGGCGCCGTACCGGGCGTACGATTTCGCGAGGCCGATAACCCCGGCTTTGCCGGCGGTGTAGTCCGGCCCCACTTTGAGGCCCCCGACCTGTCCACCCATCGAAGCGAGGTTTACAATCTTGCCTTTACGCCGGGAGATCATGTGCTCGATGACCGCCTGGGAGCAGAGGTGGACCCCCCGGAGGTTGATATCGATAACCCGGTCCCAATCTTCGATGGTCGTCTCACCGGCGGTCTTGAAGTTTACTATTCCCGCGTTGTTTACAAGGATATCGATTTGCTTGTGTCGAGCCAGTGTGTCCGCGACGAGGGTGCGTATCGACTCTGGGTCGGAGACATCGACCCGCGCCCCCTCGGCGGAGAGCCCCTCCTTCTCGAGTTCCCGGGCCGTCTCCCGGGCCGAGGGCTCGTTCAGATCCGCGATAATGACATGGGCACCGTGCTCCGCGAGGAGCTTGGCCGACGCTCTTCCGATTCCCCGGGCCGCCCCGGTTACGATTGCAATTTGCTTTTCTAGGTCCATGGTTAGACCTTCATAATAGAGGAACGACGACTCCGTTACAACGAGGAAGAAAAATGACAAGACTTACACCGGAGGGCTGCCGGGAGCGAAGGCGTGGCCTCCTCGCACGAGTCCAGGCCGACCTGATAATTATCACCAACCCGCGAAGCGTGTTCTACTATAGCGGTTTCCGCGCATCCGAGCTTTCTCTCGGGGGCTGGGGTCCGAGCGTGTTGGCGGTAGATTCCCAGGGTCAATCGACCCTCGTGACGCACAACTTCGCGACCCGGGGCCTCGAGGCCGCCGATGTCGACCGAATCGAGGTCTGGACCTGGTACGACCCCAGCCGTTCGCCCGGCGTTCCTATCTGGCGGGGCGGTGCCGAGTCTTCCCAGAAGCTTCTAAAGGAGCTCTTGGGCGGGAAGTCTTCTCCCAGGATCGGCTTCGAGGCGGGGGTGCTCCCTGTCGATTTTCTTCCCCCGGGGATCGACCCGGAGCTTGTCGACATAACCGACGCGATCCTGATGCAGCGACGGCAGAAGCAGCCGGACGAGCTCTCACTTATCCGCCACGCCGTGGAAGTAGCCGCGGTTGGGCACAGAGTTGCCAGAAATAGTGTCTGTCCCGGAATGACCGAGATGGAGCTCTACGCCTCCCTCCTCGAGGCGATGACCGTCCGGGCCGAAGAGGGCGTAAACCTTATCTCCGACGTACTGAGCGGAGATCGGTGCCGGGAAGGCTCCGGCCCTCCGACCAACCGAGCTATTGAGGCCGGCGACACGGTCATCCTTGATTTGAACCCGTACCTCGGAGGCTATCGAAGCGACTACACGTCGACCCTTGTGCTCCGGGACGAGCTGACCGTGGCGGAGGCTCATGCGGAGAAGACCCTTCACGAGGCGCTGGCGGCGGGAGAAGCGCTCTTGAAACCGGGAAACGGCGCCGCGTCGGTGTACAAGGCGGTTGACCACGTTCTCCGGAGCTCCGGATACGCCGAGGGCCTTGTCCACCACGCAGGGCACGGCCTTGGACTCGGGCACCCCGAAGCGCCCTACCTGGTGCCGGAAAGCGAGGAGGTGTTGATGCTCGGAGACGTCATTACGCTGGAGCCGGGTGTCTACGGCGAGGATGCGAGTGCCCGGATCGAGCACAACTACCTGATTACCGAGTCGGGATTCGAACGACTTTCGAGTCATCAGACCGGCTTTCTTCTTAAGTCGTAAGGACCTCCGTGAGCGTAGGATAGGCAAAGGGGACGGCGGTAAGCTCCGACCAAGTGATGCCATGGTTCAGCGCCAGCTGGACCGGAGCAAGGACGTCGGCGGCGTTCTCGCCGATTGCCGCAGCGGCAACCACGCGCTTCTCCGCGGTTAGCCACACCTTTACCTCCCCGGCGGGGACCTCCCGGTGGATGTGGGCGAGCATCAGCCGGCCGTAACTCCGGCGCTCGAGGTGGAGCTCCGGATTGTCCTGGGCATGCGAAACCGGTCCGATTTCTGCGAGTTGTGGTTCGGTGAATACTGCTTGGATGACCGGTTCCGGCCCCTCTTGCAGACCGATCTTCCCATCGGTAAGCGCGTAGGCCACTCGCCGCGCCTCGAGAATTGCCTTGTTGGCGACAAGGGGCGGTCCGGTAATGTCCCCACAGGCAAAGACCCCGGAAACAGAGGTTCTCCCGGCTCCGTCGACAACGAGGAAACCGTTTTCTGTTCGCAACCCGAGGGCTTCGAGAGCCCCGGGCGTCTCGGCGATCGACTCCAGATCGGCGGCCCGACCGGTCGCGATAAAGGCGTAGTCTCCGGAGAAGCGTCTTCCGTCGGCGGTCGTCGCGGTGACGCTGTCGAGGCCTTCGACGACCTCGGTTACCGTAGCGGTGGCGTGTATCTCAACACCGAGGTCACCCAGGTAGGCTTTGAGCTTACCGACGTATTCCCTGTCCCAGGACGGAAGAAGGTCCCGACGAGGGAGGATCGTCACCCTAGAGCCGAGGCGAGCGAAAGCGCTCGCGTACTCGACTCCGGTTACCCCACCACCCACCATTACCAGTGTCTTAGGGATTTCTTCGAGGAGCTTCGTGTGCCGTGGGGCAATTATACGCTTCCCCGTCGGCCGAACCTGCTCCGCAAAGATGGGTTCCGAGCCGCCGGCAAGGACGATGTGTCGAGCAGCTATTGGCTCCCGAGAGTCTATGACGACGGTGTGCGGGTCCTTGATTTTGCCGCTACCTTGGATGACGGTAACCCCGGATTCGACAAGAAGCTTCCCGACGTCGGAGGACCGCGCTGAAATCGCGCCGCGAACCGTTTCTGCGATGCGCTGCGCTTCCTCCGGAGGAAGCAGCTCTCTACTGTCGCGCCGGTGGCCGGCATGGAGCCACACCTTACTCGGGAGCAGGCTTCCGACTGTCGCCCGGCCGCCCGGCGGCGTCGCTGTCACGAGGACCGTCTTCATTCCGGCTTTCGAAACCAGACTCGCAACCTCCGCCCCGGCGGGGCCCGACCCAACTACCGCTACATCATACTGCATATGCCGAGAATAATATATATGGAAGTGTAAGGCAACGCTTTTTGGCTTGCACTACCGGCTAGGGACGATCACAATGGAGTCACCCTTTGTTCGATTCGGAGTGGCGTTTGAAAGTTGCCGGCGGTATCATCCTCTGTTTGTTCTTTTCGGCCACGGTTTTCGTCGACGCGGCCCCGCAGCTCTACGTCGGCGCCAAGGGGGGGGCGAGCTTCTCCTGGATAACCGGAGCGGACTGGGAAGACGAGGTCGTTGCGAGCTCCGACGGTACGAACAGGGGGCGTTTTGGTGCCGCCGTCGGAGGTTTCGTGAGTGCGGTCTTTCCTTCGCGCTACGGCTTGCGGGTAGAGCTCCTCTACGCCGAGCATGGCGGTAGGGTCGACAGCGAAACCGGCGGAGATGTCACCGAGGTTCGCTTTCGGTCGGTAATGCTCGATGTCTCTCTCCTCGGGGAGCGGTACTTCGACATCGGCAACGGCGGTATCTTCGTTTTTCTGGGCCCGACGTTACTTGTTCTACAGGGCGATCCAGTTATCGAGTTCAGGTTCGCCGGAGACGACGTAGAATCGTCGGGCACCTACGAAGTCCGGCAGATATTCGCCGCGACCGGCGGAGTGGGGTATAGCCTTCCGTTGGGTCCCGGTATCGGCATTCTCGAGACCCGATACAGCCGGGGCCTAACGGGATACGAGCGTGATAAAACCTATCACAACGGCGTTACCGCTCTTCTGGGGTACGCCTTACCCTTCTAGGCGAAGGGCTGGGCCGTCGTCCCACCGGCGTCGGCTGCCATCCAGGCCAGCTTCGCGGCGCCGGTGATGGTAGCATCCGGGGCTTCTTCCCACCGAGCATCCGGAAAGGTGGCCTTCTTTAGTCGGAGCATCGCCTCGATTCCTCCCCCGGTGTACCGCATCTTGCCCGACAGCGACCAATTCTCGAGGTAGTAGTCGTAACGCCGACGCATCTCCGCGACAATTGCCGTTGCCGTTGCCTTAAGAAGATCGTCTCGCGTGTGGGCTAGCGTAATTCCGGAGAACTCGGCGGTCCGCTTCTCGAAGCTGGTCCTGTCCCCGGCAAAGAATGGGACCAGGTTTACCGAAGTATCCGGAGATTGCATGACTTCAGGAAGGTGGACAGAATAGAACTCTGCCGGATCGATCTCCCGGTAGAATTCTCTGCGGACCCAGTCGAGGGCCCCACCGCCGGCCCCGATAATGTTCATGACAAGCCATTTTCCGGGTACCGGGTGGGTGCAGAGAAGAAACTCTCCCCGGGCGACGGGTTTCTCCGTCGACAGAACCATCACCTCCACGGTTCCCGTCGAGTTGAGGATATCCCCCTCGTCGACCACCCCGGCACCGAAGGCCGCGATGCCGGTGTCCCCGCCTCCGGCGATAACCGGCACACCGGCCGGCAGGGCTAACTGATCGGCTGCGGCCTTTGTCAGCCCACCGACAACATCGGCGGAGTGATATACCGGGGGCATCTTCTCCGGAGCGAACCCAAGATCCGTAACGAGAGCCCGGTCCCATCCGTCGTCGGTGAGGGTTCGGTAAAGGCCGTTGAAGGAGGCATTCGTGGTATCGATGGCCCACTTGTCGACCAGTCGCTTGAGAAGAAAGGTGTTCGTATGCCCGAAGTAAGAGACTCTCTCGAATACCTCCGGCTCGTTTTGCTGAATCCAGAGCATGCTCGAAAGGGACATTCCTCCGGGGTAGGGAAGGTTTCCCGAAACCGACAGAAAACGCTCCTCCCCGACGAGCCGAACCGCGGCGTTCGCTTCGGTCTCGCTTCGGCGGTCGAGGTGGATGATCGCCGGTCGAAGGGGGTATCCTTGGGAGTCCAGGGGAACCAGCCCCGGGCGGAGCACCGAGAGCCCGACGGCTTCGACCTGATAGTTTTCCGTCGGAAGGCTTGAGACGGCCCCGGCGAGTTGCCGCCAGAGGACCTCGAAGTCGAGCTCGACGTGGCTCGGGGCGGGGGTCGAATAGCCGTAGGCCTTAGAAGCCCGGTGGAGAACGGTTCCCTGACGGTCGACGATGCCAACCTTGGACGAAGACGTGCCCGCGTCGACGACGAGTACGACGGGCTGTTTTCTGCTCATTTGCCCCAGGGTAGCACGAGTAATCTTCCCAGTGGTACCCTTGACTGGTGGTCGAAACACTCTTTCCCCAGGAACTGACAGTAGAGGTGATGATTCTCCGGCTGGGCCTGAGCCTGGTAGTCGGGGCCATAATCGGGCTCGAGCGGGAGTACCGAGACCAGCCGGCGGGGTTCCGAACCCACACTCTGATCAGTATCGGGGCAACCTTGCTGATGTTCGTTTCGATCGCGGTTCCCGATTGGCACGGCAGCGGCGACCCGAGTCGCATTGCGGCGCAGGTAGTCTCAGGCGTCGGCTTTCTCGGAGCCGGAGCCATCATCAAGTTTGGCGCCGATATCCGGGGGCTGACCACGGCCGCGTCCCTTTGGGCGGTCGCCGCGATCGGCTTAGGAATCGGGGTGGGCCTCTACGTCGCCTCGGCCTTCGCGGTGGTGCTCATCGTCGTCGTTTTGGTTATCCTGAACAAGCTAGAGAAGGCCCTCTTCGAGCAACGGCTCATAAAGGCGCTCGTGATAGAGGCCGAGGGCACCGGTCCTGAGAGCGAGAGAGTCCAGGACCGGATTCACCGTTTCGGCATGAGCATTCGTACGGTCGATTTAAACTACCGAGCCGACGAGAGGGGGATAACCCTTCGCTATATCGTCTACACTCCCCGAGTCTTCCACATCAAGGAGCTCATCGCCGAGCTGAGCGCCCTCGAGGGGGTGCAACGGATCTCGATTGAAGAGCTCGCCTAGGGGTTGAGGCGGACGTCCTTGATATCGACCGATTTTATCGCGTCGGGTTTATCGGCTGAGATGATATTGTCTACGAGTTTTTTGACGTCCCGGACACTAATGTCCAAGAGATCTACTTCGAGCTCGAGAACTACTTCAACTTTCATGGCTTTTCCTCCAGAGGTGTGTCGAACACGATGGTGCTTCCCGGGAGTTGGATGACATCTCCCGGCGAGAGCCGCCGCTTCGACGTGCGTTGGTTGTTTACGCTGATGGGCTCGTCGCTGACTACGGTGTAGCTCCGGGTGGCGGAATCGAAGACGATGGTGGCGTGGGATTCCTTGAGGCTCGGTGCATTCGCAAGGGTCACGTCCGCTTCGGCGCTCGATCCAATGACGGTTTTTCCGGCGGAAAGGTCGAGAACCTGGGTTGCCTTTCCCCGAGCATCCAAGACTTCGAGGTTTGGTGCGGTGCGATTATTGCGGAAACGGAGAAGCGCAGTAAGGGTGGCCAGGACGAGGGCCAGTATCAGCGCGAAAAGATAGAGATACCAGGGCCCGGCGCCCGGGAGCCCCAGGATGGTGGCGGTAAAGTAGCGGCGGGTCGCCGATACCGGAGTCGAGTCCCCGATGTAGGTAACTCGGACGGTGCGTGTCCTTCCCGGGATGACCCTGGGCCGGTAGGTTAGTCGGTACTCGTCGAGGATGCGGTCTCTGATTTCCGCATATACAGAGGCGAGCTCCTGTTGATCCGCTGCGTCGAAGAGGAGCCCTCCGGTCCGCGTGACGATAGACGAGAGCGCTTGGTCTCCGGCGGTGGCAAAGTTAATGGCGAAGGCGCCGGTCGACTCTTCGGTAATTGAGGCAACCGCATCCTCCGGTTCGACGAGGGCGTCGCCGAACTCTGGGTGCGGTCTGCCGGAGTGGACCGAGAAGGGAAAGTTCTCGCCGTCGGAGAGGACTACTACTACCTTGCGACCGACCACTTCCCCGAGATCTTTGGCGGCGAAGGAGAGCGCTCGGTAGAGCTCGGTGTAGGCTTGGTCGCTTTCCGGTCGCTCGATCGTTTCTAAAGCCTGATCGATGGTCTCCAGGGAGGTGGTCGGCGGGCTATGAAGCCGGTAGTCGGTGTTGAAGCTCGCGAGGGCCACCCGATCCTCCGGGACATCGAGTTGGTCGAGAAAGTCGCGGATGGCGCCCTTGGCGGCGGTTATTCGCATTTCTTCGGGATCCTCGGTGTCTTCCCCGCGAATTGTCTGGTACATGCTGCCGGAGTTGTCCACCAGGAGAAGAAAGGTTATGCCTTCGTCGATGTCTGCCACCGGCGTTAGCGAAAGGACCTCCGCTTCGGTAAAGGTTCGTCCATCCGCCGATTCTTCTACCCGGAAGGCGTCGGCCGCGAGATCCGTCGGGATGTCTCCCCCGGCCCTCGTGACACCGAGGTAGATATCGACCTCCTGTCTGGTCAGAAGCCGACTTGGGTCGACTTGGCCGATCCGAATGGACTGCGCCCCGAGGCCACCGGAGGCCAGGAGGAGGATCGTCACCATGGAAATAAGGGTTCGTTTGCCGATCATGTTTTGCTCCTAGGGGCTTCTACGGCAGGTAGAGCAGCTTGGCGCTACCGACTTGAAGGACGTCGCCGTACTTCAGGGGACCCGCTCCTTCTTCCGGCAGCCGGGCGTCGTTCTGTTTGACCTCGTTCCCGGGATCTACCGGATAGAGATAGATATCCTGTCCCGAGGCCTGGATTCGAGCGTGGCTCTCCATCACCCGGCGATAATCAAAAAGCGGAACGTCAGCGCTTCGGGAAGAGCCAATCTCCATATTTCGCTGGTTTAGAATGAACTCCTTTCCCTTGTAGATTCCGTTGAGCAAGCGGAGTATGCCGAAGGCCAGCGACTTTTCGACGAGTCCGTAGGCGAGGGCGACGAGGAGGCCGAAGAGGAGGAGTCCGACGGGGCGCCCCAGGCTTTCCGAAACGAGGGCGCCGGAGTACTCGACCAGGACACCGCCGAGGGCGCCACCAACGAAGCCGGAGATGAGTCCAATCCCGAGTTTCCGGGGAGAGCGTCTCCGGATGCCCTCGGTTGTGCCGACGAAAACGCCGAGAAGCGCCCAACCGAGTACCCGGGTTAGAGGAAGGGCGCCGGAATCGAGACGAACACCCTGCCGGAAGAGGTATCCACCCAGCGATAGAAGGAGCCACTGACCTAGAACGAAGCCCACGGCTCCACCGATAAGGCCCCAGAGCGCTCCGAAGGCTCCTCCGGAAAGGGTGCGACGACCATTCGCCGCGATAACGCCGTCCGCAAGGCCGAAGAAGAGGCCGTAGACGGCACCGAAGAGAGCACCGGAGCCTACGCTGAAAAGGAGGTAGGACGAGAATTGGTGCTGAAAGGCGAGGACCAGCTCCATGGCCGGCCACGCCGCGAGGCCTCCGGCCAAACCTAAGAGGACGTAAATCAGACGACGGTAGAAGGTGGACATCGGTGGCTCCTTATTGATTCCGGGAAAGCCGAGGATCGACCCGAGGAGTGCCAACGGAGAAGGTAGCCTCTCCGGAGTTTTCTTCTATGGTTACCGGAACCTCATGACCCGAGGGTATCTCGACACGAACCGATGAGGTGGTGCTAAACCCTTCCCGAAGGGCAATCTGGTATCGCCCCGGTGGCACCACCAGGCGGAGGGGACTATCTCCTGTCTCGGGTACCTCGGTGACGTCCCCGGGGTATCCGCCCGCCCTAACCTGACGTGAGCCGTTGATTAGTAGTTGGGACCCGGACAACGAAGACTCGAAGAGCAGGGCCCCAGGAACCGGCGGTAGGGAAACACGGAGGAAGAGACTCGTCTGCTCCGGATCCAGGGCGAGGCTGAATGTCTGGGGGAGGTAGCCGGGGCGTTCGAAGGAGAATCGATAGATCCCTCCGGATTGAATCCCCGCCGCCACCAGCGGTCCCCAGGATTGCCGGCGCCCGTTGATCCAGGCGGAGACATCCGTTCCTCGGGTGATGTCCCGGCCGGTCTCCCGATCCGTTATCCGCCAATCAACATCGACAGTAACGGCCGGTGGCGCTAAGAGCGGTATCTCGAGGAGATGGGCGGCTTCCGGATCTCCCGGCATCACCAGCCGCCCTTGAGTCCTCGAGGCAACGGGGTCGAGAAGGAAGCTCTGCCAGGTGAGGCGAGAGTCCACCATAACCTTTGCTCGATAGCTTCCCACCGGAAGGTGCATACGCTGTGAGCGAAAGGCGATTGTCTCTTCGGTATCCGCCTCTTGGCGACGTTGAAATCTTACCGGAGGCACGTCGGCCGGGGGGATCTCGTCGTTGTCGTCGAGGAAGAGTTGTGCCGCGACAAAGAGATCTTTCGGCTCCTTCGCACCACGGGGCACTTCGATCTGCATCTCGAGGGCTCCGTACTGTCGTGGCATGAGAATCTCGCGGTAGTAACCGGTAACGTAGCTGTAGGTAGCGACGGCGACGAGGAGTCCGGCGAGACCGGCAACCAGGCTCGCCCGGAGCGCCGGCTTTCGAGCGGGTACCTCGGGCTGCTTTGTCCCGTTAACGACTTCGGCGAGGAGCTCCGTAACCTGATTCCGAGAATCGACATTGAGCTTGTGGTCGATCTTCCGGATTACCCAGTGAAGGTCCTGAACCCGACGATCGGTGCGGACCTTCATGGTCCGCTTGATGATATGCGCCGCAAAGCGAGAGACCTTCGGATTGACCTTCCGGGGCCCTTCGTACTGTCCGTTCTGAATCTTCGCGAGTGTGTCCGGCGACAGCGAGCTCGGGAAGGGCTTCTGTCCGGTCACCGCCTCGTAGAGAACGACGCCGATGGAGTATATGTCGGCCCGTTTGTCGACGTTCCGGGTATTCTGAAACTGCTCCGGCGCCATGTAGACCGGCGTTCCGAGGGTCATTCCTTCCCGAGTGAGGTTCGACTCGTCGTCGCCGTGGATGGTCGCGATTCCGAAGTCGACAAGTTTGACCTCGCCTTTCCGAGAGATGAGAATGTTTCCCGGTTTGATATCCCGGTGGATAACCCCGTGCTCGTGGGCGTAGGCCAGGGCCCGGCACGCCTCCCGAATAATGAGGAGGGCAACGTCGCTCGGGAGGTAGCGCTCCCGGCGGATCAGCTCTTCCAAGGAGACACCGTCTACGTATTCCAGAACGATGTAGTAGGAGGTCCCTTCCCGAAAGTGATCGTAGACATCGACAATCGAGTCGTTTCGAAGATCCATCATTATCTGCGCTTCCCGGCGGAACCGCTCCCGCATGTCGGCGTTCCCTCTGAGGGTCAGCTTCTTGATAATGACGGTCCGGTCGAGGGTGGGGTGCTCGGCGGTGTAGACGGCTCCCATTCCCCCCCGTGCTAGTTGCTTAAAAACACGATACTTGCCGATGGACTCGGGGGTTTTAGCCATGAGCAGCAACCTCCGTGCTCGGTATTTCCACCACGTCGTTCTCCAGCTCAAAGGGGCGGTCGGCGGGTACGACGGCGGCCAGATAGCGCTCCGGATTATGGAGCTGAACGTAGCGGCCCTCCGCCCTTAGGTTGTAGAGACCGCTGATCGGGCGGTGACCACCGAAATAGAGGCTTCGATTCCGTGTCGCCGGCTGAAGGAGCGTGTCGAGCATTCCTTCGACGCTTCCTGGAGCCGCGGCATCGTTTGCCGTCCAGGTTAGTCCCGCAACAACCTCTCCGTCGGAACGGTAGTTGATAATCTCCTCCTTGGTAAACGGCCGGGCGGGTTCTGAGTGTCCCGCGAGAAAGCCGGCCCCAACGGCGACGAGGGGGAGCGCCTTCTCAAACTCGTACACCGTGTCGAAGACCGACGGGTAAAAGCGGCGCATGTAGTCTGCTACCATCGCGCCCTCGTAGGCAAACTTTCCGAAGGGGATGTTACCGTCGCGATACTCGTTCGCGATATTTTCGTGGTTACCCTTTAGGCAGTGTACCACCTCCGGCAAGGCGTGCCGTAGGCGTGCCATAAGGCGCAACACCGTCAGGCTCTCGGTCATCTCGGCGTCCATCGAGGCGTGCTCTTGGTAGGAGTCCTGAAACTCTTCGAAAGCCTCGAGCCATCGTGTTGCGGCTCTGGCTTCGGCGTGGACGTAGTCTCCCAAGAAGAGCAGCTGGGCCCGTTTGCCCTGGAGGGCCGAAAGGAGCTCCTCGTCCAGGCCCCAGGGGCCGAGGTCCAGCTCGAGGACCGAGAGGACCAGATCGACCCGGGCATGAACATCCGGCACGATAACCGTGGGGAGGTCTTCTCTTAGGTAGACAAGCCCCCCTGGGCGGTTGGCCGCGTCGAGGGGCCGTCGTGGTGGTCCTTCCGACCGCAGGACGTCGAGGCCGGCTTCGAGGTCGCTTCTTAGCGCCGCGGAGTCGGGTAACCCGCCTGCGCCGGCTATCTCGTAGAGGCCTCGCCGGAGTTCTTCCATCTACTGTTCCAGAATAACCGTCTTGTTTACCTGGACGAACTCTTCGCTCAAGAGCTCGGTGACGCTGGAAAGCAGCTCTTCTTCCTCTTCGGTCTCGAGTTCGTCGGATGTAACGGCAATCTTGAAGATGGCCGAGCTCTGTTTGATCGGCCCCGGTTCGAAGGCGGCAACCTCGTCCACCGCGACGTCTCCGGAGAGCTTTCCCGAGTCGTGGTGTGCGCTTTCCGGGACATCCTCCCGAAGACCGATGCTGAGGTAGTCGATATTTCGGCGTCCGTCGACGAGGGGCCCGAGGGTTAAGAGGGACCCGGAGTAGGTCAGCATCAGAGCGCCTCGGTCCTCTTCTTCTCCGAAATCATCCACCTCTTCCATGTTCTGTTTCCGAGTCTCTTCCTCGAAAATTCGCTTCTTCTCCAACCAGGCCTGTGCTATGGTTTCCACCGACTCGTCGGTGTCCGGGAGGCCCGAACTCTTCGTTATCTTCCGGATGTGGTCCTGAATATCAGTCGGGATTTGTTCTAAGTAGATACCCATTATTCCTCCGTGTCTTCGTGATACACTCAATGTAGGACCATACACTTTGAAATTCCACTTGGAGGCGAGAATGATGGAGTCTTTCGGCGAGCTCCCGGACCGAATACAGCGGCATCTCGAGGCAATAACCGATTCCTCGGGGCTTCCCCCGGGGCAAGAGTCCCTGAACAAGATAACCGAAAACTGGACGGCAAAGCACCGCCTCTTTGTAGAACAGCGCGAGGCCCTCGGCATGACCGAGGAGGAGCGTTTCTCCGCCGAAGACCCCCGGGGAACCCTGCTGCTGACCTACTCTGGGTCTCTAATCTGCCTCGGTCCCCTGACCGAGACGGGCCGAACCTTCGAGTATGCGAGTATCAAGCTCCGGGACGACGTCCCGGATATCATCGTGACCGAGGGGTGCAACCTCGCCGATGAGGCGTCGGTCGACGCTCCGGTAGGCTTTACAACCTGTCCGATCGAAAGCACCTCGGAGCTGCTTTTTATCGCGTCCTTCGATCCGTCGCTCCCCGTCGCGGAGCAGGAGCAGCGTCTTCTCGAGGCGACCATCTTTCTGACGAACGGTTTCGTAAAGGAGAACCAGAGCCTTACCGTCGAAGGGGGTGTCGATCACTTTACGATGAAGTCGATCGTCCAGTACCTGGCAAAACGCAACGGGGTCACCCAAACCTTGGCGCGGCGGCTCCTCGACGACTACTTGACTATGCTCGAGTCCGGTGCCCTTCTCGGGGAGCGGGTTCCCCTCGGGCGGCTAGGGCGGCTGTTTCTCGGGACCCGGGGGCCGCAGAAGGCACGGGTCGGCCACAATCCGTCCACCGGGGAGGAGCTTCTTATCCCGGCGAAACCCGAAACCGCGGTGCCTCGTTTCTCCTTTTCCAAACAGCTAAAGGAGCGGGCGTCTCGGGTTCCTCCCGAGCGAGTCGGCGGTGGTACCGAGGACGGCGAACAGTAGTGGGGGCCGTCACGATTGGGCCCCTCGCCCTCTCGCTCGAGAGAGCCTTCGGAATTCTTGCGATTCTAACCTTCGTTATCGTATCCGGTGTTGCCTCCAGACGGCGGGAAGAGCTCGCACATTGGGACGGCGGAGCCCTGGTCTCCGGGTTGGTTTTCGGTCGGCTCGGCTACGTTGCGTTCCACGCATCTACCTTTCTTGCCCGACCCTTGAGCGTCTTCTATGTCTGGCAGGGTGGCTTCTCTCCCCTCGGGGCCGTCGCCGGGGTAGTTCTTTTTAGCCTCTGGCATTTTCGCCGGTCCCGGAAGGGGCTTCCGTCGGCGCTTATCGTCCTTTCGGTGGCGTTCCTGGTCTGGGCTGTGCCCACCGCCGTCACATCCGTCTTGGAAAGCCGGGGGGAGCCTGTCCGGATGCCCGCTATAAGCCTTTCCACCCTGGACGGGGAAGAGGTGGAAATGGCACACTACCTAGGAACCCCAACGGTAGTAAATTTCTGGGCAACCTGGTGTCCGCCTTGTCGCAGGGAGATGCCGATGATGGCTCGGCTCGCCCGGGAGACCGAGGGCACGACCTTTGTCTTCGTCAATCAGGGAGAAGACGCCCAGGCAGTCGACGCGTACCTGGAAGCGGAGAGTCTGGTCTTACCGAACGTCCTTTTAGACCGGGGACAACGCCTGGGAACATATTTTGGGGTTCGGGGTCTTCCGACTACCGCCTTTTTCGACTCCGACGGAGTCCTGACGGACTACCACTTCGGAGAGCTCTCGGAGGCGGGGTTGGTGAGCTATCTCGAAGATCTTGAAAATGAGGGTAAACAATGAACTACAGAAACTTTGGAAGAACCGGATGGAAGGTATCGGAAATTGGCTTCGGGTCCTGGGCCATTGGAGGCTCCTGGGGGACCGTTTCCGAGGAGGACGCCGTAGCCGCCCTCCACGCGGCGATTGACGACGGGGTCAACTTTATCGACACGGCGGATGTCTACGGCGACGGAAGAAGCGAAGAGATCGTCGGCCGGGTCGTCAAAGAGCGCCCCGAAGAGATTCACGTGGCGACGAAGCTCGGGCGCAGACTCCAGCCCCATATAGCGGAGAAGTACACCCCGGAGGCGATGGAAGGCTTCATAGACCGGAGCCTCAAGAACCTCGGCGTCGAAACACTCGACCTGGTACAGCTCCACTGTCCTCCAACTGAGGTCTACTACCGGCCGGAGGTGTTCGACGCCCTCGACCGCTTCGTCGCCAAGGGAAAGATCGCTCACTACGGTGTCAGCGTAGAAAAGGTCGAAGAAGCGATCAAAGCGACCGAGTATCCGGCGGTGAAAAGCGTTCAGATAATATTTAACATCTTTCGCCAAAGACCCGCCGAGCTCTTTTTCCAGCTTGCCGCGGAACGCGAGGTGGCAATCCTGACCCGTGTTCCCCTCGCCAGCGGCCTGCTGACCGGGAAGATGTCGCCTGAGTCGACCTTTCCCGACGACGACCACCGGAACTTCAACAGAGACGGGGCGGCCTTCGACCAGGGAGAAACCTTCTCCGGGGTCGACTTCGAGACCGGCCTCAAGGCGGTTGAAGAACTGCGGGGGCTCGTGCCGGAGGGCGTCTCCATGGCGCAGTTTGCCCTCCGATGGATCCTTAGTTTCGACGCCGTTTCGGTTGCAATTCCCGGGGCCAAGAATCCGGAGCAGGCCCATAGCAACGCCCAGGCCGGCGACCTTTCGGCATTTTCAAAGGATACCATGGACCGCATCGGGAGGATCTACGACTCCCTGATTCGGCCTCAAGTTCACCACCGCTGGTAGGCTGAGCTATGTCCGAAATCGTAGATCCCGAGGTTCCGTTCCGGTTCAGACGTTTGTCGTTCCTGGTCAGCGTAGTCTTCTTCAGCTTCTTCTGCCGTATGATCTTCTCGCCCCTTCTGCCGGCGATCGAGGCCGATCTGAACATCTCGCATCTGGTCGGGGGCTCCTTCTTCTTTTTTATCGCCATCGGTTACACGACGACCATGCTCGTTTCCGGCTACTTCTCCATCTTTATCGACCACCGAAACATAATTGTCATTGCGGTGGTGTTAGCGGGAATCGGCGTCGGGCTGGTCGCTATCTCTCAGTCCGTCGGGACCATGCGGCTAGCCCTGATGCTCGTCGGAGTTGGGGCCGGCCTCTATCCGCCTTCGGGAATTACTACCTTGACCTCCCTCGTTCCAAAGGCTCGGTGGGGCACCGCGACGGCGATTCACGAAATCGGTCCGAACCTCGTCTTTGTTCTTGCACCCTTTTTCGCCGAGCTGATGCTGCGCATTAGCAATTGGCGCGGAGCCCTGTTGGTTACCTCGGGTGCGGCGATCGTTACTGCGCTGCTCTTCGGCCTCTTCTCCGATGGGGGGCGGTTTCGAGGAGCTCCCCCGCATTTCTCGAATATTCGCGTGGTTATTGGGGACCCGCGATTTTGGATGGCCGCGGTGTTTATGATCTGGGCGATGGTCAGTCACATCGGAATCTATTCCATGCTGCCGACCTACCTGGTGTCGGAGGTGGGTATGCCCCGGGGGGCGGTCAACAGCCTGGTAGGCCTTTCGCGGACGATGGGGCTCGTCGCGATATTCTTTGCGGGTTTCTTAGCCGACCGATTCGGTGTCTATCGACTACTGGTTTTTCTCGGCGTCACCGGGGGCGGGTTCATCCTGGGTATTGGTCTTTTCTCCGGGTGGCTTCTCGTCGGGGCGGTCTTTCTCCAAGCCCTGACCAGCGCTGCTCTCTTTCCGGTGGTCTTAACGGCACTCTCGGGTGTCGGCCCGGAGGCTACCAGGAACCTCAATATTTCGTTGACGGTCCCCTTCGGGTACGCCCTCGGAGGCGGACTAGTGCCCCTAGGAATGGGATGGATCGCCGAGGCGGCGTCCTTTCGTGTCGGCTTTCTGATTCTCGGGGGCGTAATGGCGACTTACGCCTTGGTGGTTGCCTTCCGACCGCCTAGTGGTGATGGGCGCCGTGACCGCTACAGGCGCTCTGGGGCGTAAGCGGCTCGAGGCTTCCGTTCCGGTAGGCCTCGATCATCTCTCCGACGGTAAGTGGGTCTGCCGGGGCTTCCGCAAGGCAAAATACGTCGACTCCGCTTGCGTTGAGCCGCGAGACGGCGCCGCGTCCCATTCCGCCTGCCAAGACGACATCGACCCCTAATCCCTCGATCGATTCAAGAGGGCGGCACTGCCCGTGCTCGTCGTGGGTGTTTCCATTGGTAACCGTTGTGGTCTCGCCGGTTTGATCGTTGTGAATGGCGAAGTAGGTACAGCGACCGAAGTGACCGCTTACCGGCGCCGAAAGACCGTCGGTTCCTTCGGCGGGATACAGTAGATCATTT
>CAZLDK010000026.1:2947-19197 GCA_964558285.1 uncultured Spirochaetaceae bacterium | reverse complement strand
GTGCGTACGTTTCGGAGCTCCGGAGGACCCGGGTCGGTCCCTACTCGGTGGATGCCGCGGTGGCTCCCGAGACGGCGGCGGAAGGTGGCGGTCTTCTGACTCCCCGGGAGTTTTTGGCCCTCGGAGGCCGAATTCCGGAGCTTTCGGTTGGAGACGAGGCAGCCGGGCGTATTCGCAATGGGACTCCCCTGAGCCCTGAGTTCATCGGACAAACTCCCCCGGAGGAGGGGCTGTTTTCGCTGGTTCACGAGGGAAGCATTCTGGCCCTGTGCCGGTCACAGGGGGGAGAGCTTTCCTACCTTGCGGTTCTTTGAATTGACATTAAGCGCCGGTATGAGAATACTATTAGCCTACTAAATCGAAGCATTAAAACGGCTTGCAGCCGAATGTTGTGAAGACCTGAGGAGAACTAGATGCCACTGACTAAAGGCAGGAAGGAAGAGCTCGTAAAAGAGTTCGGAGGGAGCGAGAAGGACACGGGCCGCACCGAGGTGCAGGTTGCGCTCCTTACCAACCGGATTACGGAGCTTACCGAGCACCTAAAAATTGAAAAGAAAGATCACAGCTCCCGACGTGGGCTTCTTAAGCTCGTCGGTCAGCGACGTCGCCTCCTGCGCTACTTGCGCAACAATGATCTTGATCGCTACAGAAGCATCATCGAGCGACTGGGTCTTCGCAAGTAGGCAGGGATAGAGGAATGCATTCAGTAACAATCAAAGTTGGGCAGGAAGACCTCGTCCTCCAGACGGGGCATATGGCGAAACAGGCGAACGGTTCGGTCTTTGCGACCTACGGCGGGACGGCGGTCCTCGCGACGGCGTGTTGCAGCGAAAGGCCGGTTGAGGGACTCGACTACGTCCCCTTGATGGTCGAATACAACGAAAAGTACTACGCCGCCGGAAAAATTCCCGGCGGCTTCATAAAGCGGGAAGGTCGTCCGAAGGATAAGGAGATTCTCGTCTCCCGGCTTATCGACCGTCCGATGCGGCCGCTTTTCTCCAAAGCGTTCAAGCGCGACCTCCAGGTTGTTCCGACGGTTATCTCCGCGGATCAGATCCACACCCCGGATGTCGTCGCCATCGTCGCAGCCTCCGCAGCGGTTACGATTTCGGATATTCCCTTCGACGGACCTATCGGTGCGGTCCGTGTTTGCTCGGTAAAGGGTGAGCTCGTGGCTAACCCTACCTTTCAGCAGATCGCGGAGGCGGAGCTCGACATAATCGTTGCCGGTACCGACGAAGGCATAACGATGGTCGAAGGTGGGGGGAGCCAAGCCTCCGAAGAGCTTCTCCTTTCGGCAATAGACTTTGCTAGGGCTCCTATCGCAGAGCTATGCCGCGCGCAAAAGGAGCTCCGGGATGCCGCGGGCAAGGAAAAGCTCCCTCTTGTCGAAGAGACTATCGTTCTTTCGGAGAAAGACGCTATCGACGCCTTCGCTCGGCCGAAGATGGTCGAAGCCTGTTTCGTAAAGGGCAAGTTCGAGCGCCACAACGCGGTCAAAGCGGTCGCAAAAGAGACCTACGAAGCCTTCCAGGAAAAGATTCCTGAGGAACAGGAACGGCTATTCCACGCCTACATGGAGGATCTCGAGCAAGAGATCGTTCGGAGTTCCATTTTGCGGGACAAGAAGCGAACCGACGGGCGAGGCCCGGCTGACATTCGCAACATTACCTGCGAGGTGGGAGTGCTGAAGCGAACCCACGGTTCGGCACTCTTTACCCGGGGGGAAACCCAAGCCCTCGCGATCGTTACCCTCGGTACCGTCTACGACGAGCAGATTATGGACGATATCGAAGGGGACCGGCGACAGAACTTCATGTTGCATTACAACTTTCCTCCGTTTTCCGTCGGAGAAACCGGACGCCTGGGTACCGGTCGCCGGGAGATTGGTCACGGCCACCTGGCACGCCGGGCCGTCGAAGCCGTGGTTCCGGAGAAGAGCGCTTTTCCTTACACGATACGGGTCGTTTCTGAGATTCTCGAGTCGAATGGCTCGTCCTCTATGGCGACGGTTTGCGGAAGCAGCCTTGCCCTGATGAACGCCGGCGTCCCGGTGCTCAAGCCGGTAGCGGGTATCGCCATGGGGCTGGTGCAGGAGGGAGACGACTTCGTCGTTCTCAGCGATATCCTCGGAGAAGAGGACCACCTCGGCGACATGGACTTTAAGGTTGCCGGAACCGAGGAGGGCATCACCGCTTTCCAGATGGATATCAAGCGAAAGAACGTCGACACCGAAGTGATGAAGACCGCCCTGGAGCAGGCTCGAAAGGGTCGCCTTGCGATCCTCGGGATTATGGGGGAGTCGATTCAGCGCCCTCAGGACACCCTTTCGGAGTACGCCCCGCGGATTATCTCCTTCAAGGTAGACCCGGACAAGATCGGTCTTCTGATCGGCCCCGGGGGAAAGACCATCAAGGGAATAAGCGAGCGGTTCGACGTAAACACAAATATCGACGACGACGGCACGATCACCATCTACACCAAGGAATCGGGGAGTGGGGAACAGGCAAAAGATGCATTTATGTCCCTCCTCGAAGAGCCGGAGATCGGCAAGACCTACGACGGCGTCGTCCGGCGCATAGTGGACTTCGGTGCCTTTATCGAGTTCCTTCCGGGGAAAGAAGGCCTCTGCCATATCTCGCGTATGGCCGACCACCGAGTCGAATCTGTCGAGGACGTTCTAAGTATGAATCAGGCGGTTCCGGTCAAGATCATCGAGATCGACAAGATGGGTCGGGTTAACCTGAGCCTGATCTACGAAGGTGCCGACGATACGCCCCACCGCCCCCGGGACCGAGACCGGGACCGAGATCGTGGTGGATACGGCGGCCGCGGTCGAGGAGGCCGCGACGGCGGCCGGGACCGAGATAGACACTAGGGTGAGCCAAGAATCCCGGGCAAACGAAACCGAGACGGCGGAACGGATCGTCCGGGTGGTCGTCGACGCAGAGGCCGCACATCTTCCTCGCTACGCCTCTGCGGAAGCCGCCGGAGCCGATCTTCGGGCCGCCATTGGCGAGGCGATCGTCCTTCCCCCCGGTGATCGCGTCGTCGTCCCGACGGGCGTCCGATGTGCTATTCCCCGGGGCTATGAGGGGCAGGTAAGGCCGCGCTCTGGGCTCGCCGCCCGACACGGGGTAACCCTCGTTAACAGCCCGGGCACCATCGACAGCGACTATCGCGGAGAGATCGGGGTCGTGTTGATCAACCATGGCCGAGAGAATTTCGAAGTAGTGCCGGGTGAACGGTTGGCCCAGTTGGTCATCGCCCCGGTGGTACGGGCGGAATTCGTTGTCGGAACACCGGAGCAATCAGATCGAGGAGCCGGAGGATTTGGCTCAACCGGTCGGTCTTAAGGACCGCCTTGGCGGTCGTCTAGTCGTAGAGCGCTACGTCATCCGAGAGTTTCTGCTCTCCTTTGGGGTGGCGTTTTCCTTTTTCTTTTTTGCATTCTTCATTAATCAGATTCTGCTCTTGGCGGAGGACATCCTTACCAAGGACGTACCCCTCGGTGATGTACTGCGGCTCATTCTCTATTCGCTGCCGGCTATCGTCGCCCTTTCCTTTCCCTTCGGGTCTCTGGTTGGGGCGCTCATGACCGTCGGTCGGCTGTCGGCGGATCATGAACTGCTCGCCCTCGAAGCCTCGGGTGTCCCGTCGCGGCAGGTATCGTCCCCGATACTCGTAGTAGGATTGGTTTTCGCTCTCCTTTCATTTACGGCGAACGACGTGTTCCTACCGCTAGGCACCATCGAATTCAGCAGGCTCTACCGAGAGCTTCTCTACCGAAACCCTGCGCTCGAGCTCGAGGAGTACTCGATTACACGGTATCAGGACAACATTATCGTGACGGGTTCGGTGGAGGAGGGCGTCGTCGAAGACTTGATGATTCTCGAGCGTAACCAACAGGGGCAGAGCCGAATTATCGTTTCGGACCGGGCGCGAGTCTCTTCCGACGAGGGATCTGTAGGGGTCATCTCCCTGACCCTTGACGATGTGGTTACCCACTCCTACGACGGCAGGGAGACGAAGGCGCAGGAGTATCTCGAGGCGGAGCAAATGGTGTACAACGTTCTTCTGCGGGACATCGCCGCCGGCATCCAAGCCCCGGGCCCTAGGGAAATGAGCTCCCGGGACGTCTACGCCGCGATGGTGGAACGGAGGGAAAGCCTCGAGGATCGACAGATGCAGCAGCGCCTGAGCACTGCCCGGCAGGCGGCAACACTCTACAATCGCTACGTGTACTATCAGGAAGCGGTGCGCGAGGGGCGTATCGCCGCAGAATCCGGCTTTTCAGGTTTGGTGGACCAGCGCGAGCTGGTGCTCAGAGAGCGGGCTCGGCCGATTACGGATAGAACGCTCCAGATCTTTGCAATCGAGTTTCATAAGAAGTTCTCAATTCCCTTTGGCTGTTTCGCCTTTGCGGTCTTGGCTTTTCCTCTTGGCCGTTTTGCCAAAAGGAGCGGCAGATCCGTCGGTTTTGGCCTGGGTCTCTTCGTGGCAATTATTTATTGGAGCCTTCTGGTTGGTGGCCAAACGATCGGCGTTCAGAATCCGCAAAGCTCCCCGGCGTTGATGATGTGGCTTCCCAATATCGTCGTTCTTGCCGGTGGTGTCGTTCTGATCGCCTTAAGACGGCGGGTGCTACGATGAAGCGGCGGTGGATCGGGCCGTCGGTTTTCGACTTGATGATTCTCAAGGGCTTCGCACCGGTCTTTCTGGCGGCGCTACTCTTCTTTGTGCTCATCCTGCAGTTGGTCGATCTCTTTGCCAACCTGGTCCGCTATCTCAGCCTCGAGGTACCCCTAGCGGAAATCGCCAGGGTCCAACTGCTCTACCTTCCTAAGAGCCTCTCCTTTGCCTTGCCCGTGGCGCTCCTGTTTTCCGTGGCGTTCACTCTTGGGCAGCTCTACGCCAACAACGAGCTGATCAGCGTCTTCGCCGCGGGGATCAGTCTCTATCGTTTTGTCCTTCCTCTCGTTCTTCTGGCCGTTCTGTTCGGTTTTGGGAGTGTTGTCTTCGAGGAAGAGGTGGTTATCGAAAGTCTGAGGGAAAAGAACCGGCTCTCCCGGGAGCTGCTCAACATTAACCGATCATTCAGCAACACACGGGTCGCCGTAACCAGCGCCGACCGGCGAGTCGTCGTCTACGCCGATTACTATAACGCCGCCGCCGAATCGCTGTCCGGAGTAACCGTTCTTGTCCGGAGCTCCGACGGTTCCTTCTCCGAGCGAATCGAAGCGCCTAGTGCCGAATGGAACGGAAACCACTGGGAGTTCGCCGACGCCGTGGTATTTCGGTACGGCGAGGATGGGTTCGAGCGTATGAGACCACAGCGGGTCTCCGACGAGAGTATCGCAATCCTGCCCCGGGTGTTTCAGCGTTCCGAGCGAGACGTTTCGGAGATGTCCCTAGAGCAGGCACGGGACCATATCCGTTCTCAGCGGCAGGCAGGGCTTCCCTTTCGTCGGGCTCTCACCGAATACTGGAACCGGTACTCCTTTGCGCTTACGCCGGTTATCGTCGTCTTGATATCGAGCGCCCTCGGGGGGCGCTTTAGAAAGAACGTAATCCTGATGAGCCTGCTCTTGTCCCTCTGTCTTGCGGTAGCCTACTACGTGGCGGGTATGGTCACGGACCTGATGGCGGTTGGGGGCCTTCTCTCGCCCTTTGCCGGCGCGTGGATCTCTGCCGTGTTCTTTCTTGTCGGCAGTGGCGTGCTCTTTCGGTACGCCAGAACCTAATGTTTAGCATCTTCGCGTCCGATCCTTCGTGCAGCGCACGGATTGGCCGTCTCGAGCTGGGGCACGGGCCTGTGGATACCCCGGTCTTTATGCCCGTGGGAACACAGGCGACGGTAAAGGCATTGACCCAGGAGGATCTCGAGGCGATGGGTTTCGCTCTTATCCTCGGAAACACCTACCACCTCTCGCTCCGGCCCGGAATCGAGACGATCGAGGCCCTCGGAGGTCTCCACGGCCTTATGTCCTGGAATCAGAATATTCTGACCGATTCCGGGGGCTTTCAGGTCTTTTCTTTGGAGACGTTGCGCACCCTCGACGACGATGGGGTTTCCTTCCGGTCCTATCTCGACGGCTCGCTCCACCGGTTTACCCCGGAACGGGTCGTCGACCTTCAACAGCGGTTCGGGAGCGACATCATGATGCCCCTCGATGTCTGCGCCGCCCACGGCGCGGAACGGGCCGAGGCAGAGGAGGCGCTCCGGCTGACCACCGAGTGGGCCCGGCGGAGCAAAGCAGTCTGGGACGCCTCGGGTCCGAGTAGACTCTTCGGTATTGCCCAGGGACACTTCTACGAGGATCTCCGGCGGCGTTCTGCCGCGGAGCTTAGAGAGTTTGACCTGCCGGGGTATGCCGTCGGTGGGCTCTCGGTAGGGGAGGGCCGCGATCAGTTTGCCGAAACCCTCAGCTGGAGCATCGAAGGGTTGCCCGAAGAGAAGCCGCGCTACGTCATGGGAATCGGAACGCCGGATCTTATTTTCGACGCGGTGGAGCAGGGCGTGGATATGTTCGACTGTGTGTTTCCAACAAGGGCGGGACGAAACGCCACGGCCCTTACCGCCAGAGGACGGATTGCCCTACGAAACGCTCGGTACGCCCGGGATTCCCGCCCCATCGAAGAGGAGTGTCCCTGTCCGGTCTGCCGACGCTACTCCCGGGGATATCTCAGGCATCTTTTCAAGAGCCGAGAGATCCTTGCTGCGGTTCTAACGACACGCCACAACCTCTGGTACATGAGGCGGCTGATGGACGGGATTCACCGGGCGATTCGAGACAACGAGTTTTCGACGCACAAGAGGCGGGTTCTCGAGGCCATCTCCTCCGGGGGGGAGTCTTCGGATGTCGAGTAGCCTCGGGGGAAGCGCCCGGTCGACGGTCGTCGTTATGGTTTCAACCTTCGGTTCCCGGATTCTTGGGTTTCTGCGCGTCGCGGTTATCGGTGCCCTTTTCGGCGCTTCCGGCAACGCCGATGTCTTGAATCTAGTCTTCAATATTCCGAACAACCTTCGGAAGCTACTGGCGGAGGGGGCTCTCTCCTCCGCCTTTATTCCGGTGCTTTCCCACGCCATGGTGGAAGACCCCTCCATGGAGCGACCGCGGCAGCTGGTGCGGTCGGTGCTTACGTTTCAGGCGGTAATCTTAGTTCCCCTTTTGATAGCGGCGGCGTTCTATTCGGAGGAAGTCGTCGGCTTTCTGCTCGATTTTCCGGAGCCTTCGAGGCAGCTCCTGGCGGCTCGACTTTTCCGCTACCTGATTCATTACACCCTCTTGATCAGCGTAGCTGCAGCCTTGATGGGAGCCCTCAACGCCCACGGCCGCTTCTTGATCCCGGCCCTCGCGCCGTTTCTATTCTCGATCTCGGTCATTTCGAGCATTCTCCTTTTTCATCGAGAGCTTGGAGTTTTTTCGGTAGCCCTCGGCGTCCTTCTCGGCGGCCTCTTCCAAGTTGTTTTACAGCTCCCATCCTTCTTTAAACTCGGGTTTTCCTTCGCACCTAGTTTGGATTTTCGGGGTCCCGACTTTCGAAAGGTCCTCCGGGGATGGATGCCGGTTGTCGTTACGGCGAGCATCTTTACCGTCAACCAGCAGGTTTCGATCTTCTTTGCGAGTGGTTTGGCAAGCGGAAGCGGCTCGGCGATGACGAATGCCCTGGTCTTTTGGCAGCTTCCCTTCGGCGTCTTCGGCGCTTCGGTGTCCACGGTGTTGTTCCCGCGGATGAGCCGTCAGACCGCCGAGGGGGATCGGCTCGGTTTAAAGGAGAGTCTCGAGTTCGGTATCGAATCCTTGGCACTGCTTCTGATTCCTTCGGCGGTACTCTTGAGTTTCCTCGGTCCGGAAGTTATCTCCGTCGCCCTCCAACGGGGCAACTTTCGTCTCGGGGACACTATTCTGACCGCCAAGGTGCTAAGCGGCTATTGCTGGGGGCTCTTTTCGGTCGCCGGGTTCAATTTTCTTCAACGGTTCTTCTACGCCCGGAGCGATTACAAGACACCGGCCGTCGTTGCATTCGTCACCTTTGTGGTGGACGTAGGACTCTCCCTCTGGCTAAAGGAGACCTATCTGGGGGTCATCGGATTGGCCATCGCCAACTCGGTAGCCTTTACCCTGGGTTTTCTTCTTCTTTTCGCCCGCGCTTCGGTAGCAATCGGGGGGCTTTCTACGGTTTCCTTTGCATCCGTAGGGGGACGAATCGCCCTGGCGCTTGCACCGGTCGCCGCCGGTTTGGCCTACTACCGGGGGACCCAGCCAACCTGGTGGGCCTCGGGAAGCAGTTGGCAGGGGCTCGGTCGGCTGTTCACCCTTGGGCTGGGAGCCGTGGCGGTTCTCGTTTTCCTCTATTATGTGCTAAACTTACGTCCGTTGCTTCCGAAGGTAAGAAGACGATGAAATCATTCATACTCCCACTCCTTTTCGGCGTGGTACTAATAGTCGCTGTTTCCGCTCAGGACGAGGCCGATTCCGGTGACCCCGAAGGCACACCACCGCCGGAGGACCCGCTGAAGGTTCAGCGAGACATTCTGTCTTTCGGGATTACCTCCGAGGTAGTAGAGCTCCTCGAAAGCCTGAGGACAAACCGGGACAGCCGCTTGGCTTCCGATGTTGCCGAGCTCCTCGAGGGGGATGTCCCGGTTGATATCCAAGTTGCGGCTTTCGAGTATTTCAATACGATCGAATCACCAGAGGCTACCGATCGGGCTTCCGAAGTTCTGTTGGTGAGCGAAGAGCTCCCGGACCGACTGGTGTTGACGGCGCTTCGTTACCTCCGGAATCCGGCGTCCGAATACAGCCCTCCGGAAGAGGCGGTTGAGGCACTCGGAACGCTGTCCCTCTCCTCGGACCTTGAGATCGCGCGGCAAGCCCTGCGCTTGATGGGGCAGTCCGACGTCGAAGAGTCCCTGCGGTTTCTGATCGAGGTTGCCGGGAGTCTCGAGGAAGCGCAGCCCCGGAGGGAAGCAGCCATCCTGGCTCTTGGAGACGTGGCAAAGGGGGAGGCTAGAGAGGTTCTCACGACGATTTTGACCGACCGTGCCGAGGAGGATTCGCTCCGGTGGTATGCCGCGGATTCCTTGGGGAAGATCGGTGATCCGGCGTCGGTACCGGTCCTCCAGGACCAGCTCTCGGATGCTAATACCTGGTTTCGAGCCTACCTTATAGGTGCCCTCGGACGCTACGAGGGACGGGTAGACGACGATGTATTCGTCGCAGCGCTGAGGGACGACTTCTGGCGCGTACGGGTGTCGGCCCTCGAGACCCTCGGGGCGCGCCGTAGCCGGAATGCCCTGGACGCCATAGCTTACAGAGCCCGGCGGGATCCCGTCGACGACGTCCGGACGGCGGCCTTCGAAGCACTCGGCACTATGCAAATAAACGAGGCACGGCGTTTCCTCTCCGAGTACGCCGCCGGTTCCGGGAACCCGGCAAAGCATCGGGGGACCGCGGCTCGAGTCCTGGTGGAAAGCTACCTCTTAGGCGGTCGGGACGACATCGAGGATCTTTTGGAACAGGAATGGAGCACCGAGCGTTCTGCCGTGTTATCTTCTCTAGTAATGGCTTTGTCGACTTCGGAAGACCCCCTCGCCGGTCCGCTCCTCGTAAAGCTCCTCGAGCACCCGGACCCGGGCACCCAGGTAAGGGCGCTGATGGGTATGCGGCGTGTTGGGGCGGCTTCCTACCGAAGTGAAATTGAGCGCGCCGCGGAGGAGTCACCGCACGGCGCCGTTCGGCGGCAGGCAGAGATGGCCCTCGAGGAGATGTGAATATGAAGACGCCCCTGTTGATCGCTTTCGGTCTGTCTCTGTTTCTCTTCGGCTGCGCTTCGGCGCCCGACGCTACCGGAGAGGGGGTAGAGGAACCCGTGGTAACCGTGGACCTTGAGCGTCGCCCCCTGGTGCTCGACAGCGATGCCGAGCTCGAGGCCTTTGTCCGGGAGTTTTCCCTTGTGGTTGAAGAGGCCGAAGGAGTGCGGCGAGACCTGGTCGCCGGTTCCGTCGAAGAGGAAGTGGCGCGAATCGAAACACTACGCGGCCACCTGGAAAAGTGGCGGGGCATATCTGAAGACGCCGTTTTGAACCCGGAAACCAGCGAAATCTCGGCGGAGGGATACGAGCGTTTTATGGCGGACCTCGCAGTCCTGAGAAGCCGTCTCTGGGATATCGTAAGGGAAATAAACCGGGAGATAGCCGAGGCGACCGGTGTCGCCCCGGTATAGAACCCGGTATAGAAGCAGACCGCTTTAGAAGTCGGCTACGGTAACCTCTTCCACTCGGTACTTGTACTCCCGATCGTTAATAACAAACTCTATCTCGTCACCGGTCTGGTTATTGACCAGTTCGGCACCGAGGGGCGAGAGATAGGAAATGATGTGGTTCGACGGGTCCGATTCCCAGGGACCGAGGACCACGTACTCTTCGACTTCCCTGGACTCCAGGTTGGTCAGCCGAACCTTGGTGCCGAAGGCCACCTTATCCTCTTCAACGTCGCGTTGCTTCACTATCTGCGCCTTCTCGAGCTCTTCCTTCAGACGGGCTGCCGTGGAATTGAGCATGTCCTGCCGTTCTTTGGCTGCCTTGTACTCGGCGTTCTCCCGAAGGTCGCCGTGGGCCGCCGCCTCGGCAATTTCTCGGCTGTTTTCCGGCACTTCGACCTCGTGGAGGTGCAGCAAGGCCTTCTGCTTCTCGTTGTAGCTCTTCTCCGTGACGAGAAAACCGCGGCTGACGGTTTCCGTCTCCGGCTGTCCGTAGAAATGGAAATCGGGGAAGCGATTGAGGATGCGTTGTTTCAGATCGATTACGAGGGACGGATCGAGGTCTTTGACGTCCCCAACCAGGGTGAAGACGCGGTTTAACGAATCTTCGTCCGCCGACTCGACGAAGGCGTGGAGGCGGCCGTCCTTGAAGAGAAAGCTGTGAATCTGCCGATTGATCTTTCGGTTGAAGGTTGCATCCTTGCGGTTGTCGATTTCCCGTGCCGTTATGTCGAGGAGATGGATCATCGCGATAAGAATGCGCTCGTAGTCTACGCCGCTGTCCTTCATCCACTCGTCTTCGATACAGTTCCGGGCCATCCAGACGAAAGGCTCCCGCATATCCCGGTAGTTGTTGTAGATCTCTTGGAAGAGCCCCCGAAGCTTGTTTTCCTTTCCCGCCCGCTCCAATTCGGAGACGATCTCCTTCGAGAGGTAGTAGGGGAAGAGTCTAACGTAGACGTCGGGCCACTCTTTGACGTGTTTTCGAACCTGTCTGGTAAACTCCCGGCGCAGGTCGGTGTTTTCGAGATGGTCGAAGGTCTCTTCGAGGTTAGGGATAGACTCGAAGAGGCTCCCGAAGTCCAGGTCGATACCGAGATTCAGATAGGGATGCTTCTCGACGATGTGGCGTACGAGAAGGCTGCTTCCCACTACGTATTCGTTTACAACTGCCTGAGAACGCAGGAACCCGGCAAAGTAGT
Source organism: uncultured Spirochaetaceae bacterium (assembly GCA_964558285.1). Taxonomy (GTDB): domain Bacteria; phylum Spirochaetota; class Spirochaetia; order DSM-27196; family PWMO01; genus CAYPUT01. The sequence continues at coordinate 7,729 of CAZLDK010000026.1, read as the reverse complement.
CGAACATCTCGCGAAAAAGATCCGAATCCATCTCCTCTTCGTCGTTGTCTTCGATGAACTGAAGGAACTCGTACATCGTCTTGACGCGGTCGAAGAAGTTGCGCTCGGCCTTAAAACGATTGAAGGTCTTCTCGGCGAAGCTGATCGGCTGATCCCTGACGACGAAGTGGTCGAGCTTATCCGTGACGACCCCAAAATCTTGGTTCGTCTTAAGAATCTGCCGAGCCTTGGTGCTCCACGTCGACCATTCGCTCTGGGTCAGGATGTAGGGCACCAACTCGCCCTTGATTTTTTTCATGTCGGCGGAGTTGTCGAGACTCCGGATGACCGTCTTGAGGGCCCAGACGATGTCATTCTTTACTTTCTTGCGGAGTTGATCCTTCTTGGCGATGCTCCGCAACACCCAAATATGATCCTTCGCCAGGATCTCCAAGGCGCTCACCGCCATTTTGAGGGACATCTTATGTCCCCGCTTCTTGACGAAGTCGATGGTGATGGAATCGTCGTCGAGGTCTCGAATGATTCCGACTCCCCAGGCGCGGTGAAAAACGAAGTTGCCGGCGTCGAAGGCTATGTGCTTCTCGAAGTCGCTAATCGCGTCGTGAACGTTCCGCCAACTCTGGTTGAGGTTCGAGATCTTGACGTATTCGTCGAGATGGCTGTGTCCGGCGTGCTTGGCCTGGTAGCATTCGATTATCTCTTTCCGGCCCCAGGGGCTCTTCGGATCGTAGGAGAGCACCCGCTTGAGAATCTCGATGGCCGTGTCCCAGTCTTCTTTCTTCTTGTAGTGGGGATAGAGGTCCTCGAGGAGCTGGACCGCGCGGTCGGAGCTGACTGTTTTGGCTATTTTGCCTTCCGCATGGTAGAAGAACTCCCGATCCTCGGGAGCAAACTGGATGAGCTTGTGCCAAACTTCTTTTACGTTGTTGAAGTTCTTCTTGTTGATGTAGCGGTGGAGTGCCTTCTTAAAATAGTCGACGGTTTCGTCGGTCTTGCCTTCCTTCTCTTTCTGTTCGGCAAGATGACGAACGATATCGGCTTCCTCGAAGTCGACCCGGATCAGTCGCTCCCAGACCTCGTACATCTTGTCGTACTGATTCTCGCTGTTGTAGCAGTCCGCGAGGGTTCGCAAGGCGTACTTGTTCTCCCCGTAGTCGAGAATCTTCGTCGCCAAGTATTCGACAATGCCCCACTTATGGTTATCCGTAAAGATGTTTATGAGGTTCACAAGGTTGCCATCGTCGACGGCTTGGCGACTGAGTCTCAGAATCCCGGCGAGGTAGAGTGCGATTATGCTGTTCTTGGTGTGCTGGAGGTGTTCCTCGCAGATCTCCGCCACCTCTTCTTCGAGGTCCTCTTCAAATACACCTCGGAGAACTTCGTCGAGCTCCTTGAAGTTGTTTACCGTATAATTGTTAAGCGCCGCCCGGGTCCACTTCTCTTCGTTTAGAAGCTCTCTAACCGCTGCGACCTGCTTGGCTTCGCTCGTGACTTGCTGATCACTCATTAATGATTGTCTCCTTAGAAGATCTAATTGACGTACTGCTGGTAGATCTCTGGGCTAATGCTTCGGATGCGCAAAAGAACGTCATCGATCTTTGCCGGATCCTCCTCGCTATGGATGTAGTGGTCGATCAACCAAAAATAGCGATTTACCAACCGTGGCGTCAGAACGGTTTCCGGAGCTCGTGATTCTCCGTGCTCCCGTTCCAAAGCGTAGATCGACTGCTTAAGTTTCCCATATTCAATCGACCGCAGCTCACGCTTTACCGTAAACACACCAAACACTACGCCATAGACGGGTATCCACTCCGCTACGGCAGGACCCTGGTACCCCAGCTCTTCCACCTTTTCTATCAATTTTCGTATTAGTCCCGATTCGAGCGACGAAAGGTCGACCCGGTCGGGACCAAGAAAGAAAGCCTCTCGAAAAAAGGCCTTCGATTTTTGCACCTTATTGACCATCGCGTAGCAGTCGGCCAACTCTGCCAGCATCGCAGGATCGTCACGCTTCTGTGTGCAGGCTTCCTCCATAAAAGATACGGCCATCTCGTAGTTTCCGAGCCCCTTGTGGCACCTACCCAGGCGCCAGGAAAGGTCTCCATCGTCGCTGTCCTTGACCAGCCCCTGAAAGAGCTCGAGGGCACCTCCGAAAACATGCTGCCGAAGGGCGAAGAGGCCGCGTTCGCACGGTTCGCCTCGCGCCGCTGCGGCAAACTGAACGAAGGGTTTCCACTGCGAGAGAAGATATTCCCCCCGCTCGACGTCCTTGTCTATGCGGCCGGCGGCGTGTTGACGCTCTCGCCAGAAGTTGACATATTTCAGCGACGAAACGACCTCGTCATTGTCGAAGTCGACCGTAAGCGCCTCTTCGAGGGTTTGCATGGCTTCGTCCAAACGGTGTTGACGGATAGATGCAAAAGCTCTCAACAAGAGCTCACCAACGGGAGTATCCTTGGTGTCGGCGCTTCCTTGAGACATACTCAACGGTAGTTCTTCTCGTACAATTAATATACCATGAGGCGGCGGAGAGTCAACGCTACCAGTGCCTTGGCGGATTCAGTTAGGGTAGCAGGCGGTCGACAATGTTACAAGAGGTAGTGCGTAGTGACAATTAGGAAGACCCTTGTACTCGTTTCGCTTTTCGTTCTCCTTTTCGGAGGCATAGCTGTTTCTCAGGAGACTGCCCCCGGTTTCCAGATCCTCGAACAGGGAGTCGAGCGTTTCAGCGAGGGGGATTACCGCCAAGCGATGCTGCTCTTCCGGGAGCTCTTGCTCGATCCGGAATACGAGCGCTATCACGGCGACGCCTACTTCTGGATTGCCAAGTCGGCCCTCGGGCTTGGGCAGCCGGAAGAAGCCTCCCGGAACCTCGAGTTTTTCTTGGCGAACTATCCGAGCCACCCCAACTACGAAGAGGCACGGTATCAGCGGGGGCGACTCTTGTATCTTCAGGGGGAGCATGAAGCAGCGATTCAGGTATTCTCCGCCTTTGTTGAGGAGTTTCCCGCCACGCCCTACGTGGCTAACGCAATCTATTGGAGCGGGGAGTCGCTCTTTGCCCTCGGGCGCTACGACGAGGCGCAAACCCTCTTCGCCCGGGTAATTCAAGAGTTTCCCCGGACCCACCGCGTCGAGGCAGCGCGGTACCGGCTCTCGTTGATAGATCTGACGAAACGGGAAGACGAGCTCCTCAAGCTTCTCAGGTGGAGCCACGAGGAGTACTTGCAGGCTCTCGAGGAGTTCGAACGGCAGGAACGCTCCCTCGACGAAGCGGTCGGAGCGTACCAGCAGAGCCTTGCGAGGCAGTCGCCCGGCGATTTCCGGTCGGAAATAGCCCGTCTTGCTTCGGAGGTTTCGGCCTTGAGAGAGGAGATCGCCGACAAGGAAGACGAAATCCGGCAACTGCAGTTCGCCCTCGACCGGGCACGCGCGACCGGCGGCGGGGGCGAGGCGGAGCTTCTGCGCCGGAGTCAGCTTCTCGACATAAAGGCGCAGACACTTCGACTAAAGGAAGAGCTCCTCCTGTCGATCGAGAATCAAGAGGGAGAGTAGGTGAAACGCAAAGGTGCGATCGTTCTGTTCCTGGCGCTCGTCTCGTTTGGATTCGCGGCTGTCGAGGTCGAAGCCCTCGAGCTTAGAGAAGGACTGGTGCGTCTCGAGTTAGACGAGACGAGTGGGGCCTTCTCTCTCTACTACCTGGCAGACATCGCCGCCAATCGTTACGTTCCGCTCTTTTTCTCGCAGGACCCGGAGACTTCCGGGATCGCGGTTCTCGACGGCAACCGGTTTAGTAGACTCGGTGAATCCGGGGGATTCAACCTTCAGACCCAGGAGACGAGGGAAGGCGGACGGTTCGTATGGACCTCGGCTACCCTCGAAGTAATCCAGGATTTCTCTTTTGTTGCCTCCGAAGGTTCCCGGTTGGCAAACGGTGTACAGATTACGATTACCGTTATCAATCGTTCGGAAGAGTCTCGTACTATCGGACTCCGCCTCCTTATCGATACAACCCTCGGAGAATCGCAGCCGGCCCATTTCCTGGTGGACGGTCAACAGGAGATTACCCGGGAAGAGGAGGTTTCCTCGGGGCGGTATTGGCTCTCTCCATCGGCGACAAACCCGGGGCTTGGCCTTCGTTTCTCCTTTGGAGGTGACGGGGTCAGCCGTCCGACTCGAGTGGTCTTTGCAAACTGGAAGCGACTAATCGAGTCCAATTGGGACTACGCCGTCCGGGAGAGCCGGACCTTCAGTCTTTTGCCCTATTCAATCAACGACTCCGCCGCCGCCATGTACTACGGTCCGGGAGAAGTGCTCCCTGGAGAGCGCTTCTCGATCGTTTCGGTCATGGGTTCTGCCGGGAGTGGAAGCTTCGCTGCGACTTCCGGCACCCCGGGAACCCTGGAATCGCTTTTCCGTGAAACGAGTCCCGGGGACAGTCGGCGCCCCGGAGGAACCTTGGTCGAGGAAGTCGTCGCGGTAAACGACCTATTGGCGGAAATCGACTCACTCTTGTCCCAGGAGGGTGGGCCCTCCCCGGAAGACGTCGAAGTAGTCCAGCGGATCTACGAGGAACTTCGGCGGCGCGCCGAGACGGTCCAAACCGGACGCGGTGATCGATCCGAATAAGGCTCTCTCCCGGGCCGAGCGCCTCTACCGGCAGGGAAAATACTCCGATGTCATCCATCTCCTCGAGCCCCAGGTCTTCCTCTTCCGTGACGAACCGCGGTTCTACCACGTGCTCGGAATGGCCTGCCTTCAAGCGCAAGACTACGGTGGCGC
>CAZLDK010000026.1:0-2937 GCA_964558285.1 uncultured Spirochaetaceae bacterium | reverse complement strand
AACCTATCTCTCCCGAGCCGTCGACCTAACTCCCGAGGCGATTGACTCCCGTCTTGCTTTGGCGGCTCTTCGGGCACGAAAGGGAGAGGTCCAGCGGGCGATGCGAGACTGGCTTGCAGTAGTAGAAACAGACCCCAAGAACCGGATCGCCCGGAACGGACTGGACCTCGTGCGGAAAAGCGACACCGAGAGCGCGGTACAACGGAGTCTCCACGGCAAAACCTTCGGGCAGTTTCTTCCTACTCCCCGGTTGCGCCGAGGTCGCGGGGTCTGGTTCCTCGCGGCGGCTGCTGCCCTCGTTTTGGGCTCCTGGATTCTCGTTTACACCCTGGACGAGGGGGCTTTTGGGGGGCGACGGGGAGATCCGCGGCCCGGGGACGAGTTACTTCTCCTCGAAGATGATAGCGAAGCCGACTTGGTTTCCTACACCGGTAGCTTTCGCTACACCTATAGTGAGGATCAAATAGAAAAGCTTGTCGCGGAGCTCCGAGACTTCTTCCACGATGGAAGGGACAACCTCGCTCGGAGACACGCGAACCGGTTGCTTTCGTCGAATGCCTCTCGGGATATCAAGCGCCGGGTAGCGCTTTTGACGGACTATTTCCAAACCCCGGATTTGGTCGGCTTAAGGGACAACTTCGACTACGCCGAAGTTGCGTCGGAGCCCTGGCTCTACGAGGGGTGCTACGTAAAATGGCGTGGCCGAGTGGCAAACCTGGAAGCCTCGGAGGATGTCATCGCCTTCGACTTTCTCGTTGGATTTGAAGAAGGGCAGGTCCTCCAGGGGATCGTTCCCACCCGCTTTTTCTTTGGTGTTTCGGTCGATCCCGGGAGCAATGTCGAGCTCCTCGGTCAGGTAACTTCGGTCGAAGGCGGTTCCTTCGCCCTCCGGGGCGCCGCGGTTCGTCTTCTCGGTCCCGGAAGGAGCGATTCCGAAGGCACGAGGTCGGAAGACCCGCAGTGAGAGCCGTGGTCCAGCGGGTTTCTTCGGCATCGGTGCTGTTGAAGGAGTCCGGAGAAACGACCGGGGCGATCGCCGGAGGTGTCCTCGCGTATGTCGGTGTGATAAAGGGCGATGGTCCGGAGGACGTCCGGTGGATGGCGGAAAAGCTTTCGACCCTCCGCATCTTTCAGGACGGTGAGGGCAAGATGAACCGATCGGTGACCGATACCGGTGGTGAGCTGTTGGTGGTATCGCAATTCACCCTCGGCGGTGACGCTCGAAAGGGACGTCGGCCCTCTTTCAACGGAGCAGAGGATCCCGAGACCGCCCAAAAGATGCTCGACAGCCTTATCGATGTATTGTCCCGCCAGGGGCTCGGAGTGGCGACGGGCCGCTTTGGCGCGGGTATGACCGTACGGTGCGACGTCGACGGACCGGTTACGATTCTCCTGGACTCAAAGAAGACCTTTTAGGTTGGTGAACGCCCAGATAAGGCGCCTAGATAAAGAGACGCATCGAGCTCAAGTAATCCGAGGCGTTGAACTCGTCAAAGAAGGGAGAGAGGCTCCCCTCGTCGTTCAGTCTTTTTACGATCTCGGCGCTTCTCCTGGCGGAAGAGACGACGTGGAGAAACGGCATCTGGTCCCTGAGGCCGGCGGTACAGGGAACAGTGTCGAGAACCACAACGCTGTTCAGGATACCCTCGTCGTGGAGAGCGGTCATTCGTTCGATCGCCGGGGCCGAGAAAACCGGGTGGATGGCCGCTATGTTGATTCGGGAAACGCCGCGGTGGGCAAGCTCTCGAACCAGCGTGTAGACAGAGCCCGCAGTATCGATCATGTCGTCGACAATCCAGATTTCTTTGCCTTCGATCGGACTGTCGGTCAGGATGTCGATCGAATCCACCGTGTTGGTCTTGGTATAGTCTCTGTGCTTATGGGCAATAATCAGCGGTGTGTTGAAGGCGGCGGCGTACTTTTTCGCGAGGCTTTCGCTCCCGGCGTCCACCGAACAGAACACCCACTGACTCTGGATAGCCTGGATTAGGGTTTCCTTCGTCTTGATGAGCTTATCCGTAAGGAACTCTTCGATGAGGCTACCGGCGGGGACGTCGTCGATGGAGCAAATGTCCGGATCTACGATGGTCTTGGATTTATCCGAATGAAGCTGATAGGTAATGATGTGGTCGACCCCGAGGCTCACCAAGGTCTTGTAGTGAATCCAGAACCCGACGGAGTTCCGTCGGGTCGTCCGATCCGACCGCGACGCGCTACAGAAGGGTTCGAAGAGGGTGATCCTTGCCGGCTGGGCACGCTTGAGGGCATCGATGGCGTGGTAGAGCTCCATCTTGTTCTCTTCGACCGTAAGGTTTAGGTCGTTTCGACCCGCGTTCCCGAAGAGGAAGACGTCCTTCCCTCGAACCGATGTCTTTACCTCTACCTCCATCTCGCCGTCGGCGAAACGAATGGTCTTGAGGCTGTCTACCCTGTCTCGTAGATTGCGGTGTCCCCGATAGTCCGGAAATGTCTCTAGTTGGTACGCTACGCGAGACGCGTAATCGACCATGGACCGGGTAGCAACCACCAGAAGCTCGCCACGCACGCACTGTATATAGCACGACAGAGTCGGAGCGTCCAGGCAAAGCCCGCTATTGACCGGCGATGATAGGAGGAAATAGTATTGCGTTGAATTCTCCGGTCAATCAGCACGGTATTCTTCTGTGGAGGTGTACAAGATGGTGCTGACAAGGAACCGAGTCACGCAAGGGGACGCAATGGCGAAAGGCGATACGACGGCAGTGGCCGGCCAGAAGAGGGAAGAGAAGGATAAGGCCCTCGAGGCGGCCAAGCTTCAGATAGAAAAGCAGTTCGGAAAGGGCTCGTTGATGAAGCTTGGCGAGGGTGTTGATGTCCGAGGAATCCAGGTGATTCCGTCGGGGTCGATTCTTCTCGACGAAGCTCTTGGGCTTGGCGGGTATCCGAAGGGACGGGTGA
>CAZLDK010000025.1:19158-19375 GCA_964558285.1 uncultured Spirochaetaceae bacterium | reverse complement strand
TGACACCCCGATGGGGCCGTGGTACCTTTTTAGTTGGTTGCAACCCGCAACCAATAGTTCGAAGGAGGAAATATGATCAAAAAATTTAGCTTATTGCTCGTCGCCGCGCTTGCGCTGATACTAGTCGTCAGCTGTGGCCCGGCAGAAGAGGAAGAGGCGGCGGATTCCGGTGTGGATTACACCGACAATCCCTGGACCAACGGGGAAGACCTCTCCG
>CAZLDK010000025.1:1569-19148 GCA_964558285.1 uncultured Spirochaetaceae bacterium | reverse complement strand
ACTCCTTCAAAATCAATATAATCCATGGAAGACCTCTCCGGAACCACCGTCAACATTTTCGGAGCCTTTGTAGACGAGGACGCCAGCCGCTTTAACGCTGCAATGGAGCCTTTTGAAGAGGCCACCGGTATCGACGTTGTCTACGAAGGAAGCGGCGACTTCGAGTCGCTCATCACCGTCCGTGCCGAAGGCGGGGATCCCCCCGACGTCGCGGCCTTCCCCCAGCCGGGCCTTATGCAGGACCTGGTCGAACGGGGTGCCGTCGAAGACATAGCACCCTGGATGGAAGACGGCTACCTCGAAGGGCAGTACGACCAGAGCTGGCTCGACTTGGCAAGCCACGACGGCATTATGGCGGGCGTCTGGTACCGGGCAAGCGTCAAGTCGTTGGTCTGGTATCCGGTTCCGGAGTTCTCCGAAGCAGGGTACGAAATCCCCGAAACCTGGGATGAGATGCTGGAGCTGAGCGAGCAGATGGTCGCCGACGGCAACACCCCCTGGAGTATCGGTATCGAAAGCGCCGGCGCCACCGGATGGGTCGCCACCGACTGGCTCGAGGACATCATGCTCCGGATCCATCCCCCCGAGGTCTACGACGAGTGGGTCATCGGCGAGCTGCCCTTCGATTCTCCGGAGGTGCGGGAAGCCATGGGCTATATGGAAGAGATCTGGATGAACGAGGACTTTGTCCGCGGAGGCACCAACTCGATTCTGACGGTTCCCTTCGGCGACGCCCCGACGCCGCTGTTTAACAATCCTCCCCGGGCGTGGCTCCATCGTCAGGCCAGCTTTATCCCGGCCTTCTTTCCCGACGGCGTAACCATCGGTGAGGACGTCGACTACTTCTACCTCCCGCCGATCGACGACGACCAGGGACGCCCGGTCCTCGGCGCCGGAGACCTCTTGAGCGCCATGCAGGACCGTCCGGAAGTTCGGGCCGTCATGCGGTGGCTCGCTACCGGCGAATCGACCCGGGGTTGGCTCGAGCAGGGCGGCTTCGTTTCGCCCCATAAGGACACCCCCTTGGACTGGTACCCGACCGATGTAGACAGAGGCTACGCGGAGATCCTGCAGAACGCAACGACCTTCCGCTTCGACGCCTCGGACCTTATGCCCGGGCAGGTCGGAACCGGTGCCTTCTGGACCGGAATGGTCGACTGGGTAAACGGCGACAGCCTCGACGAGGTTCTCTCGGATATCGACGATGCCTGGCCGGAGAACTAGAGCAGTTCAACTACGGTAGCTATAGACCGGGATGCACGGCGTCCCGGTCTTCTTTTCTAGATTGTGGGGTAGCCGCATGAGTAATGGCCAATCCGCCGGTATTTCAGACGTTCTGACATCCAAACCGGCACGTGTAACGTTCGCGATCCTAGGGCCGATCGCGGTCGTTTTCGTCTTTTATACGAGCTTTCTCTTTATGAGGGACGCAGACACCCACCGGGCTGTCATCGCCCTGATCGCCCTAGTTGTCGGCGTCGGGGGAATTTGGGCGCTCTTCGCAGCGCTTACCAACGCCGCGGAGGCGTTGCCGACGAATGCTCGGTACGCCATGCGTCCCTGGGTATTCGTGGGCCCAGCCCTCGCCATCCTGATGGTCTACATCGTCTTTCCGTCGATTAGAACCGTGTGGATAAGCCTTTTCGACCGGACCTCTACCGAGTTTGTGGGCTTGAGGAACTACGTTACCCTCTTTACGGATCAGACGCTTCTGATCACGATTCGCAACACGGCGATGTGGGTAGTCTTCGTACCCTTCGTCGCGGTAACCCTCGGCCTGATCATCGCCGTAATGGCCGACCGGCTCTCGACCACCACGGAGAAGGTCACTAAGTCTCTTATTTTTCTGCCGATGGCGATCTCCTTCGTCGGCGCGTCGGTTATCTGGCGCTTCGTCTACGCCTACACCCCCCCGGGGGAGCCGCAGATCGGTCTCCTAAACGCCGTCGTCGTGGCCCTCGGTGGGCAGCCTCAGGCGTGGTGGACCATTCGCCCGTGGAACAACTTCTTCCTGATGTTCATCATGGTCTGGCTCCAGACCGGATTCGCTATGGTAATTCTCTCGGCGGCGGTCAAAGGGGTCCCGAAAGACCTCCTGGACGCGGCCCGAATAGACGGCTGCGGAGAGATCCGGGTCTTTTTTAGCGTCATTATCCCCTACGTTCAGGGAACCATTCTGACCGTACTGACGACCATTCTGTTCTTGGTTCTCAAGATCTTCGACATCGTCTGGGTCATGACGAGTGGAGACTTTGGGACCCACATCGTCGCATCCCGAATGTACGAGGAGACGTTTATTTTTCGAAACTTCGGTCGAGGGGCCGCCTTGGCGGTTTTTCTCTTTATCATAATCGTCCCCTTTATGATCCGGAACGTACGGCAAATGCGGGAAAACAGGGGGTAAGCGATGAGCAGCACAACAATGAATCAGCCTCGGAGCGAGGCATCGAAGAAACTGGAGGCGGCCGTAAAGGGCGCCCCGATGCGGCTCGTGATAATCATCGTGGTCGCTATCTGGACTGTTCCGACCCTCGGGCTTTTGGTCAGCTCCTTCCGCACGCAGCTGGCGATCATAGACACCGGTTGGTGGCAGGGCCTCGTAAACTTCACGAACTTCGATCAGTGGACCTTCGGAAACTACCAGCGAGTAGCCTTCGCGGATCAGATGGCGGACGCCTTCCTGAACAGCCTTCTGGTTACCCTCCCGGCGACGGTCATTCCCATTACCATCGCGGCCTTCGCCGCCTACGGTATCGCCTGGATGACCTTCCCCCTTCGGCAGACCGTCTTTGTCGTGATCGTGGGACTTCTGGTGGTACCGCTGCAGATGGCGTTGATTCCCATCTTGCGGATCTACACCCGACTACAACTAAACGGGACCTTTATCGGGATGTGGCTGGCCCACACCGGTTTCGGGCTCCCCCTGGCGACCTACATTCTCTACGGATACATTTCGAGTATTCCGAAGTCGATTATCGAATCCGCGGAGGCCGACGGAGCCACGCCGTGGATGCTCTTTACCCGGCTCATCCTTCCGCTCTCGGTGCCGGCTATTGCGTCCTTCGCGATCTTTCAGTTCCTCTGGGTCTGGAACGACTTGCTGGTTGCCCTGGTCTTCCTCGGCACCCAGACACCGATCGTTACCACCCGGCTGGCGGAGATGGTAGGGTCTCGAGGTCAAGACTGGCACGTTTTGACCGCCGGGGCGTTCATGACGATGATCATGCCCCTGATCGTCTTCTTCACTCTCCAGCGCTACTTTGTTCGGGGAATGATGGCGGGCTCGGTCAAAGGATAAGGTCGGCCTTACTTCGATCGATCGTACCTCATGGATGGGCCACCGCGCGGTGGCCCATCGTGTTTTAGCGGGACGCGGTAGAACAAAAGGAAAGCACATGACTCTGAAGGAAAACCTCTACTCCGACTCAACCTGGGATATTTTCGAGACCCGATTCGAACCCGATCAGCTGGTCACCACCGGGAGCAACTTTATGACCGGAAACGGCTATCTCGGGTATCGGGGAACCTTCTGCGACGACACGGCGAAGGAGTTCGTCGCCTGCGTCGTTACCGACACCTACGACAACGCCGACGGGGTCTGGACGGAGTTGGTTACGGTGCCGAACGGGCTCTACACGGAGCTTGCCGTCGACGGAGAGGAATTGCGATTGAGCTCCGTCGAGTGGGACAGCTACCGCCGGGGAATCACTGTTCGAAACGGACTCTGGGAGTTCCGGGCGTCGTCATCGAAGCACGGATACGAGGTTTCCGAGCGGCGTACCGCAAGCTACGACAACATTCATCTTCTTTCGTCCCAACTGGAGTTCCGAGCGACAAAGGACCTGACTCTCTCGGTCAAGACCGGAATAGACGGCGAGGTCTGGAGCCTCAACGGAGAGCATTTCGCCTGGTACAAACCTCACCAGGAAAAAGGTTCGTCAACGCTTCCCGGTCCTCTTGTCGTAAGCACCAAGACGCAGGAACGCTCTATTGCCGTGGAGATTGCCGAAGATGCCACGGCCTTCGTCGTCGACGGCGGAGGGAACACCGAGGCGGTCCAGGCAGAGGAGGTAACGGCAACGGAGCGCTCAATTTTTCGAAAGATCGAAGTATCGCTAAAGGCGGGCGAAACCTTTGTCGTCGAAAAGTACATGACCGTTTACTCGAGCAACGACCTCCTCTACCCGGGCTCGATGGGTGAGCTGAAAGACCGTGTCTCTTCGACCAAGGAGGCGGCTTTGACCTCCGTCGCCGAGGCCCGGGAGCGCGGCTTCGACGAATGCCTGGCCCGGAGCACGGGAAAATGGGATGCTTGGTGGCACGACATGGACATCGTGATAGACGGAGACGAGTTCGCGCAAGCCGTCGTCAGATTCAACCAGTACCACAACATAATCGCGGCTCCGGCACATGCCGAACACCTCCCCCTTGGAGCCCGGGGGCTCTCCTGCCAGGCGTACCAGGGAGCGGCGTTCTGGGACCAGGAGATGTTCAACATGCCGACCTTTCTCTTTACCAAACCGGAGTTGGCTCGGAACATTCTAGTGTACCGCGGGCGCACTATAGACGGCGCCCGAAAAAAGGCTCGGAATCTCGGCTACCGAGGCGCCTTCTACGCCTGGATCAGCGGAGACACCGGGGAAGAGATCTGCCCTTCGTACTTCTTCAAGGATGTCTTAACCGGACGAAAGATCAGAAATCACTTCAACGACTGGCAAATCCATATCTCTCCGGATATGAGCTACGCCGTTCGACGCTACGTCGCCCTTACCGGCGACACAGACTATCTCCTGGAGTACGGTGCCGAGATCGTCTTCGAGGTTGCGCGGTTTCTCGCTTCCCGGGTTCACTTCCGCCTGGACAAGGACCAGTACGAGATCATTCGGGTCCTCGGCCCCGACGAGTATCACGAGAACGTAGACAATAACTTCTTTACGAACTATCAGAGCCGGTTTGCCCTGGAGTACGCCCTCGAGGTGTGGGAGTGGCTCCAGGATGAGGCTCCCGAGACCTGGCAAAAGCTTCGGAAACGCCTGGAAGTTGGGGAGGGGGAAATCGAGCAGTGGAAGGATGTGGCGGCCCGAATCTACGTGCCGGAACCGCTGTCGGGCACCAAGCTAATTGAGCAGTTTCAGGGCTTCTGGGAACACGAGGACATAACGCCGGAGAAGCTCCAAGAGCGTCTTTTGGATCCCGGCGAGTACTGGGGCTGGCCGAACGGTATCGCCGTTGCAACCCAAGTTTCCAAACAGGCGGACGTGACGCAGCTGTTCATGCTCCACCCGACGGCCTACCCCGTCAGCGTAATGCGGGCAAACTGGGACTACTACGAGCCACGAACCCAGCACGGAAGCTCGTTGAGCCCCGCGGTCTACGCGATAACGGCGTCGTGGACGGACCACACCGACGCTGCAGTCCGCTACTTTCGAAAGGCGACTACCGTCGATCTCTTTAGCGAGGCCAAGGCGGTGAGCGGCGGGACGTTTATAGGCGGCATCCACACGGCTGCCTGTGGAGTAGTCTGGCAGATTGTGACCACCGGCTTCGCGGGTCTCTACCTGGCAGACGGTGGTTTCGGATTCTCACCGCGGATACCAGCAGCGTGGGAGAGGGTTCGCTTTTCGGTCAAGCGTTTTGGCCGGCGCCTTTCGATCGGCATCAACTCCCAACAGCTCGTGGCAACCGCCGACGAATCTAACGACGGCCCCCTCGTCGTCGAGGTGGGTCGTCAGCGGGAGTCCATCGCGCCCGGAGAGACCGCAAAGATAACCCATTCGTAGTATCTCCTTGTGTTAACACCCTTCGTACCCTAGGGGTGTGGACAGGATGCGAGGCACCTCTAGAGTGCCTGCGCACCTGAGACAGCACACTGGAGGTATTATGAATCGAACAATCCTAACAACAATAATTGTGGCATTGACGGCCTTCGCCGTCGGATGCGCCACGGAACCGGATGTGGCCGGTGCGCCCGAGGTTCAGATAGAGCTTGCCGGAAGAGGCTATCTCTCTCCTGAGGCTTCCCCGGGAATCAAGGATACCTTTACTTCTCCCCTCGATGTATCACCGGGAACCGAGGATGCGGTAATCCAGCACTACGAGATGATAGTCAGGAATCGCAACGGCAAGGCGATTCTTACCGTGCGTAACAGCGTCGACGAAGATCAGCGGCTCTTGCCCGATCCGACTCCTCTGACTGTCCCGAACTTCGTCGTCTGGACCGGAGTCGACAACGACGGAAACCTCGTCGACGAAGGTATCTACACGATTACCGTCGCGGTCACAGATAACGTGGACCGCCGGGGAACTAGTAACACCGTCGAGGTGGTTGTGGACAACACGCCGCCGCTGGCGACCGTAGAGGTACAGTCGGACGCTTTCTCTCCAAACGACGACGGCGTCGAGGATACCATCGAGATTACCCAGACCACGAGCGGAGCCGACTTGTGGACCGGCGAATACGTTCGAGTCTCCGAAGGTGAGAATGTCGTCCGGAAGGAAGCCTGGAGCGGTGATGTTCCCGAGCGTGTGACCTGGGAAGGGCGCACCACCCGAGACCGACGGGCGTCTCCGGGCCGGTATCGCTACGTACTTACCGGCCGAGACCTCGCTGGAAACTCGACGAGTGTAGAGACCGACTCCTTTCTCCTGGATCTCAATATCGCATCATTGGACATCGAGGTCTCGCCGAAGCCCTTCACGCCGGATGGCGACGGTCGCCGTGACCAGGTAACCCTAGACCTTTCGGCGGACGACCGAACGTCGATCGTGTCCTGGGGGCTGGAGATATACGATCCCCAAGAAAACCTCTTCTACGAGGTCTCCGGAGACGGAGGACCGCGAGAATCGGTAACGTGGGACGGCCGGAGCCAGGACGGAGAATTGGTCGGATCCGCGGAAGAATATACCGCGGCCTTCCAAGTAACCGACGAGGTCGGAAACGAATCGTCGACTGAAGCGTCCATTACCGTCGGCATTCTCGTGACCGAAGACGAGGGCGAAGAGGACGGGTACCGGATTCGGGTACGCAATATTCACTTTGTGCCTTTCGAGGCGGATTACCAGAACCTCGAAGACCCCGAGCGCGTCGAGCAGAACATGGCAGTCTTAGACCAGGTGGCTGCGGTGCTAAAGGAGTTTCCGGATCGGGAGATCGTCATTGAAGGCCACGCCGTCCATCTGACGACCGGAGAGGAAGCCAGGGAGGCGGAGCAGGAAGAGACTCTCTTGCCCCTCTCGCAGGACCGCGCCGACGTCATCAGAGACGCGCTGGTCGAGCGGGGTGTTGCCGAAGAGATGCTCAGCACCAACGGTATCGGTGGTAGCGAACCGGTCGTTGATCACACGAACGAAGAGGAACGGTGGAAGAACCGCCGGGTCGAATTCGAGATAACGGCTCGAAACTACTAAGAGCAAAGGCGCCCTTCGGGGCGCCTTTTTTTTGTCCCTACGCCTCCGCCGCTGGGTTCCGTACGGAGCTCAATAGACTCTCCAGCTCTTCGGCCCCGGCGTAGAGCGCCATGTTCCCGTCGGGCCAGGAGTGCCCTTCGATGTTGTAACCGTCGTCGGCAAAAATGACGTTCCCCGTTAAGTGGCGCTGAGGAACGCACATTCCCAGAAGCGTTTCGGCGATACCCTCTCGGCTCAAGAACCGCTTTGTCGGCGTATGGGCAAGGATGCTCTTTGCCCGAGGTCGATACTCCCCGGCTTCGTCCTGAAGCAGGTCCCGGTTTAGATCGGTAATTACGGTACCCGGCGCTATCGCGTTCACCCGAACACCGTAGGGCGCCAACTGGGCGGCCGTCGTCTTTACGATTCCTTCGAGGGCGTGCTTACTCGCGTTGTAGGCGTAACTCGCATAGAGGGAGAGGCGGCTCCCACTACTGCAGAGATGGATAATGTGTCCCTTCCGCTGCCGCACCATCACCCGGGCTAATGCCGCAGTCGCCAGGAAGGCGCCGTTCACGTTCACCTCGATAACCCGCCGAAAAATTTCGGCCAGCTCTTTCGGGTCGTCCTCGGCCAGATCGAAGGTCCGATGGTGAATCCCGGCGAAATCGACCCCGACGTCGATGTGACCGAGACGCTCTCTTGCCGCTTCGGTGGCCGCGACGACGCTTTCCGCATCTGTTACGTCGACATCCAGAACCAAGGGGCTGTATCCCGCAATATCATTGATGTTCGCGACGATCCCCCCGAGCTTCTCGAGGTAGGCCTCTCTCTTCTTCGTGTCCGCCGGCGGCATGTCGCCGATCGCCACCTGCGCCCCGGAGGCTGCCGCTGCGTAGAGAAAAGTTTCGGCCAGATTGCCACCGCCGCCGAAGGCAAGGATAGTCGTTCCAGAAAGGTCGACACCCTGGTCCCAGGTAAACTGAAACGGCTGTGCGTTCGTCGCCTCGAGGTTGCGTATCATGAGTGCTCCCAAAATTGTGTTTATTTCGACATTCCGCCGATCGTCGGCGAGTGTAGCCGATTTCCAAATTTCGAACCAGGGGAGGTGCGAGGCAGGGGGAGTGCCCGTCGGCAGGGCCACTTCTGCGAAGAGTGCATGCGAGAGACGCGGCACGCCTAGATCGACTTTGCCCTGGCCCAGCCGTCAAACTACCGCGTCGTGTTCGGCCCCAAATCTCAAGGTGTTCGACTCAAGAACGACCGAATACCATCGACGACGAAGGCGTGATCCTCCTCCTGAGAAAGGCCGGAGACCGTTACCGCGCCGACCACCCCTACCCCGTCGACGGCAAGGGGGACCCCGCCTCCGTGGTCTGCGTATTCGGATAGGGAGAGACCCTGACGGCTCTCGAGGCTTTCCCCTTGGAGGCGCAGCTCGAGTCCGACGCGGAGGGAAGACTTGCCGAACCGGCTGGTCAGCCGGCTCTTCCGCTCGACCCAGGTCTCGTTGTTCCGCGAGGTTCCTTCGAAGGAGTAGCGAAAGAGGCAGTGGCCGCACCGGGTAATATCGATAATGAGCGGCGCACCGATCTTCCGCGCTCTCTCGACCAAGATGCTGCCAAGGTTCCATGCGTCTTCGTTGGTAAACCGAGGGAAGACGAGGTCTCGCTCTTCTTCGACGATCTCTTTGATTCGGGTTTCAAGAGCACTGCTATCCTGCATACCCGCCAATCTTAGGCCTCAGACGACCTCGTATCAAGCAGGCGAGATACCCAAGGCTTTCGCGTTGTAAACCGAGTCCGGGGTACGCCCCTCGGCGTAATCGACGATTGCCTTCGCCGCGCCGTAGGAAGCCTTAACGGTAACCTCCTTGGTCAGCGAAGCGACATGTGGCGTAAGAATGACGTTGGAGAACCCTACGAAGGGGTGGTCCTTCCCCGGGGGCTCGGTTTCAAAGACGTCGATGCCGGCACCGGCGATCCGTCCCTCCCGAAGCACCTCGGCGAGAGCGTCTTCGTCGACGACGTCTCCTCGGGCCGTGTTTATAAGGTAGGCGGTCGGTTTCATCAGGCTCAATAAGCCTCGATCAACCACCTTCTTTGTCTCCGGAAGGCTCGGTAAATGGAGGGTGATAAAGTCCGACTCGGCAAAGAGCGTCTCGAGGTCGTCGACGAAGGTGTAGTCGAAGTCGGAAAACTTCTCTTTGGCGTAGGGGTCAAAGGCCACCACGTTCATTCCCAGGGCATCGTGGCACACCTTGGCCACCCGAGCGCCGATGTTGCCGATTCCTGCAACGCCGAGAGTCTTGCCCTCGAGCTCGACCGAGGCCTTGGACCGCCGACTCTGCCAGTCTCCCGCCCGAACCGCCGAATCGTGGAAAGGAATCTGCTTACCGAGGGCGAAGAGCAAAGACAGTGTGTGTTCGGCTACTGAGACGCTGTTGATGCCGACCAGGTTACAGACCAGAATACCGCGCTCCGTCGCGGCGGTAAGGTCGACATTGTCGACCCCGGCTCCGGTCCGAGCTACGACCCGAAGATTCGGCGCCTTGGCGATTGCCTCGGCGTGGAGCTGCACATTGGTCCGCAAGACGATGCCCTCGGCCTTCGGTAACAAGGCTTCGAACGCTTCTTGGCTGTTCTCCCGGGGCATCAGGAGCTCGAAGCCCTCCGACTCCAGGAGCTGGACTCCGGCATCCTGGCTCGCCTCGGAAACGACTACTCTCTTTATCTTCTGTCCCACGATCCTCTCCTATCAGCGCTGATACCTTAGATCACGTCAAAGAGACTCAAGGCGCTCAAGACGACCGCAACAACGACGATCCACCGCACCGCCTTCGCCCCGCGCTTCATGGCAAAGTGAACCCCCACCGCCGCGCCGGACATCGATCCAACAGCGAGCACCAGCCCTGCTATCCACTCTACCATCCCGTAGGCCGCGAAAATGCCAAGGGCAAGGGCCGAAAGGAGAAAGACGATCGCCACCTTCTGGGCGTTTGTTCTGACAAGCTCGTGCCCCATCAAGTGAGTCAGGGCGGCGATAATCAAGAGACCCACCCCCGCCTGGACGAAACCGCCGTAGAGGCCGATCAGAAAGAAGATGGGGATCTGAACCAAAAGGGGAAGCTTGTTCTGCCGTTCCTCGAGAAACGCTTTGGGATCGAGAAAGAGGGTGACGAGCATAACTAACAGAATGATGCCAAGCGCGATATCGAAGACGCTCTCGTCGAGCTCCGCCGCGGCAACTGCGCCGATGGCCGCGCCCAGGAGGGCCGGCAGGGCGGTAAGGGTCGCTTCCCGGACGTTCAGGACACCTTTGCGGAAGAATCGCCGTGAGGCAACCGCGCTCTGGAGAACAATGCCGACCCGGTTGGTTGCGTTCGCCACCGGCGACGGCATTCCCACCAGAATGAGTGCCGGGATGGACAGAAGCGACCCGCCGCCGGCAAGAGTATTGATAAAACCGGTCAAAAAACCGGCTCCGACCAGGATAAGGATGGAGACGAGGTTCAGCTCGAAAGAGGATATCACCTGACAATCTTAGAAGGTGTCGATGCCCGGGGCAAGTGCCTGCGGTGCTTAGCCGAGCATGGAGATGATGTCTCGAGAAATCACGTTCTCAGCGACGAGTCCATCGAGAAAGGAGTCGACCACCCTGGGGTCGAACTGCTTGCCCCGGTTCGACACCAGCTCGGCAACTGCTACCTCCGCAGGCAGGGCCCGACGGTAAGCTCGGTCTTCGCGCATCGCGTGCCAGGCGTCGGCGACGGCGACGATTCGGGCCTCGATGGGAATCGCGTCACCGGCGAGACCCCGGGGATACCCCTTCCCGTCGAATCGCTCGTGGTGTGCCGCGATAATGCGTCCCACCGCCTCGAAAGACTCGAAATCGCCGAGCAGTTGCTCTCCGAGCTCCGGATGCCGGCGCATCACTTCCCACTCTTCGACCGTCAGACTGTCGGTCTTCTGCAAAATGTTGTCCGGGATGCCGATCTTTCCGATGTCGTGGAGAAGCAAGGCTTCCTTGAGCTCCCGGGTCGTCTCGATCCCGAGCATCTGGGCAATAAGAACCCCGTAGTTCAAAACATCCGCGGAGTGCCCGGCGGTGTAGCGATCCCGGAGCTCCAGGGAGCGGGAGAAGCTCATAGAAAGCTCTTCGACCCGTGCTTCGAGCTCCTTGGCCCGGGTAAGCGCCGCTTGGAACTGCTTAGTGGTTATTAGATTCCGGATTCGAGCGTCTAGTTCCCGAACGTCGATCGGCTTGGAGAGGTAGTCGTCGGCCCCAATCTCCAACCCGGCAATCTTCGAGTCTGTCTCCGACTTGGCGGTTATCAATACCACCGGTATGTGATAGGTCTTCTCGTCGGTCTTAATTCGCTTGAGCAGCTCAAACCCGTCGAGACGGGGCATCATGACGTCGGAAACCAGGACGTCGGGGAGTAGCTCAAGGGCCTTTTCCCAGCCGTCAAGACCGTCGTTGGCGGTAAAGACCTGATGTCCGAATGTACGGAGCATCTGGCGAACGTAGTTCCGAAGGTCGGCGCTGTCTTCGACGTAGAGTACCCGGAGCCCGCCGCTTCGAAGGGGCTCCTTCTCGGCTGCTTCTTCGGATTGAGCGTCGTCGACGGCGTGATCGAGAGCCGCGGCTTCGAGAAAAACAATGTCTTCTACCGTAAGACCGGTGTAGTCCTCCTTACGGCGGGCGCCGGAACGCCGATCGGGTCCTGTAAAACCTTGGTCCGATTGCCGCCGCTCTTCCTGCCGACGGTCGGTAAGCGCCTCCGGCTCACGGATCTCCAGATCTATGGGAAGGCAGACGGTAATACTGGTACCGAATCCTTCGGTGCTTTCCACGCGAATGCTTCCGTGTTGAAGCTCGACGGCCTCTTTGACAATGGTCAGGCCGAGACCCGTGCCTTCATACTTCCGGGTGCTCGAACCGTCGACCTGCTGAAAGCGCTCGAAAATCTTGGGAAGTTGACTCTTTGCGATCCCTATGCCGGTGTCTTTTACCCGGATGATCACGTCGTCCCCATGGGAGAGCTCAACGACAATAGAACCGTGATCGGTAAACTTGATCGCGTTGCGGATGAGGTTAGACAGTATTCTCTCGACCTTGTCGACGTCGAGATAGAGGAAGGGAATGGCCCCGGTCACCTGGTAGCCCAAGGTAAGGTTCTTCCGAACCGCGACCTCCTGGAAGAGCGTGACGTGCTCCCGGACCATCGACTCGAGATTAACGCGCTTGAGCCGCAGTTGCATCTTCTTCGCGTCGAACTTGGCGAAGTCGAGCATCTGGTTTACGAGATCGAGCAGTCTAATCGAATTCCGGTAGACCTGCCCGACGAGATCCCGCTGAAACGGGGTCAAATCTCCAACATCTCCGCTGTAGAGGCTTTGAGTCGGTGCCATTATCGACGTAAGGGGCGTACGAATCTCGTGACTGATATTCGCGAAGAATTGGCTCTTGAGAATGTCGAGCTTGGTAAGCTCTCGGTTGGCGTGGGCCAGGTGGTAGCGCGAAGTGAATTCCTTTTTTCGCATCTCCGTGGCCAGATAGGAACTGAACACTACAAGCACCATGGTGGCAACCAGAAAGAAGTTGTTGTTCACCGTTATGGCCAGGTTCTCGATGTTTCCCCCCGCGAGGATCGGGATTACATAGACAGCGTAGACTACCGTGCAAATGACGGCGGTTCGGGTGACATCGAGGGGAAGGATAAAGAGAAATCCGATAAGGACGAGCACGATCCCGGCATAGTAGGGGCTCGCGTATCCGTCGGCTAGGTGCAGCATCAGGGCGATGGAGCCGGCCCCGACGATGTATTCGGTCATGCCGAGAAAACGTGGAAACCGTTCACCAATGGGTGTACGCAGGATCGCAATAAGGGCAAGAGAGACCGCGACTACCGATAGCCGGATGAGTAAGAATTCTCGAATGTGCGCTGGATACATGGCGGCGTCCAAGAACGAAAAGAGCGGAAACATGACTGCCACGGCGACCGCGGCAATCTGGGTATCCCGGCGGCTCTTGACGCGTTCTTCTTGGTCGAACGCCTGAAGAACCTCAGAAGCGTGTTCGGGAGCCCCTACGTCGGTCATCTAGGCGGCGCCGCCCTTAGACTCGAGATACGCAACGAACTCTCCGAGAGTCTCAAGATCAATGCACTCGGCCTCGTCGACATCTAAAGACAACTCCTTTCCACAGGTCGCCAAGATTTCCAGGGCAAGTAGGCTGTCGATAGACAGCTCCTCCCGGATGAGCAGCTCGTCGTTCAGGTCGTGCACAGGAACCCGGGCGATGCGAGAAACAATAAAGTACACCCGTTGCCGTAGGTCCGCGTCTGAGTTCATAGCCATAGTATCGGCCAGATTTCAATTACTTCTGAAAGATGTGAGGAATCTTATACCCTGCGAGTTCTTGCTGAAGGGTGCGCCGAAGCGCCTGCCGCGTTTCCGGTCCGGCCGCACCGTAAAAGTCGACCATGGCCTTGATCCGCGCGTCCTCGTAGACGAGCTCCACGTCCTTGACTGCCGGCTGTTTCCGAATCGCGCGCGCCACTTCGGCAAGGTCTACAAGAGCGCCGTTTACCTTCCGAGTCTGCTTGATCTCTCGGTCGAAAACCAGATGTCCGTCGGAAACTGCCCCTGCGTCTCCGGTCAAGAACCAGCCGTCCTCGCTGAAGGCCGATTGGGTTTCTTTAGGGCGACGGAAGTAGCCGCGAAACATGTTGCGCCCTTTGATCTGAATCTCTGAGGTCTCCTCGTCGAGCCGCAGTTCTAGCTCCCGGGCAACAGGGCCGACGGTACCGGCCCGGGAGCTTTCCCGAATGTTGCGGGAAACCGGAGTCATTTCGGTCAGCCCGTATCCGTGGAGAACCTCGCAACGAAACACGTCACGAGCAGTCTGGTAGTCTTCCGGCGACAAGACGCTTCCCCCGGTGGCGATAATATCCAGACCCTCAACCGGGTGATGTCGCTCGGAATACCGACGGAGAAGCGACAACACCTCCGGCACAGTAGTAACAAAGTCGATGCCGTATTCGGCAACGGTCTCCATCACCCGGGGGGGCAATAGGGTCCTGGTATAGTAGGTTGTCATCCCGGAGAGAAGGGGAGCGAACACACAGCCTATAAGAGTGAAGATGTGCGCCATCGGAAGAAACACCAGCATCCGCCGAGAGGTCTCGCCGGCCATCCCTTGGCAGAAGATCTCAGCACCTTCGATATACTGCTCATCCGGGACCATGGCGCCCAAGGGATACCCAAGACCTCGATAGGTAAAGTTTATCGAGGCAACGTCATCCGAGAGGTTCGGACTGCCTGTAGGCTCAGGCACGACTTCGGTGTGTTTGGCCGCTGAGGGAGCGGCTGAGAGCTCCAAACCGCCGTCATCACGGGCCGACAACAACGACAGCTCGTTCTTGTCCGGGTCCAAGAGGATGACGGTTTGTTCCGACGCATGGAAGAGGCTATCAAGACCCCGTTCTGCGACGATCGCCTTAGGATCCAAATCCCTGAGGACCACCGACAGTTCGGCGCGTTTCCAATCGGTCTTTACCGGCGCCACTACTACCCCCAGTCGCCGTGCGGCAAAGAGCAGAAACAGAAAGGCGGGCGAGTTGGGGAGGAAGAGCAGTAGTCGGTCTCCAGGGCCAATGTTCGACCGCTCGAGAAAACGGGCAAACTCATCGATCTTTCGAGTCACTACGCCGGGAAGGTAGTGCTGTCCCGATCCGGCATCCACGACGATGGGAAGGCTCTTCGGCCAATCGGCAATCGTTGTGCGGATTAGGTTATCCAGTGACCTCATAGCGTAGCGCGCTTTTCCGCGACCACAATAACTGCCTGAGCGGGAACGCCGAGCCCGAGAGAGGTGGACGACACGGAAAAACCAGCATCCTCGACGATCGCAAGGAGCTCATCCTGACTGTAGAACCTAAAGAGGCCCTCTTCCTCCAGCTCGAAGAGGGCCGCGGCTTCGCTCAACATCTGCCGTGCACCCGCCATCGTAGTCTGACTGACCTGATGACCCGATACCTGGTCTACGAAATCGGTAAAAATCACCGAGATATCGGCGTCCGGCTTCATGCTGGAGACAACTATTCGGCCGCCTGGTCTAAGGATTCGGTAGAGCTCCTGCAGGAAGTAGTCAGGGTTGAAGAGGTACGAGATGAAGAGACTGGCGACTATTCGATCGAAGGAATAATCGGCGAACGGCAGTTGGAAACTTCGATCGGCACCCCGGAAATCCAAGCGGTCAAACTTCAGGTCGTCGGTAGTCAAGCTCTCGTAGGACGCCTTTGGCACCGTGCCGGGGGTGGGCAGACCGAGATTCTCGGACCCTTCCAATAGATCTGAGTACTGAAGCGTACCATTGAGAAACCGCCCCGCCCTCGATAACTCTCGTAGAACCTCGCAGGTCTCATCGCCTGGCTCCCTTCCGGTGATGATCGCCGGATCGACACAGCCCTCGACCACCGTTCGAAGCTCATCGGGATCCTCCAGGAGCAGGTGCTCCAGGACCGTCGACGATAGGCCTTCGATACGACCTCTCAGGCTTTCAATAGACGCCTGTGGATCGCCGAGGTACCGGGCAACAGGAATCAGTCTGCTCGGCTCCAGATTTAGAGCCTGGTAGGTCACCGGTACCGTACGTCCTAGGGAACCCTGAAGAGCGTCGATCTTCTGTTTGGCGCGGTCGAGAGCCGCAGGAACCAGATCCGTAGCTACAATCTCACCGGAGAACTCCGGCTCCGTTGACAGCAGACGCTTGACCAGCACCTCGAGAAAGAGGCCGGTTCCACAACCGGTGTCCAATACTCGGTGGTTCCCCGCTACATCGAGGGCATCGGCCTCCTTCTTCAGAAAGGCGACAAAGGGCTCGAGCATTCGGTAGAAATCGTAGCCGGAGTGGGCGCTTCCACTGCCGATGAGGTAGCGTTGCCAGTACTCGTCCATCGATTCGCGACTGGCTTGGGAATCGAGACGCTCGCGCTCGTAGGTAACGAGCTCCAAGAGCTCTTCTCGCGGAGCCGTTCTCGCATCGTGAACGGCCGGCTCTAGAATGTCGCGGGGTTCACCATCGCCGGCTGAGACGGATAGGGCGTAAGCCGCAATCAGCCGGAAGGTTCGCAGCGCATCATCGCTGGTGCGAAGATTGTGCCCTGCGGGAATTTCAAAAATGCTTCTGGGGGCACCGGCGTCGACACTCATAATGTCGTACACTTCTTCGGGCCCAACCCATCGGTCATGCGTCCCGTACATCCACAGCACCGGTACGTCTATCGCGGCCATGTCCGACCGGGCGTCGGTGACGTAAGCGTACCGGCTTTCGACAAGGTCGGCAGCTACCTGGTCCATATCGAGAAGATGTCCCAGAAGCCCACAGACACCGCTTTCGATCCCCGCAACGTGGTTTCCGACGATATCCAGACCTCCGAGTGTCTGAACAAGGGCCGATTTGGCCGCGGGAACCCCCATCACGCTTATCCAGGCGGAAATATCATCCCGGTTAGGAGATTCGGATAGGAGTCGGCGCGCGTCCAGAGCCGACATACTGAAAGTTGCCGGAATGATTCGGTCCGCACTAAAGAACGGATTGTTTCGAACGAAATCAAGTGTCGCTTCCAGGTCGCTGCGACCCTGACTGATCCGGTACCCGAGCATTTCGTAGCCTCGAGCGGTACCTTCAAGTCGACTCGAACTTTCCCCGGGGCGGTCCGTCCCGTCGAATCGCAGGACCACCACATCCTCTCCCTTGTTGCGATAGGACGCCAAGAGCGTCAGCGCCAGAGGCGCCAAAGCCTCCTTCTTCTTGCCAAAGGCAGGCGGAATCACGATAACAGTGGAAACCTTCCCCAATCTGGTCGCGTTCAACAGCCCCACGATCCGACGCTGATCCCGGGCCGGAAACTGAACGACCATGGAACGAAAAAGCTCGCAGTCTGAGACCGCTACGGCATCCGCGTACACCGGAATGTCATGAAACGCTTCGATCCCTAGACGTCGATGGTACGGGTCCCTGCGTTCAGTTCCGAGCTCGATGCCGATCTTCAGGCGTCGACCTGCCTCCGAGTCGAACTCGGCCAGATGGCGGACCTCGCCGCGAAGCGCTTTCGAGGTTTTCCGACGCTCGAGAACCACGACTTCTCCGGTGGTCAAATCCTCAAAATCCCTCTTATCTACCTC
>CAZLDK010000025.1:0-1559 GCA_964558285.1 uncultured Spirochaetaceae bacterium | reverse complement strand
AGAGAAAGCCCGGCCGCACTCGAATCGATGAGCCTGCCAACGCCACTGGAACCGGGTTCTCTCTCCCGGGTGACGCGCCAGAGCCGGGCGTCTGTGGTCGTTTGTCGCTCAGTGGTCCGTTTCTCCGTAAGAACCAAGTTGTCCGGGACTTCGAGATGCAGAACCGTGTCCGAAGCTCCGAGTACTCGGGCTTGGAAGTAGTACCCCCCACTTCCAACAACCATGGATCCGCTGACACGGCTTCCCATAGAGGGAAGACTCTCGGAACCGAGGCGGGAAACCACCACCAGCCGGTCGGTAACCTCATCGACACGGAATGCCGCGCCGACGGGACTGTCGTCACCGAGGAGGTGGATTGGTAACCCTCTGGCCGCTACGAGTCGCAACACGCCTTGGATGGCCTCGGGCTCCTCGACCCGGAGCTGTTGACCGTCCCCCTCGTTCGACCACAGTCGGCGGTACACTCCCCGGAGAGAGCCCCAGGCGCTGGAAGCGAGAATGAAGTTGCGAATCCGCGCGCGATTGACATCGCTCATTGATTCCGCGAACTCAATTCCTGCCGTACTTCCGGAGCCGCCTTCGTCAAAGGCATAGGCCACCTTGCCGTCCAGGTTGAGGGGGCGCTGATCACCAGGAACCGCCAATCTGACGCCAACCTGGGAATCGGCCGATAGGCTCCCCGAATAGATAAGTTTCATGCCATAGGGAGACATGTCTACGATTCGGACATCCTCGAGGGCGATCTCCGGCGACTCGCCGACATCAGGACCGACGGAGGAAACAACAACCCCATCGATCAAACACTCTATTCGGGGAAGATTTCGGAGGTCTTTCAGTCCGCCGCCTTGCCGGACCTGGACAAACTGATCCCAGATAAAGCGATCGAGGACCGCAGAGTCACTAGGACGATCGAATTTAAACACAAAAGCCGCGAGAAGCCCCCCGGATTCCGACTCTTCCTGCGCCAATGCTTCGTCGGTTGAGGCCACTCGAACGGGAACCAGCCCGACGGAAAACTCACTCTCGGCACCTGGAAGCGCAATCCGTGCCCTATCCCAACCGGTCGTGGGTGTTCCGAGAGGCAACCAGACCTGCATGCCAGATCTGCTCATATCTAAAGCGACGGTTTCCGCCTTCTGTCGAGTCCCTTCCAGAAATACGGACATCCGCCCTGCAACTCGAGCGTGTCGTCGATTGTTCTTCATCCTGGACGCACCGCAGTTTAGCCCGCGAGCTGCAGAAAGGAGAAGACTATTCGGCTGATAATCGCTGAAGTTTGGAGATAAGGGCCCTTTGCACGGAGTCCACCAGATTCGCTAATCCGGTTAGATCGCCGAATCCAACGGGACCGATATCACCAGCGGTTGTTGTTGCCGCCGTTTCCGACTGATCCGGTAATCCGAGCCCCTCGAAAATCCCCGTTGTTGCCCAGAAGCATTACAGACCCACGGACCGTCACGCCGTCTACCACGACCCTGTTCCCCCGGACGGCGAGGTCACCTTCTATTACAGTCTGTCCGGGCCCCGCTCCACGGATGGTCACCGAGTTGGCGTCGATG
>CAZLDK010000024.1:0-19490 GCA_964558285.1 uncultured Spirochaetaceae bacterium | reverse complement strand
CCGACGTTCAGGTTGTACTCGTCGTAGCCGTACGCCTCGGCGATGGCGACGGACCGGGCGCAGGCTCCGGGGTCGTCGCCCCCGAGCTGAAGCACCAGAGGATGCTCCACGGCGTCGTGGGCAAGAAACCGCTCCTGGTCCCCGAAGAGGATCGCCCCGGTCGTAACCATCTCGGTATAGAGAACCGTCCGGGAGACGAGCCCCCGGATGAAGTAGCGGTAGTGTCGATCGGTGTACTCCATCATCGGAGCGACACTTATTCGCATAGAAGAATCACCTTTCCCGTTGTTCTTCGCCCCTCGAGAAGCTCGTGGGCCTTCTTTGCCTCGGCTAGGGGCAGCTTCGTGCCGATTCTCAGACTCAGCCTTCCCGATGCTATCCACCCGAAGACGTCGTGCGCCCGTTCTTCGAGCTCCTTCCGGGTCGCGGCGTAGTGGAAGAGGGAGGGTCGGGTAAGATAGAGCGACCCCTTCCGACCGAGTATTCCAGGGTCGAAGTCGGGGATCTTTCCGCTTGACTGGCCGAAGGAGACGAGAATGCCTCGCTGCCGGATACAGTCGAGGCTCTGCAAGAAGGTGGTCTTACCGACCGAGTCGTAGACCACCGGACACCCCTTTCCCCCGGTCTCCCTCTTGACGACCTCTACGAAGTCCTCCTCGGTATAGCGAATAGCTACGTCGACCCCGGCCTCCCGAGCAAGATTCGCCTTTTCCTCTGTAGACACGGTGCCGAGAACCCGGGCTCCCCGCATCTTCGCCATCTGCACAAGGAGAAGACCGACTCCCCCGGCGGCGGCGTGGACCAGGACGGTGTCCCCCTCCTGTATCGGGTAGGTGCTATGGGAGAGGTAATGCGCCGTCATGCCTTGGAGGAGGGCGGCCGCCGCGGTGGAGAAGTCGACGCCGTCGGGGACACGCACAAGTTCGGCTGTCGGAACGACTACTCGCTCGGCGTAGGAAGCGGGAACGTTAGTGTAGGCCACCCTGTCGCCGGGGGCAAACTCGCGCACCCCGTCGCCGACGGACTCGACGGTTCCCGCACCCTCGAGACCGAGGATCCGGGGCAGATCGACGGGATAGAGGCCGGTCCGATGATAGGTATCGATAAAATTGACGCCGGCCGCCGCGAGGCGAACCAAAACCTCTCCGGCCCCGGGAGTCGGGTCCGGAACGTCGGTGTAGGTAAGGACTTCGGGGCCGCCGTGTTGCTCTATCTGGATCGCTTTCATGGCTCAAAGATACAACGTTTCCTCGGTTCTTTGAATAATCCCCGACCCGATGCACTCCTCTCCGACGTAGAAGACCGAGAACTGGCCGTCGGCGACACCACGCTCCGCCTGCGAAAGCTCGACGACCCCCCGGCTCGGGTCGTCGTCGACGGTAAGACGTCCGGAGAGGAAGCCGGGACCGTGGCGAACCTTGAGCCGAAGATCGAGGACCGCCGACGCCGAGAGGAGCTCCCTGCCGCTTCCCAAGCGGTTTATTCCCCGGACCGCGAACGCTTTGGTCCGAAGCTCGCCTTCTACCTCTGCGTGGGCGACGAGGATCCGGTTCTCCGCGACGTCTTTTGCGACGACGTACCAGGGGCCACCCCCAAGACCGAGGCCCTGCCGTTGTCCCGGGGTGTAGAACCAGTGCCCTCGGTGCTCTCCGAGAATGTTTCCAGTAGTAACATCGATGATCGGCCCCGGGCGTTCCCCTAAGTGATGGCCTACGAAGTCCCGGTACCGGATTTTGCCGAGAAAACAGATGCCCTGGCTGTCCGGCCGATCCCGGTTCGGGAGATTCCACCTCCGGGCTCGCTCTCGGACCTCCTCCTTGGTTAGACGCCCTAGGGGAAAGCGAGCACCGGCAAGTTGAGCCGGAGAGAGACGAGAGAGAAAGTACGTCTGGTCCTTGACCGGGTCCGGAGCCCTGAAGAGCTTCGGCCCCGGGGTGGTACCGTCCGGCCCGCCATCCGCCGTATCGTCGTGGTGCTCGACCCGGGCGTAGTGCCCCGTCGCGACCCGGACCCCGGAGGGAAGAGCTTCGACGAAGGCCTTAAACTTGATGTCGGCGTTGCAGAAAAGGTCGGGACTCGGGGTCCGGCCGAGGCGGAGCTCGTCGAGGACGTAGGTTACGACCGTATCGTGGTACTCCCGCTGGAGCGAAACGACCCGGAGGGGGACGTCGAATTGCCCTGCGACCGCTTCGGCGTAGCTCAGATCCTCTTCCCAGGGGCAGTTCCCAAGATACGACAGCTCGTCCTCGAGCCAGACCTTGAGGTAGTAGGCTTGTACTGGTTCGGAGGTCTCTTCCCGGAGGAGGCCGAGGGCAACCGAGCTGTCGACGCCTCCGGAGAGCAGAACGGCGAGCATCGGTGCATTATAGACGCAAGCCCCGTTCAACCGATACCCTTAGTCCCCAAAGGAGCACCTACGATGGCCAAAAGACCCGCCCGCAAGCCGGAAGCCGAAGACCCAGAGGCAGCGCTCGCCGAGCGGAAGAAGCGTCACCTGGAAATCTGCCTTGACGCCCCAAAGTACACCGTCGAATACGGGAGCGCCTGGTTCGACCACCTGGATCTCATCCACACCTCCCTCCCCGAGCTAGCGACGGCCGATCTCGACACCCGGACCGAGTTTCTCGGGTATCCCGTCGCCCTTCCGATCCTGATTTCGTCGATGACCGGAGGAAGCGACGAGGGCTACCGTGCCAACAAAGACCTTGCGAGAGCGGCTCAGGAGGCGGGCATACCCGTCGGAATGGGGTCGATCAGGATTCTCTTTCGGAAGCCCGAGGTCTTCGAGCACTTTTACCTAAAGAAGTACGCTCCGGATGTACCGGTTATCGCCAACCTGAGCGTCGTCCAACTCCGCGACCTTCCGGTCGACGAGGTAACCGAGCTCTTGAGGCGTCTGGAGGTCCAGGGCCTCGTCCTCCACCTTAACCCGGGGCAGGAGCTCTTCCAAACCGACGGCGACCGAGACTTCCGGGGGCTCTACGACACCATCGCCCGATACATCGACGTCTCCCCGGTCCCCATTCTGGTAAAGGAAACCGGCTTCGGAATCCGGCCCGCGGCGACCCAGGCCCTCCTCTCCCTCGGTGTAGACTACGTAAACGTCGCGGGCTCCGGTGGAACCAACTGGGTGACCGTCGAAGGCTACCGCCACGACGAGTGGGGAGGCGCCCCGGCAGACTTCGCGACCTGGGGACTTCCCACGGCGGTCCTCCTCGACGCAACACACACTGCCTCGGGCCGGGTAATCGCCTCCGGCGGCATCCGAACCGGAGTCGACGTTGCAAAAGCGACGGCCCTCGGGGCGGCGATGTGCGGAATAGCGCTTCCCTTTATTCGCGCTGTCTTCGACAACGGAGTCGACGGCGTCCTGGCGAAAATCGCGGAGCTTCGCAAATCGCTCGAAACCGCGATGCTCCTGACCGAGTCCCGGGATATCGCGACCCTTCAAGGGGCTCCACTCCTCCGGAGCCTCGAGTTCAGCCACCGGGTGGAGCAGCTTTCTCGAATCGAGTCGGGCGCCCGGTGAAAAAAGTCGTCGCCATTGCGGCCCCCAACCTCGCCTTGGTGAAGTATTGGGGAAAGGCATCGGTGGAGAAAAATCTTCCGGCGACTCCGAGTATAGGGATTACGTTAAAGAGCCTCTGGTCCGAAGTCTCGGTCTCAGAAAGCGCGGCGGAGGACCGGGTAGTCGTCGACGGAGAGCGCCAAGATATCTCCCGCTTTCTGCCCTTTCTCGACGAGCTCCGGGCCCGCGGGAAGACCGCTGGTCGCTTCTCGGTTACCGGAAAGAACAGCTTTCCCGGGGCTGCGGGGCTCGCGAGCTCCGCTTCCGGGTTCGCTGCCTGCGCGAAGGCCGGGCTCCGTCTTCTGGACCTTGCAGACGACGAGCAGTCCGTGTCCTCCTTGGCACGGATCGGTTCGGCCTCCGCCGCCCGGTCGGCCTTCGGCGGTATCTGCCGCCTCGATCGGCAAGCGGAGTTCGCCGAGCCCCTCTACGACGAAGCCTGGTGGCCGGAGTTGCGCCTCGTGGTCGTGGTCGTCTCCCGGAGGAAGAAGGGCGTCTCCTCTCGAAGCGCGATGGAGCGGGCCCGGGAAACCTCACCCTACTACCCAGCCTGGGTGGAAAGCGCTAGGGAGATCTCGGCTAAGGCGTCGGAAGCCCTCGCCGACCGGGACCTTGAGGCCCTCGGGAGACAGATGCAACGAAGCTACCTCGGTATGTTTGGGACGATGTTTACCTCGGTGCCTCCGGTTGTCTATTGGCTCCCCGAAAGCCTATCGGTGCTCCACCTCTGCGAGTCCCTTCGCCGGGACGGAGTTCCCGCCTGGGAGACTATGGACGCGGGACCCCAGGTAAAGATTCTTACGACCGAAGAGTACATCCCGAGAATCCGCCAAGCCGTAGAAGAGCTGGGGGTTGCCGACCGGCTGCTGGAATCCGAGATCGGCGGGCCTCCCCGGATAGTTCGGGATGACTGACCACGGAATGGGCTCGATACCCTGCACCAAAGCTTCGGCTCCGAGCAACCTTTTACTTTTCGGAGAGTACGCCGTCACGGTCCCCGGGGGACTGGGAATCGCCTGCGGCGTCGAGCCCCGGGTATCCGGGGTAATCGAGGCTGCGGCGAGTTTTTCGATCCACGGCACGACGGGGAGCAGGAGCTTCGGCTGGGAGCCCGGAGAGGCCTCCCCGAGCCTTTTTGCCGCCTGCCTGGAAGCGGCGGCTTCGGCTACGGCCTTCGACACGACCGCCCTTTCCGGGATCGGCTGTCGAATCGTCATCGATTCGTCGGCCCTCTACCGTCAGGACGGAACCAAACGGGGGCTCGGCTCCAGCGCCGGGGTGGCGGTGGTCCTCTGCGCCCTCCTCCTCTGCCTCTTCGGCGGCTCTAAACCGACGCCGGAGGAGGTCTTCTCCTGTGCCCTCCGGGCGCATCGAAGGAGCCAGGGCGGCCGGGGGAGCGGCTACGACGTCGCAGCGTCGACCTTCGGCCGCCTCGGACTCTTCGGAGGCGGCGAGAAACCAACGTGGCGCTCCCTTTCGGCGGGCTGGCTGCCCTCCCTTTCTCTCCATCAGGGGCCGAAAGAAGTCTCGACGGCCCCGGCAATCCAAAGCTTCGAAAGGTGGAAGAGCGCCGCTCCACAGCAGTTTCGAGATTTTATGGAGGCCTCCAACGCCGGTGTGGCGACCCTCGCCCAGGCGAGCTCCTGGCGGGAAGCGGCTCCGACCGGCCGAAGGCTCTCGGAGCTCGGGAGAGAGCTTGGA
Source organism: uncultured Spirochaetaceae bacterium (assembly GCA_964558285.1). Classification (GTDB taxonomy): domain Bacteria; phylum Spirochaetota; class Spirochaetia; order DSM-27196; family PWMO01; genus CAYPUT01. The sequence continues at coordinate 14,221 of CAZLDK010000024.1, read as the reverse complement.
CGCTATCTCGATACGCCGGCGGATGTTCCGGAGACAGTTCGCACTTGCCGCGACCGAGAAAATCGCTCATCTTTAGACCCGGAACCGACGATGGTCAAGGCCGTCGGGGCCGGAGGCGAGCTCTTCGTCTCCTTCAACGCGAAGGGGGGGCATGAAGTACGCCTCGCGGAGGGTATACGGTGGCATACATAGGCAGGGCCTGGGGCAAGCTTCTTCTCTTCGGTGAACACGCCGCCGTCTACGGCTATCCCGCGGTGGGCCTGGCGCTTCCGGAGACGATGGAGGTCGAGATTACCCCAGCCGGAACACCGGTGGGACCCGGGGAGACCGTGCTCCGGCCGGATATGCCCCCCTTCAGCTCGATGGTACGAGCCCTCGAGACTCTCTTTCCTCCGGTTTCCGCATCGGGAATAATCGATCGGCTGAGGGGTGGTGTTCGGATTATGTCGAGCATTCCGCAGTCCCTCGGTTACGGCTCCTCAGCGGCACTCTGCTCCGCCTTCTCTCGGGTAGCTCTAAACGTCCTCGCCGACCTGGGCATCGTGGCAACCGAACAAGACGTCTGGCGGGTGGCGAACAGACTTGAACAGGTGTTCCACGGGACCCCCTCCGGAATCGACACCGGGTTGGCGACTCTCGGAGGAATCCAGGCCTTCTATTTCGGCACCTCGGACCTTCCCTCGGCGACACCCCTGCCGTCGTTTCCCTTTTCCATGGTAACAGGCGCTGTTCCCCGGGAAGCGTCGACAAAGGATCTTATCGGCGCCCTACGGAGTCGGATCGACGCCGGCGACTCGGAGCTACGAAGGCGCCTGGAATCGCTCGGCGAAACGGCGGAGCGAGGCATCGCCGTAATCCGAGACCCCGCCGCCGACCACGCGGCGGAGATCGGCGCCTTGGCAACGGAAGCTCACGCCGGACTGAAAAGCCTCGGCCTCAGCACCGACCCCCTCGAAACCGCGCTGGACGTGGGGATGGCCTCCGGCGCGACAGGGGGAAAACTCAGCGGCGCCGGCGGTGGCGGCGCGTTCTACCTGATGTTTCGCGAAACAGACGATGCCCGAAAGGCATACTTGGCCTTGCGAAAGAGCTTCCACCGCTACCCCGAAAGCGACCAGTGGCCCCTCCGGGTCTTCGAGGCGAGAAACGGGGGCGTACACAGGGTAGCGGCGTAAGACGGAGCCTCTATCCGAGGTTGAACTTACCCGTAGAGTTCAAGTCGTCGAAGGCGGCCTTCAATCGGTCTACCACACCCTTCTCACCCAGATACATCCAAGCCCTGGGGTCGATCTGCTTCTTGTTCGGCTTGTCCGGTCCCTCGGGGTTGCCGATCTGGGATTTCAGGTAGCCGTCGTACTTGTCCATGTACTCTTTGACCGGGTGGGTAAAGGCCCACTGCGTATCGGTGTCGATGTTCATCTTGACGACGCCGTAGGACACCGCCTCTCGGATGTCCTCCCGGGACGACCCCGAGCCACCGTGGAAGACCAAGGTCAGCGGCTTCTCGCCGGTGTTCCGCTCCGCTTGGACCTTCTCCTGGGAGTGCTTTAGAATCTCCGGACGGAGCTTGACGTTCCCCGGCTTGTAGACTCCGTGGGTGTTGCCGAAGGCGGCAGCGACGATAAAGTTACCGACGCCGTTGAGGGTGTCGTAGGACTGGAGGACCTCTTCGGGCTGGGTGTAGAGCCGGGCGTTGTCCACCGCGGTGTTGTCGACACCGTCCTCTTCGCCCCCGGTAACGCCGAGCTCGAACTCGAGGGTCATATCTATCTTGTCCATCCGGGCAAGGTATTCCTTGCAGATCGCCAGGTTCTCTTCCAGCGGCTCCTCGGAGAGGTCGAGCATGTGGGAGCTGTAGAGCGGCTTGCCTGCTTCTTTGTAGTATTCCTCCCCGGCGGTAAGCATTCCGTCGACCCAGGGAAGGAGCTTCTTCGCACAGTGGTCGGTATGAAGGATGACCGGCACGCCGTACTTTTCGGCGATAATCCGAACGTGGTGCGCTCCCGCCACGGCCCCTGCGACGGCCGCTTCCTGTCCGCTGTTATCCAGAGACTTACCGGCGTTAAAGTGGGCCCCACCGTTTGAAAACTGAATGATGATCGCCGACGAGGCTTCCCGAGCGGCGGCCAACGCCGCGTTCACGCTGCTCGATCCGATTACGTTGACCGCCGGCAGGGCGCACTCCACCTCTTTGCAGTAAGCGTAGAGCTCTTGAACGGCTTTTCCCGTCACGATTCCCGGCTTTAGCTTGAGTTTATCCATAGATCTTCTCCTCTATTCTTTCGATGCGCGCCGGCTCTGTAGTTTCGCCATAAGACGCGCGAACATTTGCCGCGGCAACAACCGTGCCGCCCAGTCACTGATTCCGTACCAGCGGTTAAACGCAACGGCGCGTTTTCTCCGGGCAGCCCGGTACGCCCATCGGGCAACCGTTTCCGGATCCTCCGCCCTGGTACTTCGATAATAGCGCTCTTCATCGAAACCCGCCACCCTTTGGAACCCCGTCGCGATAGGCCCCGGGCACACCGTGGTCACGGAAATGCCCCGGGGCCGGAGCTCCTCTGCGAGGGAAACCCCGAGAGAGAGGACGAAGGATTTGGATGCGTAGTAGGTCGCCATCCACGGGCCCGGGAGGACAGCCCCCACCGAAGCGACGTTTAAGATCGCCCCACCCTCTTCGATCATCCCGACGAGGGCTCGGGTAAGGAGGGTCAACGCTTCGACGTTCAACCGGACGATACTCCGGAGCACTTCGGGGTCCGCCTCTGCGAAGGAACCGATGTCGCCCCGCCCGGCGTTGTTGACGAGCATCCGGACCGCACCACCCTGGGCCCCGACGGCATCGGCCACCAGGGCAACACCCGCCGGGGCCTCGAGGTCCGCCACCACCGGCACCACGGCGCCTTCCGGGGCCTCCTGCGCAAGCTGGTCCAAGGCGTCCCTCCGTCTGGCGACGGCGAGAACCCGGTAGCCCTCCTGGGCCAGCACAAGGGCCAGGGCCCGGCCGAGCCCTTCGGAGGCGCCGGTAGCCACGCAGAGGGGTCTGGATGATTCTTGATCCTTCACAGCTCTTCACTATCACCGGGAAGAATCGATTGTGGCAAGGGCGCCCCTTTCGCTACTCTCCTAGGCATGCCCAAAAGACTCCTCTTCGTCGAACCCTTCTACGGCGGCTCCCACCGACAGTTCGTCGATGCCCTAAGGGCCCACAGCAGCTGGGAAATCGAGCTTGTGACGATGCCCGCCCGGTTCTGGCGGTGGCGCCGGCGCCTCTCGGCCTTCGAGATCGTCCGGCGGATGGAGGAGCAGCACCTGGACCCCGAGGGCTTCGATCTTGTCGTCGTCAGCGACTACGTCGATATCGGGGACCTCAAGGCGCTCTGGGGAAGCCGCACTCGGGGCAGGATCCCGCCGACCTTCTGGTACTGCCACGAGACCCAGAGCACCTATCCGCTTCCCAGGGGCCAAACGGTGGAAGCCGATGTCGTCGCCACCGACATCAGAAACGCCCTCCACGCCGAGGCCATCGCCTTTAACTCTGAGTTCCACCGAGATGCCTTCCTCGAGGTCTACCGGAGCCACGCCGCCCTCCTTCGACGCTGGGAGCCGGATTGGCAAATGGAGTCCGTCGAGCACAAGACCCGGGTCCTCTACCCCGGCATCGAATGTCCGGACGAGGGCGCCCCTCCGGCCGCCGCGGAAGCGGCGCCCGATGCGGGCGGTCCGATCATCCTCTGGAACCATCGCTGGGAGTACGATAAGAACTTCGGCGCCTTCTTTCGGGCCGTTTCCCGGCTTGCCGAAAAGGGCGTTGCGTTCCGGCTGGCGATTCTCGGGGAAAACCCCCAGGCCAAACCCCAGACCTTTCTCCGAGCCCGGACCGCGCTGGCCGATCGCCTCGTCGCCTTCGGGTACGCAAAGGACCGGGAGACCTACCGTCGGTGGCTCACAGAAAGCGACATCGTAGTATCCACCGCTATTCAGGAGAACTTCGGTATCGCTGTATTAGAGGCGATGAGCGAGGGGTGCATCCCCCTTCTGCCGAGACGGCTCGCGTATCCCGAAATTGTTCCGGAATCGCTCCACGAGATCTGCCTCTACGACGACACCACCGAGCTCGAGGAAAAGCTGGAGAAACTCCTCAGCGATGTCTCGTCCAGCTTGGCGCTGCGCCAGGCGGCGGTGGACACGGCTCGGGGGTTCTGTTGGGATCGGCGGATTGCCGACTTTGACCAGTGGTTCGCCTCTACTCCGAATCCATCCCGTTCATCCGGGCAAGAATCCGATAGAGGCCCTGGTGTCCCATGTTCTCCCAGCCGAGAGCCATCGCGGATAGATAGAACTGATTGACCAGGGCAAGGCCGGGTAAGGCGAGGTTCATGCGATTGGCCTCCGCGAGGACGATTCCCATGTCCTTGACGTAGTGCTTGATCATAAAGCCGGGGTCGAAATCGCCCTTGGCAATACGACGCCCCATGTTGTTTATCGCGAAGGAAGAGGCGGCCCCCTTCCCGATGACGTCGATGAGCTGATCCGGATCGAGGCCCGCTTTGTAGCCGTAGAGCAGCGATTCGACCATCCCGATGGTGTTGCCCGCGACCAGAGTTTGGTTGCAGCACTTGGTATGCTGCCCGGCTCCCGGGGGCCCGAGAAGCGAGATATTCTCCCCGAGATGCTCGAGCATCGGCCCGACGGAGTCGAAGGTCTCTTGGCTGCCGCCGACCATGATGGCGAGGGTTCCCTTCTTGGCGCCGACGTCGCCGCCGGATACCGGGGCGTCGAGGGCACCGCACCCCCCTTCGGCCGCCGCTTCGGCTATCCGCTGAGCCAAGGAGGGCTGGGAAGTCGTCATGTCGACGAAGATAGTACCCGGTCGACCGGCGGCGAGAATCCCGTCTTGACCGAAGTAGACCTCTTCGACGTCCCGAGGATAGCCCAGGATAGTAAACACGACATCGCTTTCGGCGGCGACGGCGGCGGGGCTATCGACCCAGACGGCACCCGCGTCAATGTTGTCCTGCGCCTTGGCCTTGGTGCGGTTGTAGACCGTTACCGGATACCCGGCCTCCTGTAGGTGTAGGCACATGCTGCGGCCCATAATGCCGGTGCCGATCCATCCAATACGCTCCATTAGCTGCTCCTCTCGGTTCTGCGGCTGACGCCGATAAAACGGCTCGTCGGGACGGTCGGCGTCTTCGGCAGGTCAACCAGGACGTGGGTCCCCTCGGCCTCGCTCGTCGTAAAGCTTACCGAGCCCCCATGGGTCCTGGCGACGAGGGCGGCCACGTAGGTTCCAAGCCCGCTACCGCCCTTCTTTCCATGGGTGGCGTAGCGCTCGAAGAAGCGATCCCGGACCGGTTTAGGCACGACTCCCTGATTGTGTATGTCGAAACGATACGATCCGTTGTAGGTGACGGAGACCGAGACCACACCGTCCCGAGGGGAGGCCTCGATCGCGTTCCGGACCAGGTTGGCCAGAAGCTCTTCGAGGTAGATGACTTCGCCGAAGATCGGATAATCCGAGTCCCAGTCCAGGGGCTCGTCGTCCATGGCGTAGGCAAGGTGGACGCCCTGAGACTCAGCCAGAGACTGAAGCTGGGAATGGACCGCCCGGAGGAGATCGACGACGTTTAGCTGCTGCAGCTCCAGCTCGTAGGTGCCTTCTTCCATCCGGACCAGGTCCATCGAGCTCGAAATCATCGTGTTCAGCTTCTGCCCGGACTCCCGGATCATCTCCAGGAGCTCTCGTTGGCTCTCTGTTGGGTTGTCTCGCAAGAGTAGTTCCGCGGCGTTGAGGATACCGCTGAGGGGATTGCGGAGATCGTGCTGGATAAGCCGTTCGACCTCCGCCTTTATCCGCTCTACCCGCTTGCGTTCCTCGATCTCCTGGTTCAGTCGATCGACCATCTCCCGGAGCTGTTCCTCGGCCCGCTTCCGATCGGTTATGTCGACGACAAAGGTGACTTTCTTAGGACGGCCGTCGACATCGATTATGTACGCCGCGTCGGCGAGAATGTTGACCTCTTGCCCATCCTTCCGCATCACCGACCATTCGCCTCGGAGCTCCCAACGCCTCCCCATAAACTCCTCGTGAAGGTTCGTCAGGCGAACACGGTCATGCTCCGGAACGACCATAGTGAAATGCCGGCCAATCAGCTCCTCGGGCTCGTACTGATAGAGGCGACAGTACGGTTTGTTGACGTATTCGTAGACCCCCTCTGCGTTGGTTATGCAGATTCCGACAGGCGTCGTTTCGACGATCTCCCGAAGACGCTTCTCGCTCTTTTTCAGGTTGTCCTGATAGACCGAAGCGCTGGTCTGACGCTGGTGGTAGAGGTTGTTTATGGTCTGAACGATCTCCCGGTCTTCCTCGTCGTTCACCTGCTCGAGGGGGATTTCTTTGTATCGGTCGTTCAGTAGCTCGTTCAAGAGCCGTTTTACTTCCAACGTGCTATCCTGCTTCATCTCTTCGTTAAATTGTACGGTGCAATACGGAGGTTGCCAACCCGAGGGTCCCGGGCTATAGTCCCCGACACAAGAGGACAGCGTGAATCAAGATCAAGTCAAGGAACTGCTCCTTCGCCTCGACGGCGAGGTAGAGGAATTCAGCGTAATATTCTCGGGCAAAACGAGCCAAAAGGCGAACGGTCTCTACTATCCGGACCGCCGCGAAATCATCATCCACAACCGGAACTTCGAAGACGAAAACAGCCTTCTCTACACCGCGATCCACGAATACGCTCACCACGTGCACTTTACCCGGTCACCGGTGCCGGTGGGCCCGAGGCCACACACGATAGAGTTTCGCCGCGTTCTCCACGAGCTTCTCGAGCGGGCCGAGGATCTCGGAATCTACCGCAACATCTTCCACTCCAACGCCGAGTTCATCGCCCTGACCTTCCGGATACGAACCCGCTACCTCAAAAAGCACGGGGACATCGTGAAGGAGCTCGCCGAGGCACTCCTGGAGGCGGAGGCGCTCTGTGCCCGGTACCATACCCGCTTCGACGACTACCTCGAACGGGTCTTGCGAATGGAAAAGCGGGTCGCCAACACCATCATGCGGATACGGGAACACGACGTACCCTCGGAGCTCGGCTACGAGAACATGGGCCAGGTAGCCAACATCCGGGACCCGGACCAGCGAAAGATGGCCATCGAAGCGTTTCAAGCGGGGAAGAGCGCCGACACGGTCAAACACCTGGTTCGACACAGAGAAGACGACGACGATGAGCAGGATCCCGCGGACCACTTGGTAAAGGAAAAGCAGCGGATCCAAAGAACCATCGACAGCCTCTCGAAACGGTTGATTGTCATCGACCGGCGCCTCGAAGAGCTTGGGGAGGTCCCCCCTTGATTACCCGGCGCTCGGCGGGATACCATGCCACTTTATGGCAAGCATGATTGAAAAGCTGGACTATACCGAAGAGCCTGGGAGTCATTTCGACCACAAGCTCACCCTCTACTCCCTGTCCACCTGCGCATTCTGCAAGAAGGCGATCGACTTTCTCAAGAGTCAGGATGTCGGCTTTCGGTACATTCAGCTCGACACCATCAACCCCATGGTCAAGCAGACGGTAAAGTCGGAGCTCCGGAGCAAATACGACAACTTGCCGGTGTTCCCGATTCTGGTCATCGACGACAAGGAAGCGATTTCCGGCTTTAACGAAGCCCGCTGGAAAAGCGCCCTCGACCTCTCCTAACAGCCATGGCCAAGAAGGAAAAGACCGAGGCGGATGCCTTGCGCTTTATTTACCAGGTGGCTGATTTCCAGGGGTGGAAGGTAAATCCCGACGAAGAGTTCGTAAAGGCTCTGGCCAAGGGATTGATGATCAACTACAACCGGTACGGCTACTACCTCTGCCCCTGCCGAGACGGAGACGGCGTCCGCGAGGCAGACGAGGACATCGTGTGCCCCTGCGTCTACAACGAGCCGGACCAGAAAGAGTACGGCCACTGTTTCTGCGGGCTCTTCATGACGGAGGAATTCTACAACTCCGGCAAAGAACCGGAACCGATTCCCGAGCGAAGAGTCGAGAACTAGTTCCGGGGCGACATCAGTCGGCTGCTCGGCGCGCTTCGATCTGGTCTACTACCTCGTTTGTCTGCCGGCTCAACCTTTCGATGAGCTCTCGAAGACCTTCATCCTGCTTTTCTCGCGCAAGACCTTCGATCTCTCGAGCGGTCTTCAGGGCGTGGTCGGCTTTGAGGGTTCCCGTCGTGTTTGCCAGACCGTGGGCTATCCGATGCACCGAATCAAAATCCTTTTCCTCGGCTGCTTTCTCGAGAGCCTCGATTCGTTGCGGCGTCTCTTCCGAAAAGATAGAGAGGATTTCCTCGAGGATATCGAGGGAGTCACTGTAGGCGTCTACCAACGCTTGGAGGTTATACTCTGATCGAGCCATTGACTCCATTGTATTCATAAGACGCATAAAGTCAATTCTCTTCGGCCACTTTTCGCCGTGTGGAGAGGGCGGCCCCCAGGGCGATCGCCGGATCGATCTCGCGGAGGCGTCGAATATCGTCGTCGGCGGCCTCCTCCCGCCCGAGGGCAAGGAACAGCTCTCCCCGACTCCGGAGGGCCTCGACGTTGTAGGGGTCGATTCCCAGGCTCCGGTCGAGATCCGCGAGGGCCTCGGACTGATTCCCCAGCCGGCGATGGGTGATGCCGCGGTAGAAATAGCCCCGGGCGTTCTCCGGGTCCGATGTGACCGCCTCGGTGAAATCGGAGAGCGCCCCGGCGTGGTCTTCAGAGGCGAACCGCGCCATACCGCGATGAATCAGTACCACCGAACGGACACTCTCCCGGGGTTCTTCGGCCAGAATCTTGGAGTAAATCTCCACTGCCCGGTCGTAGTGATGCCGGTTGTGCGCCAGAAGACCCTCAAGAAGCATGGCGTCGACGGTCCCGCTTCCGGTGGTTAGGAACTCGAGCTCCTCAAGGTCGCTCTGGGAGGCGGAGGGTACCTCCGAGTCGACGGCCTCTTCCCAGAACTGTGTCCGCCGGGTACCGAGCTCGGAGGCCAGGCGGCGCTGGTAGTCGCGAATCTCCTGAAAGATGGTGTCGGCGAGGGTCAGGCTGGCGTTTATCGCCGCGAGCTTGCGCCGAAGGGGCTCGTCGAGGAGGCTTAGCTCGGTCTTGTAGACCAGGTCGTGTTCCACCTCGGCCCAGGCGTCCTGGAGGAGGGTCCGAAGCTGGAGCTCGAGGTAGGGTGTCGGCTCCTCTTCCTCGAGACGAATCAAGAGATGCGTCGATTCGTAGCCGAACTCCCGGGGGGAGTAGGTCGCTCCCTTCCGATCGATTTCCTCGACGGAAAAAGAGGAGCCCACAGCCTCCTCAAGACGCTTGAGGTCCTCAAGAAAGGGAACGATCAGACGGAGCCCGAGGAGGTCCGGGACAAAGATGGCCCCCTTCGAGCTGCCGGACCGGGCCCGCCGGAGCAGCTTCGCATAGTAACTTTCGAACCCCTTTACCCGCTGTTTGATATTCGCCCGGAGTCCGAGATCCGCCAGGATTCGCTTCAGGTGGACGACGTTCTGCTGCAGGACCTCGTCCATTCGGGGCAAGAGATCGAGATAGCGACGGTACACGGTCTGCTTGGCGGGAAGAGGGAGGGACACCGAATAGAGTGAGATTACTGGACGGTCGGCCACAATCTCCCCACTATAGCACAATGGAACAGCCCCGAGTCCGTGTGTTGGAACTCTTTTTTCTCCTGGTATTGGTCTCCCTCACCATGGCCTTCTACCGGATTCTGCAGCCCTTTATCCTCGACGCCGTGGTCGCGGCGGTCCTGGCGACGGTGTTCTACGGCATGTACCGACGCATCCGGCACCGCCTCGGCGACCGGCGCCTGCTCGCCGGCTTCCTCTCCCTGGCGATCGTAATTCTTACTGTCGCGGTGCCGGTGGCTATTATCGGGACCATCGTCTATAGCGAAACCGTCTCCGCGGTCGAAGCCCTCATCCGGGAATGGCCGGAGATCGCCCGTTTCTTGAGCGAATCCACCCCGGAGGAGCTCGGACGGCGGTTCCCCTTTCTCGCGCCCTACCTCGAAGGGATATCCTCGGAGCAGATTGCTGCAAGCGTCCGTCAGGGCGCCACCGTGGTTTCCGACGCGGTTCTGCGGTTCTCCCGGCGCTCTCTCATCTTGGTAGGAAGCACCCTCGGCCACTCCGCGGTGGTGTTTCTCCTGCTCTTTTTCCTCCTCGTAGACGGCGACCGGCTTCTCCGCCGGGTGTACGAGTTTCTGCCGATGAAAAACAGCGAGATCGATCAGATCGTCAAGGAGAGCCTCGGGACTACCAGTGCTACCCTCAAGAGCACCATCATCATAGGGCTGATGGAGGGAGCGCTCGGCGTTGTCCTCTTTGCCGCCTTCGGCATTCCCTCCCCCTTTCTCTGGGGGGTGGTCATTACCGTCCTGTCGATGATCCCATTGATCGGCACCAACCTAATCATCGTTCCCGCGGGAATCGTCTTGATGCTCCAGGGCCGCGTTATCGGCGGCATTGCGGTCGCTCTTCTCGGCCTTCTCGGCGTCGCAATCACGCAGAACGTCGTAAAGCCCAAGCTCCTCGGCGAGAGCACCGGACTCCACCCCGCTCTGGTGCTCCTAGCGACCATCGGGGGCATCGCCTGGATGGGAATAATCGGCTTTCTCCTCGGGCCGGTCCTCGTCTCCCTCTTTATCGTGATCTGGAAGCAGTTCGCAACCCGCTACGAGGCGGAGCTCTCGACGAAGCACCAGAGCTAGCGGAAAGCTTTTCCCTTTTCGAGCGCCCTGGAAAACTTTTCCCATCGCCCGGTCGTTTCGGGGGCCCGGGGGGACGCTAACACCCCCTGCGCCCCGAATTCAGCCCCTTAACACGGTTTTTCCCCTGGTATTCCGACGTCGATGCACCGCCCGGGAGCAGCACTTGGCACGTTTACTGCAATAACGGTGTCAAACAGCTTCAGCAGGAGGAAAGAACATGAAGCGCATAGCATTAGGATTTACGATGTTCGTCGCCGCGGCGGCGGTCTTCGCGAGTGGGGTTCCGGAGAACGACGACTGGAACCGTGGCAGCTACCGGATGTCCGAGAGTGCCGAGGTCAGCATGACCGGCACCTACACCGAGGACGAAACGGGTGCATACCTCAATACGTCCGACGGTGTCTACAGCCTGAGCGCCCCGGGCTACCGGCGGCAAGAGATCGACTTGGAAAGCGGTGAGACCATCGCCGTCGAAGGCCTGTTGATCGACTGCTCCGGCGAGGGCGTCCGGGACGCCGACGGCCATCTGATGGTCGAGCGAGCCACTATCGACGGCACCGTCTACGAAGCGTCGAGGGGCCCGAGAAACATGCCCCGGCAGCCCGGCAACCGCGTCAGCGGCCGCCCCATGGCGGGTCGCGGTGCCCGGCCCGTTGCTCCCCAGGATGGGCAGTTCGGACCCCAGGGTCGCCGGTTCTAATCTGAAGTTCGAGGCGCGGCGTTGACCGCGCCTCTGAACGACCACCCGGCGGCCGGCCGGGCCCCCGGGAGCTTCGCAAACCGGGATCTCCAGGAGCTCTACGATACCCTGGTTGCCCAGGGGAGCCGCTCTCGGCAGGATGCCATTAATGTCGGTATTCTGATAGAGGAAACTGACATAGCAGACCTCAAGGAAGATCTGAAGGCCGTGGTAAACGAAGACATCCGGCGGGTATACGAAAACCTGCTTCGGGGGTCGGAGCAACATCTGGTAGCCTTCAATCGTCAGCGACCATAAGAACGAGTACGATAGACGACGGAGGGCGAGGAGTGCGCACAACAGCAGGTCGGGGACGACACCGCTTGATCTTTGCCCTGGTCGTGCTCCTGGTCACCGCCTCGATGGCCGTCGTCTTCGGGCTTCTGTTTCAGCGCACCGCCCAATACGACACCCTCGTCCTCTCCTACGAGGCGGAGCGCACGGCGAGCATCCTGATCGAATCCTATATTCGGGGGGGGCTGACCGGCGAGACTTCCTTGGAGGAGCTTCCCGAATCGGTACTCTCCTTCGGAGTCTACGGCCCCGAGGGGCGGCCGGACCTTGTTGTCGGAGAAGCGCCGGCCCGGCTCCGGACAACCGGTCCGGTCGACGCCCCTCGGGTAATCAGGATGGGCCGGGAACGCATTCGCCTCCTCAGGCCCCTTCGCATCCCCTTCGGCTCGCCCCGGGGTCCCGGCGGCCGGGATCAGTCCCCGGGGCCTGGAATGCCCCCCGGTGGCGGCATGGCCCCCGGCGGCGGCTCTCGCCGCATGACGCCCGGCCCTGAGGCCCAAGAGACCGTCCTGATCGACATTGACACGTCGGCGCTTCTTCCGGAGCTCCGGGCCCGGAGCTACGGTCTGGTCGCGGTCTTTCTGATTACCCTGATCCTTGCGGCCTTGGTCGTCCGGGCCTACCTCCGTTTGCGCCGCTCGGAGTTGGAAGCGGGGCGGAACGCCCGCCTGGCGCAGCTCGGCGCCGCCGCCCGGACCCTAACCCACGAGATTCGAAACCCCCTCGCGGCGATCCGGCTGCAGACGGCCATACTGCGCAAACAACTCGGCCCCGGCCACGACGAAACCCTCTCGGCCATCAACGACGAAATCGGCCGGATCGGTTCCCTCGCCGAGGACGTCCGGCAGTTTCTGACCTCCTCCCCGGATCGCCGGGAGCGCCTCGACCTGGCCGAGGCGGTAAGAAACGTCGTCACCCGGTTGGGCTACCCGGCACGCTTGCGGATAGAACCCGGAGAGTACCCGGTCTGCGTCGACCCGGGTCGTCTCCGGTCGATTCTCGGGAACATTCTCGATAACGCGGTGGAGGCAACCGGGTCCCCGGAAGACGCCCCGGAAGGGCCCCCGGGGACTACCCCACCGATCACAGTTGCCGTCGAAGCGCGGCACCGAACGGTGGTCCTCTTGGTAACCGATTCGGGGTCCGGGATTCCGCCGGAGCTCCGGGACCGGGTTTTCGATCCCTTCTTTACGACGAAGGACAGCGGCTCCGGGATTGGCCTCGCGGTCGTCCGCCGGTTCGTCGAGGACGCTGGGGGACGCGTCTCCCTGGACGACGCCCCCGGCGGCGGCACGACGGTGCGTATCGAGCTTCCGAAAGGGGATGATTGTGCGACTACTGATAGCTGACGACGAGACGAACATCCGGCAGAGCATTTGCCGCTATCTCGCCCTCTCGGGCATCGAGACCGCGGAGGCGAAGAACGGCCTCTCGGCCCAGAAGCTCCTCCAGGAAGAGGCCTTCGACGGTGCAATCTTCGACCTAAAGATGCCGGGAATGACGGGCCTCGAGCTTCTCACGTGGCTCCAAGAGGAGGGCCGGGGGCTCCCGGTTATCATGATCTCCGCCTACGGCGAAGTCGAAGACGCCGTCGCCGCGATGAAAGCCGGCGCCGCGGACTACGTGGTCAAACCCTTCGACCCCGAAGATTTGCAGATGCGGATTGTCCGGGCCATCGAATCAGAGAGTCTCCGGCGACAGGCGGAGGTTCGGAACGCGGGAGAAAGCGTCGCCGAAACCGCAAGCCCGAAACTCAACGAGGTGTATCGGATCGCGGAAAGAGTAGCCCCGACGGACTCCTCGGTCTTGATAACCGGCGAAAGCGGCACCGGCAAGGAGGTCCTCGCCCGGAAGATACACGCCCTCTCCGACCGGCGGGACGGCCCCTTCGTCGCCATCAACGTCGGAGGGATCCCTGAGAACCTGATGGAGAGCGAGCTCTTCGGCCACGAGCGGGGTGCTTTTACCGGCGCCGAGGCCCGAAAGCGCGGAATGTTCGAAGTAGCCACCGGGGGCACCCTCTTTCTCGACGAAATCGGCGAGATGCCCCTCCCCCTCCAGGTCAAGCTTCTCCGGGTCCTCCAGGACCGGCGAATCCAGCGCCTCGGCGCCACAACCTCTATCCCCATCGACATCCGTCTTGTTGCGGCGACCAACGCGGATCTGAGACAGCGGATCTCCGACGGAAGCTTCCGGGAGGACCTCTTCTACCGGTTGAACGTCATCCACCTCCACCTACCACCCTTGCGGGAGCGCCCGGAGGATATCCCCGTCCTGGTGGGCCACTTTCTCGGGAAGCTAAGGGGACGCGGCGGCGTGAGCGTCTCCGGGATCGACCCCGAGGCGATTCGGGCGCTTCAGAGCTATCCCTTTCCGGGGAACGTCCGGGAGCTGGAAAACATCGTCGAGCGGGCCGCCATCCTTACCGACG
>CAZLDK010000023.1:16780-19728 GCA_964558285.1 uncultured Spirochaetaceae bacterium | reverse complement strand
ACGGCGCAATCGTCCGCCGGGGAGAGCTGCGGGTCGACGGCTTCGCCCCCGGGGGCGGGGTACCAGGCGCGGCACCGGACACGGGCCCAGCGGCGGCGCCGTCGCCCCAGATCGTCCCCACGCCGGGGGGCCGCTACGTGTTTTTCGTCTTCTCGCAGGCATCCCGGGCAATCGTCGTGGACGCCGAGTCGCATCTCCCGGTCTGGGCGGTCGACCTGCCGGAGGGAACCCGGAGCATCGTCTTTAGTACCATGGGGTCGACCATTCTGGCGCACACCGGCGGGACCTCCTGGGTCGAGCTACCCCACCGCCAGGGGAGAATCACCGGACCCGGGCGCGCGGCGCCTACCTTCTCCGGCGGCGCCCTCGCTTTTAACCGCCGGGGCACTAGAATCTACGGAAACCGCGGCGGCGAGCTGGTCTACGCCCTCGCGGATTCGGGGGAAACGGTGCAGAGCCTGCGCCTCGACGGCGGCCCCTACGATTGGCACATCAGCCCGAACTTCCGCTTTCTCGTCGGCGCCTCGGAGAGCGGCCTCGCCGTCGTCGACGAGGCCCGGGGAAGGGTAGTCGGCTACCTCGACGGCTCCTTCGCCGGGGGCGTCTTTCACCCCAACTCGCGGGAGTTCTACGCCCTCACCTCCGCCGGTGACGCCCTGGTCTTAGTCGATGTTACCCGGGGGCGGGAGCGCTCCGTTCTCCGGCCGCCGACGGCCCTCGCCGCGGTTTTCCGCCAAGACGACGGGACACTCCACGGACTGTCCACAGGCGATGCCGGCGGCGACGGGGCTTCGATGGTCCTCGACCTGACCGGCCGGCAGAGGCGTGTGTACTTGCCCGCGGACTTTGTCGGCGCCGGCAGCGCAACCGACGGCGCCGCCACGGTCACGGCTGCCGGGGTTACCCTGCGCCCCGGGGGAGGCTTCGCATGCTTCTGACGAGCATCGTCTCCGGTCTCGCTACCGGTTTCGTCGGCGGTTACGCCCTGCAGCGCGGGGGCTTCTGCATGCATTCGGCGTTCCGGAGTCTCGCCTTCGAGAAAGAGCACAGTATCGTCCGGACCTGGCTATTGATTCTGGCGATAAACATTCCCGCCCTGCTTCTCCTCGAGCAGCTGGGTATCGTATTCCCCGCCCGGGCTCCGTTTACCGTCGTCGCCGGGCTTATCGGCGGCCTCGTTTTCGGAGGCGGTATGGTGCTCGCCGGCGGATGCGTCTCGGGTACCTACTACCGTGCCGCCAAGGGAATGACCGGGTCGCTCGTGGCCTTGCTCGGGTTTGCCGCAGGCGGCTTGATGGTCACCCGGGGGGTGCTTCGGCCGGTGCGGGCCTGGGCGACGGGGCACGAGATTTCGATTGCCGGGGAAGAGGCCTCCCTCTACAACCTGCCCGGTGCTTTCGCCGACGGGTTCTTTCCCGGCTTCGGCTTTCGGTGGATCGTCGCCGGTGCGCTGGTTCTTATCATCACGCTCTTCCTAATCCGCTCGCCGAAGAGCAGCTTTACCATCGGGTGGCCCTGGTGGCTGACCGGCATCGTCCTGGGCCTCGTGGCAATTTTGGCGTGGTACTTCTCTTCCCTCGAGTACCGGGACTACGGTCTCAGCATCGTCCAGCCGACCAACGCCATCTCCCGATGGCTCTTGTCAGGCGACGGGACCGGCATCAACTGGGCCGGCTGGTTTTTGATAGGGCTGGTACCCGGCGCCTTTGCAGCGGCGTGGCGAGGCGGCGACCTCTCGTTGAGGGTTCCCTCCGCCGGCCGCCTCCTGCAAAACCTTGCCGGCGGTGTACTGATGGGGTGGGGAGCAAGCCTCGCCGGGGGGTGCAACATCGGCCACGGTATCACCGGCGTCAGCGTCCTCTCCATCGGGAGCATCTGGGCCACCGTAGCGACCATCGGCGGCGTTTGGCTGACGACGGCGGTGGTGTTTCGAATAGCACAGTCAGCCGCCCCGGCCCAGGGTGCGGCGAAATAGGGAGAATAGTGTTATGGACTACACGATCGATTCCGAGCTCGACCTCTCCGGGGAAGTCTGCCCCTACACCTTCATCAAGAGCAAGCTCGCCCTCGAAGAGCTTTCCCCGGGGCAGGTGTTGAGCGTCACGGTGGACAACAGCGAGAGCGCGTCAAACGTCCCAAAGAGTCTGCAGCAAGAAGGCCACGAAATCCTCGGGCTGGAAAAGGCGGAAAAGGGGAAGTGGCGGGTTCTGGTGCGTCAGAAGAGGTGAGAGGGGGGGTCGACTACCGCACCAGGATTCCAGGCCGCGGCACCGAGACCGTCTCGATTCCGGGCCACTTCGGGGTCCCGGTGAGCACCGCAGGTCCGTCGGCGGTTACTAAGACGCTGTCTTCCGACTTGGCTCCGGGAAGCGACGGGTTCCAGGCTACCACCATTCCCTCCTCGAGCACGTCGGTGCTGCCGGGAAGGCCAAGGTATTCCCGCGGCTCGTAGGCGGTCACCCCACCTTGATGATGCCCCTGCCAGGCGTCAGGGAACCCAGCATCGCGGTAGGCTGCCTCTATCTCTCCAAAGACATCTCCGAGGGTGCGTCCCGGCCGGCTCACCGCCAGCGCCCGACCGTCCACATAAGCCACCGCCTCGTGGATACGCCGCAGCTCCTCCGGGACCGGTCCGAAATGGACCACGCGGCTTATCGAAGCGACCAGTCCGTCTCGGCGGCCGCAGAAGACGAGGAGCGCGTGACGGTTGAGTGTTTTTGCCGTCGGTAGAGGGTGACGGTAGCGATATATCCGGTCGTCGGTGGCCACCAGGTTTACCACCGCCTGAATACCCCGGGGTTGCGACGCTCCGGCGATGTGCCCGGCTATCTCGTATTCGCTCTGCCCTGGTGCCACCGCCTCGGCGGCGGCGCTCATCACCTCGGCACACTCGGCACCGAGTGCGGCGAATCGCGCGTCTTCGACTTCGAGCAACCGACTACGTAGGC
>CAZLDK010000023.1:0-16770 GCA_964558285.1 uncultured Spirochaetaceae bacterium | reverse complement strand
CGAGGTTCCGTGTTCGATCGAAGGGTACGTCCGCGCCTGCGACCTCCGGTGTCAGCTTAACTCCGGAAACAGCCGCCGGGGTAAGCGCCTTCGAGGCGTCGTGCCAGGGATGGGTAATCACCTCCCATCCCAGTTCCGGGAGCCGCTCCTCTTCTATAAGCCGAGGACCTTCGATCGAGTTCGTCAGCAGCCAGGCGCCGTTATGCGTAACTACCGCCGTAACCGGACCCTCTCCATTCGCGGTGACGACGTAGGTTGTCGCCCCGGCGGTAATCCACGCCAGGCTTGCGATGCGGCGCAACACCATTACCTCCAGACCACTTTCCTCCATCCAGGCCCGTAGGCGTCCCAGCTTCGTGGCGATTTCCTGTTCCCGCGACATCATTTGGCTGCCCTCGCGGTCGAAACGAACAGCTCTTTCCAGCTGCTCTCCGGCCGATAGAAAACCGGAGGCTCGCCGAGTGGTGCAGCGACCCGAACCCGTGTCGGTTTGGTATGGCTGAACTCTCGTCCCGTCCAGAGGTGGACCCATCTGCCCGGGGGCAGAACAGTTCGCGCGGTCCGTACCCCCTTTTTCAGCACCGGCGCCACAAACAGATCTCGTCCGAACAGGTAGGTGTATTGCTGCATACGCATAGGCACGTCAAACCACTGCGGATAGTGCAGAAAGACCGGACGCTGCGCCGGAAGCCCCGCGTCACGGTACTCCTCCAGAACCGCGCGGCGATACGGCCGGAGGGCGACATAGATTCGCGCCATCCGTGCCAAATGGGCGACCGTCTCTTCGTCGGAGTCCCACTGCCAGTTGGATCTGGGGCGGTTTCCCTCGTGGGTGCGCATGATAGGAGTAAACGCACTCTGTTCCGCCCACCGCCGAAATAGTTCCTTGCCCCGCTTCTTGTGAAAGAGCGTGGTGTAGCCCCCGATATCCGAGTGGTGCACGCCGACGCCGCAGAGACCGGCGCTGAGCGCCGCCGGGATTACCGAAGGGAGGCCGTCATGGCGGCTCCAGTCCACCATTTGATCCCCGGCCCAGATCGAGTGGGTGCACCGGGAGCTCCCGGTATAACCGGCACGCATAAAGATCGCCGTGTCGGATAGCGCCTTCGCCTCTACCATCGCCTCGTAGTTGGCCCGGGCCCATTCGGCTGGGTAGCTGTTGTGAAAATTGCGGGCGTCGCCTTGGTGCAGCACCGCGTCGGTGGGCAAGTATTCGCCGAAATCGGCCATCCAACCCGAGAGTCCGGCGCCGAGCATGTGTTCCTTGATGACTCCCTTGATCCACTCGAAAGCGGCGGGGTTGGTCAGGTCCACGAGCGCCGCGGGAAAGGTGGTTACTGTTATGAGATAGTCGCTGCCGTCGGCTCGTTTTACACAGTAGCCGCGCTCCTGGGCCTCCTTGTACAGGTCTCCCTCGACCGCCAAGAAGGGATTGATGTATCCGAGGAATCGTGTGTCTTCCCGACGCAGCTCCTCCAGCAGTTCCGCCGCGTCCGGGTAGAGGTCTCGGCTGAACTTCCAGTTCCAGAAAAGCTGACTGCCGAAGGAGGTGACCCGGCGCCCTTCCCAGTCTTGTACCCACAAGGCCGTAAGCGGAATTCCCTTATCCCGTGCCGCGGCGGTCTTGGCCCGAATTACCGCGCTGCCACCCTGGAGCCCCAGCCACATGCCACGGTCCGCCCACTCGGGGAGCGGAGGTTGTCTTCCGAGGAGCTCGCTCACCGCGGAAACCGCCGCCGCCAGATCGCCGGCCACACCGATATGCAGGGTGCACTCCCGTTGCCACACTTCCATTACATCTACCCTGGCGGCGGTAAAGTCGGCGACGGTGTAGGCGCTGCTTTCGAGATGGAGAAAGCGACCGGAAGCAGAGACGAACGTCGGTTGAGGAAAGTAGGTCGAGTGCCAGTGGCCACCGGCGTCGCTGTGGTGGTTTGCCAGGGCGGTGGTAAGGTTGTGAGCGCGGCCTACTCCCTGTTCCCCGGTCCACAGCGGGAGGCGGCTACCCCGAAGGTTCAGTCGGGAATACTGTTCGCCGCCGCCGTAGATCGGTTCCCGGCGCTCAGCGGGAAGCCGCAGAAAGAACCGGTCGTATTCCGTCGCGTCAGAGAGCGCCCGGATCGTCGCGACAACGCGATTTCCGTCAACCCTCATCTCGATCGCGACAACCGGCGCCGAGGTATCCTCCGGGGCCAGCTCCAGGCGCACCGCTGCGTCATCGCTGGAGTCAACGCGGCACGACCTCAACGGCGTGCGGGAGCGGAGTCCTGGCTTGATCTTGAAGTTGCCGTGACTCATCCGGTAGCTCGGGGTGCCGTTGCCGATTTCCAGGAGCGGTGCGTCCGGGGTGTGGCGTAGAATCAGCCGATTGCCGAACTCGACGGTAACGGTGCTGCCTTCGGCCTCTGTGTTCAGGGTGTGCATTGGATCAAATCCTCTCCGCATCGATATCTGTGTTGCTAGTGTCGATCGAATGGCCGAAATACCAGATTGCCAGGGGACGCATATTCATCGGTGCCCGGAAACGGCCCGCTCCGTCGATCGCCGCGGGAGTACGAAACTGGAGGCCCCCGCCGTTGCCGTCGGTGTTGTAGACCGTCTCGGTGAGAGCAAGGGCGACGTGACGAGCCTCCTCTGGGAGGCCGTAGTGGGCTAGCATCGCGGCGGTCATCCACGCGGACCCCAGAAGAACTTCGTTTACCTGAAGCTCATCACCGCCGTCGCCGGAGAACGCCGTAACGCCGGGCGCCGCCACAAGGAGTGGGCCGATCCGGCCCTCGTGGTACTGCTCGAGGTTGTACCGCACGACAGCCTGTAGATGCGCCACGATCTGCTCGCGCCGGATGCCGGCTTGGTCGTTGTTTTGGACGATCAGGTGACCCAAACCGGCTATGTCCGCAAAGTACAATCCGATCACCGCGTCAGCCATAAGCGATTCGGTATAGCGCCCTTCATCGCAGAGGCGGAAATACTCTCCGTTCCACAGATGCGTGACAAAGGCCGCGGTTCCTCGACTCAGTCGCGTTTCGCATTCCTTCGCCAGGTCCGCGTCGCCGCGCTCACGGCTCCAGGCGGCCACCGCCGCCAAAGCGGCTAACGTCATGCCGCCGCTGTACGCCGCGTGGCCGCGTATGCCCAGGTTGTCCCAGGTGCTGTCTCCGAACTCGTCGTGGACTGGCAAGCCGTCGGCGTCGGAGTCCTGCGCCAGAACAAACTCCCCGGCGGTCCGGATGGTGCGCCACTCGCCTTCAGTAATCGGTGTTCCACGGTTTTTGACGTACAAGTAGTAGGTGATGATGAACCCCGGGTTGTGGTCCTTCCAGAGGTTGGAGTCGTCCCGCATCTGATAGCCGTTCAGCCGATGCCACGGGTCCTCCATCACCGAACCTACGTCGTGGGGAAGCTTGCCGGCGGTCAGTATGCTGCCCCACTGCTCGCTGCGGTAAAAGATCCGCTCTTCGGTAATCTCTAGGGGAATTGTTTGTAGCAGATCGTCAAAGACCACCTCGGCGAACCGCGGCCACCAGCGGGCTATACCGTACCAGGCGTAGGGCCACAGATCTGTGGTGTTGTAGTAGTAATACCCCACGTCGTAGCCCTCGAGGATAGCCGCGTGCTCCCCGGCACCCAACAGTGGTTCCGGGAGGTGACTGTCGAGCTCCCGGGCCCAGCGGTCTACCCAGACCGAACCACCGCCGTTTATAAAGTAGAGCTCGTTGATCATCGCGCCCCGGACACGCAAGGGGTACGCCGCGCCCGTCGCGCCAAGCACCGCCGCGTGCCAGGCGTCGGTCTGTTCCCGGGTGGCCTCGGCGGCCGCCGCAGCATTCGCCGCGATCGATAGCGCGTTCCCGCCGGTGGTTCCCCACTCCCGGGTGTACCGACGGTACCAGTGCCGATCCTCACCAAAGGTAACCAGCGGCACGTCGAAGGCGACCGTGTACGTCACGCTACGGGATGCCCCGGGAGCCACGTCGAACCCGCGGTGGACCGCCGACGCCAGCGCTTCATCCCAGCGGGCCCGCCACGTGGCACCCGTGCCCGGGAGCCTCCCGGTGCGGCGAAAGTGTTCTTCCGCCCACGCCACCGTGTGCCCCTGATTCTCCGGAGGACGGTCTATCTTGGTGGTCCCGGCCTTCAGGCAGGCCTCGACGGAGACGCGGTCACCGGCGTCGCCGTCGGCGTACACCGCAACCTCACCCTCCATCTCCTCACGCACCTCACGGCCGGGGTTGCGCTGTTGAAGGGCCGCCACCACTGTTGTTCCGTCCTCCTTCGTCTCCCGAACCGCCACGGCGGTGTTACCGGCGTGAGTCTGACCCGGCCACGACCGCGCCGGCCGGTCCACTGTGGTCATCCGACCGGTACGCCACCCGAGCAGGTTGGGCCAAAAACAGACCGTATCCACCGCAACGGCTGTTGGTGAGTGATTCATCACCGTAATCGTCGCGTGCCACACCGGGGTTGTCGGCATGTTACCGGGCGCTACCAACGGACCGTACAGCTCGAGAACGATTTCCACCGGTACCTCGTCGCCGCGGTAGTGTTCGTGAATGACGGGAAAGAGGGAATAGACGGTGCGACGGAACCGCGGGGTCGAAGAATCCGCGAGGCGGATGTAGCCGGTGGGAACACGTTCGCTTGCGGGCCGGTCTTCGCGTGCAGGCGGCACAGCGTTCGGCGGGGAGGGCGCCCCAGCCGTTGCGTCGTCACCCGCCGACGACCAGCGAAGGGCAAAGAAGGCGCTCTCTATAGCCTGGTTGATGTGGTAGCCCGGTTGGAGGTGCCACCGGGCGAACCGGCCGTCGAGGTTCCGACCGACAACCGGTGTGCCGATGCCGCCCAGAAAGAGCCCGGCCAGAACGCCGTCGTCGTGGCTGTCGGGTTTCGCCCTCCAGCGAGGTGGGTCGTCGTTTCGCCTTACGCTGTCGTAGACGTGTCCGTTCTTGAGACGGTTGCGGTATTCCCCGACGCGAGTCCACGGGTTCATCTCTTGGTACCTTTTTCCTCGGGGTTGCCGGGCCGCGACGCCGCCGGATTAGCCCTTCACCGCACCCGCGGTTAGACCGGAGATAATCTTGTCGTGCAGGAAGATGTAGACCAATACGGTTGGGATCATCGTCAGCACGATCGCCGCAAACATTCCCGCGTAGTCGGTACGAAACTGGCTGGTAAAGAAGCGGATCGCCAGCTGAATAGTCCGGGCACTTCGGGACGAGGTCAAGAGCAGCGCGTAGATGAACTCATTCCAGCAGTAGATAAAGCTGAAGGTACCTGCTGTCACCAGTCCCGGTCGTGCCAGGGGCATGATGATGAGGCTGTAGCGCTGGAAAAAGCTGCACCCGTCGATCTCCGCAGAATCTTCCAGCTCTTTCGGTATCGACGTCATAAAGCTGCTGATAAGGAAGGTGGATATCGGGATATTGATGGCCGCGTAGGTAACGATCAGGGCCAGTAGCCGGTCGTAGAGCCCCAGGTTAACAATGATCGTGTAGTAGGGAACCATAAACGCCACAATCGGTATCAGAACCCCGGCCGTAATGGCGGTAAAAATGGTCTTTCGCAGGGGAAAAGATTCCCTGGCTATCACAAAGGACGCCAAGGAGGTCACAAACAGGTTGAGCGCCGTCGCGAGAGACGCGACGAAGACCGAGTTGAGAAAGAACTGGTGGAGCCCGGAGATCGTAATCGCGTTGGTGAAGTTTTGGAACTGCAGCGTCCCCGGAAAGCCGAAGGGAGCGGTCTCGATTTCGAAGTTCGTCTTGAAAGCCGACACCGTCAGCCACAAGAGCGGAAAGAGCGCGATTGCCAGATAGCCGATGAGCAACAGCCACTTGAGTCCGTTGGCTGTCGCGCGAATCGGGAGGCTCGTCTGCGTTAACGTATCCTGTACCATCTCTCTCCCCTCCTTTACTGTTTCGCGTCGCCGACGGCGTCGGATTTTCCGAAGATGCGCTGGAGGCCGGTAAGCACTACCACCCCGAGGGCGATCAGCAAGATCCCCGTTGTGGCTGCCTGGCCGTAGTCCAGGCCGGCCATCCGACGGTACATAAAGAGTCCGAGAACCGGGGTCCGGTTCGCCGGGCCACCGGCGGTCATAAGAAAGGTCGTCTCGAACTGTCGTAGCGCAAACGCGACTGCGAGAGTGCCGGCGGTCACGATGATTCCACGAATCACCGGCAGAGTGATATAGATCTCCTGTTGCAATACATTCGCGCCGTCCATCACCGCCGCCTCGTAGAACTCTCGAGGCACCGACATCGTCCCGGCCAGAATAATGACCATGAAGTAGCCTACGTAGATTTGATAGGAAAAGATGACCGCCGGGAGGGCCGTGTCGATCTCTCCCAGCCAGTTGCGGGTCAAATGTTCGGCCCCAATCGACTCGAGGATGTGGTTGATCAATCCGAACTCCGGGTTGTACAGCGCGGACCACATCATCGCAAGCGCAACGAGGGAGATTACGTTCGGGAGAAAGTACACGGTACGGAAGAATTTCCATCCCCGGGGCGCCCGGGTCAGGACGAGGGCCAACAGGAGCGCGAGGGGAATCTGCAGCAGCGCCGCCGAGAGTGCCCAGATCAGGTTGTTCTGAATAGAAGTTTGGAACACTCCATCAGCAAAGAGCTCTTTGAAGTTTTCCAGACCGACGAACGACATCGACTGGATGCCGTTCCATTCCATAAAACTGAGGAATATAAGAAACGCGATTGGATAGATGAAGAATGCCCCGATCAAAACGATGACCGGCATGAGGAAAAGGACGATCCATTTCGTGTTTCTATTCCGTTTCTTCAATGTACTCATAGTTGGTTTACCGGTTTAGAAAGAGAAGAGCCCCGGCGGTGCCGGGGCTCATAACTATCCGCGGGGGCTATTCCGCAGCTTCAAGCATATCCACAAACTCTGCCGGAGAGCGGTCGTTGAGAACCATCTCGCCGATCGCCTGGCCGAGCTCGAACACCACGTCGACGGGTTTTGCCGCTTCCATGTGGTCGATGAGGAACTTCGCCTCGTTCCCAGCTTGGATAAACTGTTGCTGCAGCGGATCGACTTCGTCACCGGGTTGCAGTTCAAACTCTACCGCAAGTAGCGAGCCCGCCGCCAGGGAAACTCGTCGGGAGCTTTCCGGGCTGGTGAGGTGCTTCAGGAAGGTGATAACCGCCTCTCGCCGCGCAGGGTCGTCGGTCGCCGCCGCCGCAATATTGGTGTGGAGCCAGCCAACCTGATGTCCGTAATGCTCACCCGCCTTGGGAGCCGGAGCGAGTTGGGTTGCCGCGTAGACCTCCGGGGCGTTGTCGCGGATGTTTCCGATAAACCAGGGGCCGTTTATAAACATCGCCGTGCGTTCCGCCATGTAGTGGCCGCTTGATACGCCGGCGTCGGCGCCGATCGCATCCCGGGTGGTGTTGCCATCGGTGTAGAGTCGCTTCAGAATCGCCGCCGCTTCTTCGAACGCAGGGTCGTCCCAGTCCCGGCTGTAGGCGTCGGGGCCGCCAAAGCTACCGAGGAAGTGGGTGTACCACAGCATCGAGGTCCAGGAGTTGGTACCCCCGGTCATCTGGCTGGTCGGGACTACACCGATAGCCTTTAGCTTTTCCGTAGCTTCCCAAAACTCGTCCATCGTTTCCGGGAACCTGTCGATACCCGCTTGTTCAAAGAGCCTAGTGTTGTACCAAATCGGCGTAAAGGCGATCTCGTAGGGAAGCGACTTGGTGGCGCCGTCGATCGTCGAGGTGTTGAGGTTTCCCTGGTTAAAGGTGTTTCCCCAGTCCCCTTCGAGATCGTCGGAGAAGTCCATCAACATGTCACTTCCGTAGTAGGCAGCGGTTGTCGGGTTGAGCTTGAAGGTAAAGATGTCCGGCGGGCGTCGTGCGGCCAGTCGCGTCCGGATCGTGTCCTCGTAGCCGTCGTAATCGGGCTGCGGTTCCACCACCACGCGGATGCTCCCGGCGTGCTCTTCGTTGAACTCCGCCACCAGTTCCGCCATCACATCGGCCTTGGAATCCTGACCAACCCAGATGCTGGGCCATGTCAGAACGATTTCGCCTTGGTCCTGCGCCTGGCCGCCGCCAAACAGGGGCAGGGCCGCGAACAGTAGCACGACAAAAAGTGCTACATAACGGTTCGTTTTCATACGTACCTCCTAATTTTCTTTCGTAAAGTAAGTAAACCACGGGTATGCTGCGCTGTCAACAAATTCCCTTCGGCGGAGGTGGAATTTGCAGAATACGGAGGAAAGCTTGCCGCCTGAAGGGGGTTCCCCAGCGACGTGTCGAAGCCTTTATGTTCTGTTTCGTCACCCGAAATCCCCTTTACCGGACCGGAGATCTCGTGTACTTTTAATTAGTTTCGGAAAATAACTATTTCGCCGTATCAAGAGGGTGCAGATGAGCAACAGCAGAGCTCCAGAGGCAGAACAACGAGGCAATGAGGCGCGCACCGCGGGTGTGATCGAAAGGCCGGTCATTGGACTGATGATTATGGGACGCAAACGCCCGGGGTTTGACCCGGAGTGGGGCGCCGCCGTACAGAAGCGAATCGCCGCCCGGCTCAAGGCGTTCCCCTGGCAGGTGGTCACGCCGTCGCAGAACATCGCCGACCAGGCGGAGTTAAAACGCGCGGTGGAAGAGTGTCGCCGCGCAGGTGTCACGACGATGCTTCTCGTCCAGCCCACGATCTCCGACGGCCGTCTGGCGCCGCTGCTTTCCCGTCTCTGGGACAAGCCCCTCGTACTCTGGGCCACAACGGAAAAGCCGACCGGCGCGATGATTAGCGCCAACTCTCTGGTCGGCACCCACGTCATGGGAGCCACGTTGCGCCAGCTCGGTCACCCCCTGGAGATTGTCTACGGAGATCCCGACGATTCCCTTACCGAGTCACGACTCCGGCAAGCGATCGCCGCGGTGCACGCCGCCGACTCCATCGTGGGGCGCAGTGTGGGACTGATCGGATACCATGCCCCGGGCTTTGTGGACTTCCACACCGACCCGGTATTTCTCAACGACAGCCTCGCTTCACAACTGTACCATCTCAACACTCCGGAACTGATCGAGCGCGTCAGGAGCCTTACCGACGAAGATATCGCCGAAGACCTCGCGGCGTTCAAGAAACTCGGCGTTCCCGAAGGACCGGATTTTGCTGCTGCGGTGATCGCCGCCGGAACCACCGTAGACGAGGTGCTTGAGATGCAGGCGCGGTACTACCGGGCGTTTCGGAACTACTTTGCGGAGGAGGCCTTCGACGTTCTCGCCTTCCGCTGTTGGCCGGACCTTCCCACCGAGGTGGGACACTGGCCGTACCTCGCCCTCGCGCGGCTTGTCTCGGAGGGGTTTCCCATCGCGATGGAGGGCGACGTGGACGGGGCGCTCTGCTCCCGGATCGCCGAGAGCGCGGAGATCGGCCCGGTGTACCTGTCGGACTGGCTGGAGCACGATACCAACAGCATCACGATCTGGCACACCGGCGCAGCGCCGTTCCAGTTGTGCGAGCCTATCGGTTCGGCCAGGGGCCCTCGTCTCGGTGTCCAGTTCAACAACAAGAAGCCAACCGTTGTGGAAGCAACGATTGCGGCGGTTCAGGAGGTAACGGCGTTCCGCATCTGGCGTTACGACGGCGAGTACCATATGACCGCCCTGGAGGGCCGAACGGAAGCACCGACCCGGGAGCTGATGGCAACCAACGGACGGTTTGTCACCGACGACGTCGACGTCCCGGACTGGTTCGAGGAGATGGTCCAGATAGGCATGCCCCACCACCTCTGCATCGTCCCGGGGCACCATGCAGACACGTTGCGGCGGGTCGCACGGCTGACGGGGATGGAGTGGGTCTAGGCTCCGGACAGACTCATCCGAAAGAACTGCTTGAACACCATGTCAGTGGCGCCGTAACACGCCTGGACCGGGTCGTAGACCAGTGAAATAACCCGGGTAGTGGGTAACGCCGCTTCCGTGGTGACCCTCAGCATCTCGCCGAGCAGGGAAAAGCGGCTGATTAATAGAATAGCCTCGGGGTGAAAGAGGTGGTGCAGATTGTACAGCGTTGCGGCAAACACCTCTGCAGCGCGGTGGAGCACCGGGCGGACCTCTTCGAGAGAGAGCCGTTGTTCCGCTTCCGCCCAGCTGGTAACACCGAACCGTTCTTGAAGAAGCGCCAGCATCGGTGGTTCCGAGACGATCGATTCCATTGGCTCGTTAGTGTCTGGGAAGGGGCGCATCCTCCCGACCTCCAAGGCGGTGGCGGACCCGTTTAAGAACACCTCACCGTGGTTGACCAGTGCCCCACCCACGCCGGAACGGACCAAGACCGCGAGAAGACTGTTCTCTTCCTGGGCGGCACCGTAGTGGTAGGCGCTTGCGGCGATAACCGAGGCGTTGTTGTGGACCAGCACCGGCGCGTCGAAGCGCTTCTCGAAGTGGGCGCCGATCGCATAGCCGCCGAGCCCTTCGATACGCTCGTACTCCAGAACGGTACCGGTCACCGTGTCGACGACCCCCGGCGCTGCTATTCCGATGCCCAGAATCTGTTCTGCGGTGATGCCGCTTGCGGCGATTGCCCGGGTAATGAGCTCCTCGAGGACCCCTAGAATGGCGTCCCGCGGGAGCGTCGGTTCCAGGTCGCAGGCCTCGTGGTGGATCACCTGGTTGCCAAAGTCGACCACGATTACCGAAGCGGCCAATCGGGAAAAATCCACCCCAATCGCATATCCGCTCGATGGCTCTACGCAGTAGTAGTTAGGCCGGCGTCCTTTGCGCTCCGTAGTCCGGGACGAGTCGGGCATTCCTTCCGGATGGCAGGGCTGGATGAACCCCTCCGCTTCGAGGCGGGCAAAGATCCGAAACACCGTCGGCGCTTTGAGCCCCGTCAGCTGCACAATCTGTGATTGGGAGGTTCCGCCGTTGCGAAAAATGAGATTGAGGACGAGCTTCTCGTTGCTCTCTCCGATGTCATTGTTGCGTAATGGGTGATGCATTATGGTTTCTTTTTGAAAAAAATATAACCGACGGTAGCACGGTACGAGGGGCCTGTACAGGGGCAGATTTGTCACCACGCCGTCGAGCAGAGCCGCGCCAAGGTTAGGTCTTATCGGGAAACCACTTTACAGGACCCCCAGAGCGTGCTACTTTCTAATAGTTATTTTCAGGTAGAAAGCATAGGAGCAGTTATGACAACCCAGGACGCGCTTGCGTTAAAGAGAAAGGCGCTGGAAATCCGGCGTCTTACCGTCGACGAAATCGCTCACCTCGGCGTGGGCCACATAGGCGGATCCGTCTCCATCGTGGAAATTTTGGTTCTTCTCTATTACCGCCACATGAATATCGACCCCGGCAACCCCAAGATGGAGAATCGCGACAAGTTTGTAATGTCCAAGGGCCACGCCGGCCCGGCGCTCTACTCGGTGCTCGCCGACCGGGGCTACTTTCCCACGGAGATGTTACACACCCTCAACCAGGGGGGAACCAACCTTCCGAGCCACTGCGACATGAACCGTACCCCCGGTATCGACATGACCACCGGCTCCCTGGGCCAGGGGCTTTCTGCGGCGGTGGGGATTGCGGTGGGCCACCGTATCCAGAAGCTCCCGGGACGTGTTTTCGCGTTGATCGGTGATGGAGATACGAACGAGGGCCAGACGTGGGAGGCGGCGATGTCCGCGGCGATGTACGGTCTCGGCAACCTGGTGGCGTTTACCGACTACAACAAGATGCAGATCGATGGGCCGAGCGACGAGATCATGAAGACCGACCGTCTCGTTGACCGTTGGGAAAGCTTCGGGTGGTTCGCCCAACAGGTGGATGGACACGATTTCGAGGCCCTCGACGGTGCCCTCGAGCGCGCCCTCGCCGAAACCTCACGACCGTCGATGATCATCGCCGACACCATCAAAGGTAAAGACCTGGTTGGAATCGAAGGCGACTTCAAAAACCACAACATGCCGATCAGCCGCGAAGAGGGTGACAAGCTGATCGTAGCCCTCAACAAGCTCGAGGAGGCCATCGTATGAACTACCGGATAACCCGTGCCACAGCCACCGATGCCGACGAGATGCGCGCCGTCTACGGCGCCGAGTTGACCCGCCTCGCCGACGAGGACGATCGCATCGTGGTCCTCGACGCAGACCTGATGCGTGCCAACGGAACCGTACCATTCAAAGAGAAGTATCCGGAGCGCGCCCTCGATGTCGGCGTTGCCGAGGCCAACATGGTCGGGATCGCCGCGGGGCTCTCCGCTACCGGTTTGATTCCCTTTCCCGCCACGTTTACCTGTTTCGCCGCTCGGCGCACCTTCGACCAGTTCTTTATTTCCGCTAACTACGCAAAGCAGAACGTCAAACTTACGGGAACCGACCCCGGCGTTGCAGCCGCTTTCAACGGCGGAACCCACATGTCCTTCGAAGATGTCGGTCTGATGCGGACCATTCCCGGTATCACGATCTGCGAGCCCAGCGACCCGGTCAGTCTGGCCAAACTGCTTCCGCAGATTGCGTACCGGTACGGATCGAGTTACTTCCGCCTCCACCGCAAGGCTATCGTCCCGATCTACGACGCGAGCGAAGAAATCCAGCTTGGCAAGGGAAAAGTCATCGCCGACGGCACCGACGTAACGATCATCGCGACCGGTGCAATCTGCGTCGCCGAAGCACTCGCCGCCGCTGAGCAACTCTCCGCCGAGGGAGTATCGGTTGCCCTCATCGACATGCACACGGTCAAACCGATCGACGAAGAGCTAATCGTCGAATACGCGTCGAAAACCGGAGCAATCCTGACCTGCGAAAACCACCAGGTACGAAACGGCCTTGGCAGCGCGGTCGCGGAAGTACTGACCGACCGCTTCCCGGTGCCCCAGCGCCGCATCGGCATTCAGGACGAATTTGGTGAGGTTGGCACCCAGGACTACCTGCAGGAGCGGTTCGGTCTGACCGCGGCCAATATCGCCGCCGAGACCAAGCGTCTGCTGCAACGAAAATCAGTACCCGTCGGCGCCTGAGGCCCGGGTCGATTCCACACTCAAGGAGCACACAGATGGCACGAAAAACAAAGATAGCGATTGCAAGCGACAAATCGGGGTTTCCCCTCAAGAAGGCCGTGGCGGAGTACCTCGCCGGCCGGGACGACGTCGAGGTTCTCGACTTTGGCGCCCCGAGCGAAGAAGAGGCAAACCCCTACGACGTACAGGCACCGAAAGTCGCCAAGGCGATCCAGAACGGTGAGGCGGACCGCGGTGTCGCGATCTGCGGTACCGGGCAGGGTATGGCGATCGTCGCCAATAAGTACAAAGGTGTCTACGCAGTGGTGGCAGACACCATATTCGCCGCCCAGAAAGGGCGCATCATCAACAACTCCAACGTGGTCACCATGGGGGGCTGGATTACCGCGCCGAAACTGGGTATCGATATCGTCGAGAGCTGGCTGGCCCTCTCTTTTACGGAGACGATGGAGGAGCGGGCGGAATGGCTCTCCGGCGCCTTCGACAGAGTGCAAAAGCTGGAGGAGGGGAACTTTAAATGAGCGCCCCCACCTCGCAGGACCCCGATGTAGCACTCGTCGCCGGCTACCTCGACCGAGCCCGCGCCGCCCAGGCGCAGATCGCCAACTACACCCAGCAGCAGATAGACGACCTCTGCCTCTCCGTGGGCTGGGAGGTATGGAACGACGATAACATCGCCAAGCTCGCCAAGATCGCGGTGGAAGCAACCGGCATGGGCAACGTCCCGGATAAGATCACCAAGCACAAAGTCAAGGTGATGGGTGTCCTCCGGGACCTCCAAACAGCCAAGACGGTTGGCCTCATCGAGCGAAACGAGGCCACCGGCATCTCCAAGTACGCCAAACCGGTGGGCGTCGTCGGAGCACTTCTGCCGGTGACCAACCCCACCGCCACCCCCGCCTCCAACGGCCTGGGAATCCTGAAGGGGCGCAACGCAGTTGTGTTCGCTCCCCACCCGAAAGGCGCAAAGGCAAGCGCCCTGGCGATCGAGTACATGCGTGCCGGGCTCCGGCGCGTCGGCGCTCCGGAGGACCTTGTCCAGATCATCGACGAACCCTCCATCCCTCGGACCAATGAGCTGATGAAACAGGTGGACCTCGTCCTCGCCACCGGCGGCGGTGCCATGGTCAAAGCGGCGTACTCCAGCGGGACCCCGTCCTACGGTGTTGGTCCCGGCAACTCGGTCCAGATTATCGCCGAAGACGCCGACGTCGCCGACGCGGTCAAAAAGATAGCCTTGAGCAAAGCGTTCGACTACGCAACCAGTTGCTCATCCGAAAACAGTGTCATCATCCACGACAGCCTCTACGACGATGCGCTGCGTCTCTTCCAAGATGCGGAACGCTCCTACTTGGTGACCGGCGACGAGCGCGCCAAACTCGAGGACTGGATGTGGCGTCCCAACAAGAAGGGTGTCATCGGCTTGAACCCGGAGATTGTCGCAAAGAGCGCCGCGGTCATCGCGACCGACGCCGGCCTTACCGTCCCCGAAGACACGCGGATTCTCCTCGTCGAGGGAACCCAGCCCCTAGAGGAAGACCACTTCGCCGACGAAAAGCTCTCCCCGGTCCTCACGCTGTACCGCTACAGCACCTTCGAAGAAGCGGTGGAAACCCTTACCCGCCTGACGGATAACGCCGGGACCGGGCACTCCTGCGGGATCCACACCTGGAAACGGGAATACATCGAAGCCCTCGGTGAGCGAATGCGCACAAGCCGCATTATGGTTCGCCAGCCCCAGGCCCCGGCAAACGGCGGAAACTACTTCAACGGCATGCCGAGCAC
Organism: uncultured Spirochaetaceae bacterium; assembly: GCA_964558285.1. Classification (GTDB taxonomy): domain Bacteria; phylum Spirochaetota; class Spirochaetia; order DSM-27196; family PWMO01; genus CAYPUT01. Next base: position 1,998 of record CAZLDK010000023.1, on the reverse strand, counting down.
CGTTACCCTAGGGTGCGGAACCTGGGGGGGTAACGTCACCACCGAAAACATCCACTGGAAGCACTTCATCAACGTCACCTGGGTCAGCGAGCCGATCGAAGGCCGGGCGCCAACCGTCGACGAGATGTGGGGCGACTTTCAGTCACGCTACAGCCTTAGCTAAAGGAGCACCCGTGAAACTTTTCGAATTTCAAGGGAAAGAGCTCTTCGCCGCCGCCGGTATTCCCCTTCCGGCGTCCCGGCTGGTGCGGATAATCGAACCTGACGGCACGCCGGTTCCCGACGGGTCGGAGAGCGAATCCGGTGTGTCCCGGCGCGTCCACGACGCCGCCGTCGAACTAGCCGCCGAGACCGGTGCCGACCGCCTGGTTGTCAAGGCTCAACTCGACATGGGCGGCCGAGGCAAGGCGGGGCTCATCAAGGTGGTGGGAGCCGGGTCGGAGGCTGCCGTCGGGGCTGCGGAGGAGATCCTCGCCAAGGGGTATACGATCCCCGCCCTGCTCATCGAAGAGGCGGCCCCGATTGAACGGGAGCTCTACCTCTCCATCTCCGCAGAGCCGGGAACCGCACGGTACGTGATCCTTGCCGGCGCCGAAGGAGGCGTCGAGATCGAGGAGCTCGCCAAAGACCGCCCCGAGGCGATCAAGCGCGTCTACATCGACCCCTTCCGGGGCCTCCAGCCGTACCAGAGCCGTGGCCTCGCCTACGACCTCGGCCTAACCGGGGCTACGGCAAAAGCGTTTGCCAAGCTCGTGGGACAACTCTACCGAGTATTCCAGGACAACGACGCGGAGCTCGCGGAGATCAACCCGGTTTTTGTCACCGGGAGTGACGGGAGCGCGCCTGCCGCCTCCGGGAGCGCCGCCGGCGGCGCGGAAGTCCGCCCCGTCCCACCCCTCATCGCCGGGGACGCCAAGGTAATCGTCGACGACAACAGTCTGGACCGGCAGCCACGGTTCCAGATAGCCCGGGAGCAGTACGACTCCGACGCCGCCTACGAGTCCGCCCTGGAGGGAATCCCCTACGTCCAGTTTGACGGCGACATCTCCCTGATGTGCGCCGGGGCCGGGCTCACCACCACCGTTTTCGACTTGGTGAACTACGAGGGGGGGCAGGTCGCCAACTACCTCGAGTTTGGCGGTCCCAACTACCACAAGGCACAGCGAGCGATGGAGCTCTGCCTCAAGAACCAGAGCTCGGTGATCCTCATCGTCACCTTCGGCACGATTGCCCGCGCCGACGTGATGGCCGAAGGGGTCGTCACCGCGATCAAGAACCTCAAACCGGACCGGCCGATCGTTACCTGCATCCGTGGCACCAACGAGGAGGAGGCGGACAAAACTCTCCGCGCCGCCGGGCTGGAGCCGCTCTATGACACCGAGGAGGCGGTCCGTCGCGCCGTCGCGCTCGCCGCCGACGCGACGGGGGAGGCACGCTCGTGAGCATTTTTGTCGACCAAGACACCCGAATTATCGTCCAGGGAATTACCGGCAAAGAAGGAGCGTTTTGGACCGGGCATATGCTCGACATGGGGGCCACCGTCGTCGCCGGGGTAACCCCTGGAAAAGAGGGGCAAGAGGTCCGGGGCGTCCCGGTCTACCACAGCGTCGCCCGGGCCCGGGCCGCCCACGACGCCGACGCGGCGATGCTCTTCGTCCCGCCCCGCTTTACGAAGGACGCAGTTCTCGAAGCTCTCGACGCCGGCATTTCCCGCATGGTGACGATCGCCGACGGTATTCCCCTTCACGACCAGATCGAGATCCGCTCCGCCGCACGCTCCCTAGGCGCCCAGGTAGTCGGGGGAAACACCTCGGGGGTAATCTCCCCGGGTAAATCGATGCTCGGGATTTTTCCCTATTGGATCAAGCGCGTGTACAACCCCGGGACGATCGGGGTGATGACCCGCTCCGGCTCGCTGACCAACGAAGTGACGGCGATGATCGTCGAAAAAGGGTTCGGCGTCTCCTCGCTTATCGGGGTCGGCGGCGACCCGGTCCC
>CAZLDK010000022.1:9000-19834 GCA_964558285.1 uncultured Spirochaetaceae bacterium | reverse complement strand
CACCAGTTCTCCGGGGGCCTCCTGCAGCGCATTATGATCGCCCTGGCGCTGGCCTCCGACCCGAAGATACTGATCGCCGACGAACCCACCACCGCGTTGGATGTAACCATTCAGGCGGGAATTATCGATCTACTACTCCGTCTCAAAAAGGACCGGGGGCTTTCGATCGTTTTTATTACCCACAACCTGGCGCTCATTTCCAACATCGCCGACCGCATCGTCGTGATGTACGCCGGGTTGATTATGGAGTCGGGTCCCGCGGAACAGGTGATATCCGCCCCCCGGCACCCCTACACCCGGGCGCTCCTCGACTCCCTCCTCGGCCTGGGGCAACACTACACCCGGGACGTTCTGCCGACCATCCCCGGGTCGGTCCCGAACCCCTTCCACCCGGAGCCCGGGTGCCCCTTTGCCCCCCGGTGCCCCCTGGTCCGTCCCGAGTGCCGGGGCGAGGTCCCGGCGATAGTCTCCGCCGAGACGGCGTACCGGTGCGTGGTGCCTGGGATCAAGGAGCCCGGGGGCGCCCAGTCCGGGGACAGCGATAGCCGGCGACCCGACGCGGGGGATAACGATGCTTAGGGTCTCCCGCCTCGAGAAGCGCTACAACCTCCACGCAGGCTTCTTCGCACCGGTGGGTCAGTACGTCTACGCCGTCAACGGGATGAGCTTTTCCATCGAACCCGGGGAGGTCTACGGCCTGGTGGGAGAGAGCGGTTGCGGCAAGACGACCGCCGCGCGGACCATCGTCCGCATGTTCGACCCCGACGGGGGGAGCATCTCCTTCCGGAGCGCCGAGGGCACCGAATACGACGTCGGCGCCGCCCGGGGAGCCGAGCTCAAAGCGGTCAGGAGCAAGATCAAGTACATCTTTCAGGACCCGGCGAAGAGCCTGAATCCCCGGATGAACGTGAAGGACGTCCTCTTGACGGGGTACCGCTACGCCCCGAACTGGCCCGGAGCGACCAAGGCCGCAAAAGAGGCGGCGGCGATCCTCGAAGAGGTAGGGCTCGCAGCGTCCGACCTCGAGCGCCGCCCGGCGGATTTCTCCGGGGGACAGCGTCAACGTATCTCGATAGCCAGGGCTCTGATCCAGCGGCCGGAGGTCTTGGTTTGCGACGAGGTGGTCTCCGCCCTCGACGTCTCGATTCAGGGGCAGATTCTCAACCTGCTGATTCGTCTGAAGAAGGAGCGCGGCTTTTCGATGCTCTTTATCGCCCACGACCTGGCGGTCGTCTCCTACGTCTCCGACCGGATCGGCGTAATGTACCGAGGTCTGTTGATGGAGGAGGCGCCGTCCGAGCGCCTTGTGGCGGAGCGCCGGCACCCCTACACCCGGCACCTCTACAACGCGCTACCCAAGCTCGCCGCCGGGGGCGCCAGGGAGGGCTTCGGCATCAGCGCTTTCGAAGAGTCGACGGATCCAACCAAACCGCCGGTCGAGGGGATCGATCCGACGGAGGAGCGGCCGGGGCTCACCGAGGTTGCCCCGGAGCACTTCGTGTCGCGGTTTTTCGCTACCCGATAATCTCTTCGGCGGTAACCCCGACCCGCCGCTTCCCGACTCTCCAAACGGCTATTCCGCCGACTATGATCAGCCCCCCGGCCAAAGCCGCAAACCGAGGCGCCGGAACCGCCAGGGCCGTCGTCATGCCGACGACCCCGGCGAGAAGAGCCAGAAACCCCACCCACAGCAGAACCGCCGCCAAGACGCCTACCCGTCGTCGCTTTTTCTCCAGCCGCTCCTCTACGAACATCACCCAGCGGTAGAGCGTCTTCAGATCGACGCCGGGGTTCCGGTCGTCGAGGCGCTGGGCAATCTCCACGGCCGCGTCCCCCCGGCGGAGCCCCTCAACGATATCCGGAATCAGCCTCTCGGCGAGGGAGGCGAGACGGCGCTCTTTGTCGGCAATGCTTTCAGTCATTGTAGATCTGCGGCTCCTCCGGCTCGTCGGTGGGCTCTTCCTCGGCGCCGGCCTCCCGGTACGGCTGGGGCCCCGACATAAAGCTGTAGGGTACCGCGAGTCCCACGAGGCCAAAAACCGCCGCCACGATAAGGAAGACGAAGGAACCGCCCCAGAGCCCCCAGACGTTGTCGAGGCGCCGGCGCTCCGGGTTATCCCGGTCGTAGAGGACGATTACCCGGCCGCCGACCTCGTAAGGCCGACTATGGGTCCCCCGGTTGGCCCGAAACTCGATTCGGTCTCTGTTGATCGTTCGGAACTCGACGATGGGGTAGTAGAGGTCGCTGCCACCGCCGACGAAGGGAGCGCCATTCTCAACCACTTCGTACCCCGTAACAGTCCCCTCGGCGGCCTCGGCACCTCGCAGAAAGAGCAGGGTCTGGACGGCCAAGGCCAGAGCGACCAGGAGAAGCGCCCCGGCGAGGTAAAAGAAGACCCGGCCGAAGGCTTTTCGAGCTCCCCGGGACATCATACCAGGTCGCAGGCCTCCGCCGGCATCCAGTGGGCGTCCTGCCCCTCCCACTTGACGTTGCAACCGATCGGATTGGTCGCCGGGACGGAGATCGGCTTTCCAGCGGTCAGCTCTTCCAGAGCTCGGTCCAGGTCGTTCACGGTAATCTTTTCCGGCTCCCGGGGTTGGTCCACGGCACGACCGGTGTAGACTAGCTTACGATCCTTGTCAAAGACGTAGAAATGCGGCGTTCGGAGTGCACCGTAGGCGACCGCGGCGGTCTGGTCCTTATCCCGGAGATAGACCCAGGGGAACTTGTGCTCTTCCATCCGCTCGACCATATGGTCGAAGCTGTCGTCCTCGTTGGTCTTCTCACTGTTGGAGTTGATGCCCACGAAGGCGACGCCTTTCGGAGCGAACTTCTCGACGGTGCTCCGGGTGACTTCGTCGGATCCTTTGACGAAGGGACAGTGGTTACAGGTAAAAAAGACGACGAGGTAAGGACTGTTGTCGAAATCGGATAGTGAATAGGTTCTGCCGTCTGTGGCCGGCAGGGAAAAGTGTTGAGCCGGCTCTCCGAGCTGAAGCGTAAAGGCCATGGTTTCCTCCTAATAGCGGCGTACTCGCTGTTCTCTCAAGATACGAAACCAGAAACGAACCGCCCATTCTTTACCGAAAAACTGCGGGTATGTATCTTAGGAGCATGGATAAAACGACGACACACAAGTTTGCGATTCTGGACCTCGAAGGGGCAACGTGCACATCGTGCTCCATCGCCATCGAGCACCTCGGACGAAAGCTCGACGGGGTTAAAGATATTTTCGTGGATCGAGGCACCAATACCATTCAAATGGAGTACGACGGCAACGACGAGGTAGTAACCAAGGTGAGTGACTTCGTGGACCGCCTCGGTTACAAGGCGGTGGTCCGCTCCACCGGGGAGGCTTAGAGCCCCTGACCGACGGCGCTCGACCCGACGGCTCCCCGGAGATCGACAACCGTTCGATTGAGGCGCGACAGTCGTTGGGCTAGGAGCCGCGCGAGAAAGATACCGTAGTGCGGGTTGCTCTTTACGGCGTTGATAAAGTCGTTCTTGGAGATCGGAAGCACCCGGGACGTTCCCTCGCTTGTTACAGTCGCCGAGCGGCGGTCGTTCAGGAGAAAGGACATTTCGCCGAGAAAGATGTCGGCTGCCGTAAGGGTCGATAGACGCTCGTTCCGGTGGTAGACCGCCATCTTCCCCGCGACGATGTAGTAGAGGTAATTTGATTCCTCCCCCTCGGTAAAAACGGTATCACCGTCGTGGAAGACCCGTTCCTCCTGGTTGGCGAATATTCCCGGGATGATGTTGCTCCTGACCGGCTGGTGGCTGAACTCGAAGGAGACCTCGTTTCCCGACTCGTTGTAACTAAGGTTCTCCATGTAGTGCTCGGTCATCTGAATACCGTGCCCATGGCGGCCCAGGTTGACGCCCTTCTTCCGTTTCTCCATCTGAGCGCGCCAGTCGAACCCCGCACCTTGGTCCCGGATGGTAAAGTACGAGCGCTCCGGGGTAATGCGGTAGGAGAAGTAGACTCGTTTCGCTCGGACTTCCGGATCCCTCGTCTTCTCCCGAATAAGATCCAGAATATCGCCCTCGCTTTCCAACCAGTGGGTCTTCTCTGCGTATGAAATGTCGCAGTTTCCGTGCTCCACGGCGTTCATCAACATCTCGAAGACGGCGACGTGCAAACGCTCTTTCCCGTCGTGATCGATAAAGTTCGAGTTGTAGAGGAAGTTCGATACCAAATTCGAGTACGCCCGGACGTTAAACGGATCGTTGTCCATTACAAAGGTTCCGGCAATGGAGCCGGTCAGGGTACTCTGCAGGTCCCGTTGGTACAGGATCTGACTGTTCTGGATGACGATCCGTAGGACCCGAAAGAAGCTCGAGACGAACTGGCCCCGGGGTATAAGGCTGATGATGTTCGAGTTCGGCATCTGCTCCGCGGCCCGTTGGGCGTCCCGCCGGGAGTGAACCACGATGAGACCGCCGTAATGCAACCAAGGATCCGACTTGATCGTGTCGATTATCCGGTCCGTATCGATTCCGGAATCCGAATAATTGATCACACTGATCTCCGGTAGCTCGTACCGCAGAAATTCAAGGGCGTGGTCCGCGTCTTCGAAGACAATCGGCGAAACGTATTCGCTGAACCGTTCGCATACCTGATGGATGCGGTCGCTTAGCTCTTGGTCCTTACAGATTACTGGCATTTTGTACATCAGAGTTCCTCTATCCCTAGGAGTATCGGAAGATTCCTCCATATTTCAAACCCGTTGATAGCGCCTTCTATCTGTGCAACCATGCTTCGCATGCAAACTATAGCCTACGGTTTCCCTCGCTTAGGATCCGAAAGACAGTTCAAGCGGGCGGTTGAAGGTTTTTGGAAGAGCGACGGCGGGACGCAGGACGAAGAGAATCTCCTGGCTTCCCTCGGTGATATACAACAGTGGATGACGGATCGCTATGCAGAGTCGGTCGACCTCTCCCCTTCGGGCGAGATGACGCTCTACGATCCCATGCTCGACACGGCCATCGCCGTCGGTCTCTACAGTCCGAAGAGTCTCAGGGAATACTACGCCCTGTGCCGCGGTGGGAACGCCCTCGAGATGACCAAATGGTTCAACACGAACTACCACTATCTTGTCCCGGAGTTCCACGATACCGATCCGTCGGCACTCGTCGCCGATACCGATGCGTTTTTCCGATTCGGTGACACCGGGGGAATGCCCTCCCTTATCGGTCCCTTTACGTTTCTCAAGCTGTCGAAAGGGATCAAGAAGGAGCTCTTCCCGGAGTTTCTGCGAGCCGTCGCGGCAACGTACCGGGACGCTCTCAAAGGGCGGAGCACCGCGATCATCCAGGAGCCCGCGTTGGTATTTGAGCTCTCCCCCGACGAGCTTGCCTTGCTCTCAATGGCCTACGAGATTATCGCCGCGTCTGGGTGTGCGATAAACTTGGTGGTCTACTACGATTCGGTCGACTACCTCTCGGAGCTCTACAAGCTGCCCGTCGCAGGAATTGGTCTCGACCTGGTCCACGGGCGCGAGAACATCGATGAGATCGAATCGCTGAGCTTCCCTCAGGACAAGCTCCTTATCGCGGGCTTAGTCGACGGTCGGGATGTGTGGCGGACGAATATCGACGAAGCCGTCGCGAACCTTAAGCGGCTGGCCGCAAAGGTAGAAAATCTCGCTGTGTCGAACGCGGCGCCGCTGTTTCATCTTCCGGTAACGTTGGAGGGGGAATCGCTCGATCCGGCGCTGATGGAGCGCCTCGCCTTCGCCCGAGAAAAGCTAAAGGACATCGGGACCATCGCAGCCTGTTTCGAGGGAAAACAAGCGGTTCCGGAATGGCAGGCGGCACCGATCGGAGGGAACGAAGAGGTTCGCTCCCGGGTGGCGGGGCTCACCCCGGCGGATTTCGATCGGAGTGTGGACTACGGTAAGCGGGCGCAGATTCAAGAGCAACGGTTTGACCTACCCCTCTTTCCGACAACTACCATCGGTAGCTTTCCCCAGACGGCTGAGATCCGAAAAGCCCGATCGGACTTCCGGAAAGGGGTCATGGGCGAGAAGCAGTATCGCGCTTTCGTCGAGGGCACCATCGCCGACGTCATAGACCGGCAGGAGAAGCTCGACCTCGACGTTCTCGTTCACGGCGAGGCGGAGCGGACCGACATGGTCGAGTTCTTCGCGGAAAAGCTCGACGGCATCGCTTTTACCCAAAAGGGATGGATTATCTCTTACGGTACCCGGGGCTACCGCCCGCCGATCATCTACGGAGATGTCTCTCGACCCACGGCGATGACCATCCGAGAGATCGCTTACGCCCAAAGCCTGACCAAACGCCCTGTCAAGGGCATGCTCACCGGCCCGGTAACGATTATCGCCTGGAGCTTCGTCCGACAGGATATTCCGATCCATGAGGTCGCCTACCAGATCGGCCTCGCCCTCCAGGACGAAGTCGCGGACTACGAAGGCGCCGGCATCGGTATGGTCCAGATAGACGAGCCGGCGTTCCGGGAACTCGCGCCGAACAAGCGGCGAAAGTGGGACGCCTATTTCGATTGGGCCATCGACGCCTTTCGCCTCTGCTGCGCGAAGGCGAAGCCGGAAACGCAGATACACAGCCACATGTGTTACTCGGAGTTCAACGAGATCATCGATCAGATAGACAAGATGGACTTCGACGTTATTTCGATCGAGGCGACCCGGAGCGGAGGAGACGTCATCGAGAGCTTCGAGGAACACTCCTTCGACCGGCAAATCGGAATCGGCGTATACGACATCCACTCGCCGGTGGTACCAACCGCGGAGGATATCGCCCGGGTCGTCGAGCGGGCCATCAAGGTAATCCCGAAGGAGAAATTCTGGATCAACCCGGACTGCGGTCTAAAGACCCGAGGCTGGGAGGAAACGACTGGGAGCCTGGAGCATATGGTAGCCGTCGCGAAGGAGTTTCGCCGCCGCTACGAGGGCTGATACCCCGTTATATTTCGAAGGCGTCGACGCCGACCCGTCGAATAAGGTCGACGGTCGCGTCGATTCTGTTGAGGGTGTAGAGGTGAATGCCTGCGACGCCTTCTCCTAGCAGGCGTTTGCACTGCTCGGAGGCCCAATCGATCCCGACCTCTGCTACGTCTGCGTCGGATTTGCAAGCGGCGAGGCGTCGCTGCAGCGCAGCCGGGTAGCGGGATCCGAGGGCAAGCTCCGGAACCCTCTCGACACTCCGAAGGGACAAGAGCGGCATCACCCCTGCCAAAATGGGCACATCGATACCCGCAATCTGGCACCGCTCGACGAAATCGACAAAGTCTCCGACGTCGAAGAAGAGTTGGGTGCAGATGTAGTCGGCTCCGGCGTCGACTTTCTCCTTCAGGTGGTCCATCTCTCGAATCCGGTTCGGCGTTCCTGGGTGCCCCTCGGGGAAACCGGCAACGCCGATCCCGAACTCCCGCCCCGGAAAACCACGGATAAAGCGAACAAGGTCAATCGCATGGGCAAACTCGCTTTCGGGGCATCCCTCCGGGCGGCTCCTCGGCGGGTCTCCACCGAGAGCCATAATATTGTCGATCCCGGCCTCTGCGTAGTCGGCGAGAATCTCCCCTACCTCGCTCTCCGTCTGGCAGACACAGGTAAGGTGCGGGATAGGCTCAAAGCGCGTCTGTTTGCGAATCCTGGTGACTAGCTCGTGGGTCTTCGTCCGAGTGCTGCCCCCGGCGCCGTAGGTTACCGACACGAATCGGATGGGAAGCTGCTCGAGATCGGCGATGGTGTCGAAGAGATCGTCCCAAGCTTCCGGTGCTTTCGGGGGAAAAAACTCCACACTAAGAGACGGCCGGTTGTCTGCAAGGATGGTCGAAACGTGCATGTCCGGCAAAGATACGCGACAGCGGCACGAGGGACAAGAGTGTAGTATACTACGGCGGCATTGAACCCTATCCTCAGCTTACGCATCGGTTTCTTTTTTCTCTTTGTCTGGTTTGGCGTGGTCATACCCCACCTTCAGCTACTATTTGCTGCCCTCGGCTTTTCCCCCGGCGGAGTCGGCCTAATCCTCGGTGCCTTTCAACTGGCCGGGGTCGCCGGGCCCATAGCCCTCGGGCGCGCCGCAGACCGGTGGGGCCGCTACAAGCCGGTACTGGTGGCAGTAGTGATCGTCTCCTCCCTGTCACTCTGGGCCGCGAGCACCTTCGAGAGCATCGTCATGGTAATGCTCCTCGGGGCTGTTTCCGGCTTCTTTTTCCAAGGAGCGGTTCCCCTTACCGACGCTCTGACGAACGCTACGCTGAAGGACCCGGAGGCCTCCTACGGGGCAACCCGGGTCTACGGGAGCATCAGCTTCATCATCACGAACCTGATCCTCCAGGCGACGGGAATTATCGACGGCACCTCGGCACGCCGAATTCTATTGATGATTCTTGGCGCCGGTGCGCTCTATCTCCTTTCGATTCACTTCCTGCCGAAAGCCAACCCAGTCTCGGCACGATCGGAGCATATGCCCCCTTCCGGTCCGGAGTTTCGGGACGGTGTCCTTGGTCTCTCCCGGCCTGTGGTGCTCTTTCTGGTAACAATATTCCTCGGCAGGATCGGGATGTCGGGCTACTATTCGTTCTTCTCGATCTTCTTGAACCAAGAGGTCGGGGTCTCGGTTGTCGGGGGCTACTGGGCGTTAGGGGCGATCGCCGAAATACCGATCATGTTCCTATCCGGAAGGCTGATCCGCCGCTTCGGCTCCCTTCGTCTCGTCCGCTTCGCCCTCTTGGTTATGGCGCTTCGCCTCGGTCTCTGGAGTTTCTTGCGAAACCCGGTCGCCCTGGCGAGTACGCAGCTGTTGCATTCGGTTACCTTTGGTGTCTTTCACGTCGCGAGTATCGCCTTTGTGGCGCGTCACACCCCTCGCGAGCGATTGGGGATCGCCCTGGCAGCCTACAGCGCTATCGCCCTGGGGATTCCCCAGGTCCTTGGGAGCGCCCTCGGCGGCTTCGTAATCGAGGCGGTAGGTTTTTTCGGATTCTACGCGCTCTTCGCAATACTCCCCCTGGCTTCGGCAGTAATCCTAACCAGGGAGATGGTACGATGGCGCCGGGCAGGCTACTACTTCGAGTAGAACTCGACGACGAGCTGTTCTTCGGCGATGGTAGGAATAAGGTCCCGAGTCGGCAGAATGGATACGGTTCCGACCATGTCGTCTTTCGAGACGATAAGCCACGGCGGAACGGGCCGAGAGGCGTTCTCAGCGAGAAGGTGACGAACCAAATCCCGGGTAGCCTTTCGGTCTCTGACGGTTATCGAATCGTTGGCCCGGACGACGGCACTCGGGATGGTTACCTTGCGCCCGTTGAGCAGTATGTGGCCGTGACTGACGAGCTGTCGCGCCTGGTAGCGGCTCGTGGCCATCCCGAGGCGGTAGACCACGTTGTCGAGGCGCCGTTCGAGGAGTACCAGCATATTCGTGCCGGTAACGCCCTTGAGCGATTTTGCCTTTTCGAAGAGGTTTCGAAACTGTCGCTCCGAAAGCCCGTAGGCGAACTTTAGTTTCTGCTTCTCTACGAGCTGGCGTCCGTATTCGGTCTGGCGGACCCGCCCTTTCTTGGGTTCTCCGGGACTCTGGGGCTTCTTCTTGAGAAGCCGATCGTACTTGGGATTCCCGAATATGTTGACCCCGAGTCTTCGAGCAACCTTACCCCGGGCCTTGGTCATGCGCGCCATGCAAACGTCTCCATAATCGATCTTTTCGTGTTCAGAGCGCCCAAACTATCGTGAAATAGCCCGGATGTCAAGGACCGCCGGCTACTTGTCACTCGAGAAGAGCTTTCGGAGCCGGGAGAATAGCCCCTTTTGGTCCTCAGCAGCCGCAGGCTGTGAAGGGCGCTCGGGACGTTTCTGGTCGTCCCGCTTCCGCCCCCGGGACTTGGAGCTCCCTGTACCGCGGCTTTCGTCTCCCGGGGCGAAGCGCTCCCCGTACTTCTCCTCGTAGTACTTCAATCGCTCTTCGAGGGATGTACTCCGGCTCTTTCCGGCGCTCTTTCGGGACTTTTCGGTCGTTTCGGAAACCTTCGGCGAGACGCCGTGGGGTCCCGGACCCCGTCGTTGGCGGTCGCTTCGATGGTTCTCGCTTCGATGGTTCTCGCTCCGGGGCCCTGGACTCGGTCGCTTCACCTCGGCGCCCCGGTGATCGCTTCGGCGACCGTCTCTGCGGCTGTCTCTGCGACCGTCTCGGCGCCCGTCCCTCCGGCGGCCGTCGTCTCCGGGACGCTCCCGCTTCATGCGGTGGATTCGCTGCCCGGCGCTCCGGTCCTCTTCGAGGTCCTCGTCACGAACTCGCTCCGTCGGAATTCTCATGTCGATGAGGGACTCTATAGCCTCGAGGCCGTAGACGAACCGTTCGCAGGCAAAGGCGACGGCCTTACCGGATCGTCCGGCTCGAGCGGTTCGCCCAATGCGGTGGACGTAGTTTTCCGGGTCCTCGGGAAGGTCGTAGTTGATGACCATGTCGAGGTCGTCTACGTGGAGTCCCCGAGCGGCGACGTCGGTGGCGACAAGATACTGGAGCTTCCCCTCTTTTAAGTCCTCGATGAGGCGCAGACGCTTCTTCTGCGGGAGATCGCCGATGATAAACCGGCTCTTGTAGCCGTTCAACTCCAGCCGCCCGGCCACTTCCTCGGCGCCGCTCTTTGTGTTGGTAAAGATAAGGGCCTGTTCGGGCTTCTCCCGGGCCAAGACGCCGAGGAGCAGCTTCATCTTCTCGCTTTTGGAAACGTGGTAGAGACGCTGCTCGACTTTCTCGACGGTAAGATGCTCCGGAGCGATCGCGATCTCGACGGGGTCGTTCATATGCTCCCAGGCAATGTTCTTGACCTTGGTGCTCAACGTC